>NZ_JBEOSA010000015.1:0-143721 GCF_040302625.1 Kitasatospora sp. NPDC097643 | reverse complement strand
GGCTCCCAGTAGACGACTGGGTTGATAGGCCGGATATGGAAGCCCTGTGAGGGGTGGAGTTGACCGGTACTAATAGGCCGAGGGCTTGTCCTCAGTTGCTCGCGTCCACTGTGTTGTTCTGAAACAACGACCGCCCTGCCGGCGGGTCGACAGTTTCATAGTGTTTCGGTGGTCATAGCGTGAGGGAAACGCCCGGTTACATTCCGAACCCGGAAGCTAAGCCTCACAGCGCCGATGGTACTGCAGGGGGGACCCTGTGGGAGAGTAGGACGCCGCCGAACAATCATTCCAAAAAGACCCCCTCCCACCCGGGAGGGGGTCTTTTTGCGTTACCCTCTGCCGACACACGACCGGAGCTCGGTGGAGAGGCGCGATCCGTTGCAGAACCTGACCCTTACCTGGCAGTCCGCCGGGGGCACCGCGGTCGCTCTCTACGGTGGTGCGTACGCGGCCGCCAGGGTTCGGCGGCCCGCGGTGTCGGCGCTGCTGCGGGAGGCCGGCACGCTGCTGGCGCTGTTCGCGCTCTGGCAGCTGGTGGGGCACCTGTCGGTGATGAGTTCGGACCACGCGCTGGACCGTGCGAACTGGATCCACCGCACGGAGCTCTCGGTCGGTCTGCCGGACGAGGCGTCCTGGCAGGCGGCGGTCACGCCGTACCCGGTGCTGGTGCGGCTGGCGAACTACTACTACGCGGTGATGCACTTCGCGGTGATGCTGGCGGTGCTGCTCTGGGTGTTCGTGCGGCACCGGGAGCGGTACGCGTGGGTGCGCAACACGGTGGTGATCACCACGGCGGTCTGTCTGCTGGTGCAGTTCATCCCGGTGGCGCCGCCCCGGATGCTGCCGCAGAACGGCTTCGTCGACGTGGCCGCCGAGTACGGGCAGTCGGTCTACGGGGGTGCGGTCGGCGGCGTGGTGGTGGCGGACCAGCTGTCCGCGATGCCTTCGGTGCACGTGGCGTGGTGCGTGCTGGCGGCGGTCGCGGTGGTGCGGGTGTCGCCGAGTCCGTTCCGCTGGTTGATGGTGCTGCACCCGGTGTTGACGGTGGCGGTGGTCGTGGTGACGGCGAACCACTTCTGGGCGGACGGCATCGTGGCGGTGGCGATCCTGCTGCTGGCGTACGTGGTGCTGGCGCTGGTGGCACGACGGCGGGGCCGGACCCCCGTCGACACGGTCGACACGGGAGCCCGGCCCCGGGCCCGCTCAACGGATCGGGCGGACCGGATCGATCGGGCGGATCGGGTGGGTCACGGCGATCAGCCGAAGCAGGTCATTTGACCGGCAGGGCGATCCGGCCCCAGGCACCGCCGCTCAGCGCGGAGGTGGCCCAGTACCAGGCGGAGGCACCGGAGACGGTCGCGACCCAGCCGGCGGCCTTGGCGAGACCGCTGTACTCGCCGAAGACGGCGATGGCGGAGAGCAGCAGGGAGACGGTCAGCAGGCCGTAGACGGCGCGGCTGAGCAGGCCGCCGTTCCAGCTGGCCGCCGTGAGGGTGAGGGCGAGCAGGGCCCACAGCAGCAGGAACAGGCCGGTGGCGTTCTTGCCTGCCCCGCCGGCCGCGGACCAGGTCGCCCAGAAGGCGCCGAGGCTGGTGAACGCGGTGCCGGTGAAGCCCTCGCCGCCGCGGAGCTGCCAGAGGCCCGCGATGAAGAGGGTGAGGCCGCCGACCAGGTGGGCGAGGTGGGCCGCGTCCCCGACTCCGGTGCCGCTGAGGATGCCGGTGGAGAGCAGGCCGTAGGCGAGCAGTGTGAGGCCGAGTGCGAGGTAGCCGAGGTTACCCGCGTCGGCTCCGGTGGAGCGGGTGTTTGTTGCCCCGGAAGCGTCGTTGCTCACCGGAGGCTCCTTTCACTCTGGGCGCGCGCAGGGCGCAGCGAACGCAGTGGGGTGTGTTCGAAGGCAGAGGTGTTCGACCACAGACGTGTCCGAACGCAGTGGTGTGGTCCGATGAGTGAGTGGATGCGCGCGACCGCGCCGAGGGCGCACGGCTGGAGCGTGCGACGGCTGCGGTCAGAAGTGATGGGCCAGCGGGAGAGCCGCTGGTCGCGTCCCCGCCGGGGGATTCCCCGGTGAGATCGGTGTACCCGGCACAACCCGCTTGTACCCTTGTGAATCGCACAATTTGTGACGTCGTCAGCTGTGGAACGCTCACGGTTGGCCCTGGCGGGGGGCCCGATTCAACAGGTTCGGTCAGGCGGTGCGCTGGGCGGGTACCCGCAGCGTCAGGATGGCCATGTCGTCGGACGGCGGTTCCGGGGCGAAGCGTTCGACCGCGCGCTGCACGCGCATCGCGACCGCGCCGGCGGTGAGGCCGGTGCAGCCGGTGAGCACCTCGGCGAGGCCGTCGTCGCCGAGCATCCGCCGGCCCTCGCGGCGTTCGGTGACGCCGTCGGTGACGCACAGCAGCACCTCGCCGGGGGCGAGGACCAGGTGTTCGGCGGTGAGGTCGAGGTCCTCCATGACGCCGAGCAGCGGCTGCGGGGTGGCGGCCCGGTCGACCTGGCCGTCGGTGCGCAGCCGCAGCGGCAGCGGGTGGCCGGCGCAGACCAGGGACAGTTCGGTGCTGCCGTCCGGGCGGGGCGTCAGCTCGCCGTAGAGCAGGGTGAGGAAGCGGCTGCGCGAACCCTCGTCCAGGATGGCGGTGTTGAGGCGGCTGAGCACCTGCGGGGCGTCCAGGCCCTCGCGGGCGAGCAGGCGCAGCGAGTGCCGGGCGAGGCCGGTGACCGAGGCGGCCTCGGGGCCGGTGCCGCAGACGTCGCCGATGGCGAAGCCGTAGGTGCCCTCGCGGATGGTGAACAGGTCGTAGAAGTCGCCGCCGACCTCGTTGCCCTCGCCCGCGGCCTGGTAGTAGACGTCCACCTCGACGCCCGGGATCTCCGGCAACTCCGGTGGCAGCAGGCTGCGTTGCAGGGCCTGGCTGGTGGCGGTGCGCTCGGAGTAGAGACGGGAGTTGTCGAGGGCGAGGGCGGCCCGGCGGGAGAGGTCCTCGGCGAGCTCGAGGATCTCCTGGCGGAAGCGGACGCCGGTCGGGACACCGAGGGTCAGCAGGCCGGTGACCCGGTTGCGGGCGGTCAGCGGCAGGACGACGGTCTCGCCGAGCAGGCCGGCGAGTTCGGGGCTGTCGGTGAGCCCGCCGGCGGCGGCGGTCTCGGCGGGCGCCGGCCAGAAGCGGACGCCGTGGGTCGGGCCGGCCTCCGGGACGGGCGTCTTGCCGAGCAGTTCGCGCAGCGCGTCGATCCGGTCCTCGTCCTCGTGCAGGACGAAGGCGAGGCCGGGCGAGGAGCCGTGGTCGCCCTTGGTGTAGACGGCGCACCAGGAGGCCAGGGTGGGGACGGCCATCTGTGCCATCAGCGCGAGGGTCTGCTCGTGTTCGAGGGTCCCGGCCAGCAGGTCGGAGGCCTCCACGAGGAAGGAGAGCGAGCCGCGGCGCAGCCGTTCGAGCTCGGTGAGCCGGGTGCTCTCGACGGCGAGGGCGACCCGGTCGGCGGCGAACTGCAGGCGCAGCGCGTCCTCGTTGTCGTAGCGGCCGGGTGCGGCGGTGGCGATGCCGAGCGAGCCGATCAGCCGGCCCTCGACCTTGAGCGGGACGGTGACCAGCGAGCGCAGGCCGCTGCCGGTGAGCAGGGGCAGGCCGGCCGGGCGGGCGGAGAGGTCCTCGTGGACGGTGGGCAGCCGGGCCGAGTCGTAGCGGTTGCCGCCCTCGACCGGGAAGCGGGCGTGCCGGCGGTGCCCGCTGGCGAGGCCGGTGGCGGCGCGGACCTCGAACTCGGTCTCGTCCTCGGTGGTGAGCAGCAGGTACGCGGCGTCGGCGTCGAGCAGGTCGCGGGCGCGTTCGACGGTGCGCTGGAGCAGGGTGTCGAGGTCGTCGGTGGCGACCGGGCCGGCCAGCAGGTCGAGCCGGGGGCCGGCCGGGTCGGTGCGCTCGCCGGGCAGGGCGCGGGCGGGGGAGCGGAGCACCGCGCGGTCGGGTTCGAGGACGAGCAGACAGAGGGTGGAGGGGACGCCCTCGGTGTCGCGCACGCGCACCTGGACGCCGTACACCTCGACCTCGCGGCCGTCCGGGCGCCGGACGTGGTACCCGCCCTCCCAGCGGGCCAGCCGCAGGGTGTCGGTGAGGCCGGGGCCGCGCCCGGCGGACTGCGGCCACACCGCGAGGTCGGCCCAGGGGCGGCCGAGGACGGTGCCGGCGGGGTACTGGAACAGGGCCTCGGCGTCCGGGTTCCAGGCGAGGACGCGGCCGTCCTCGTCGAGCTGGACGACGGCGACGTGCACCGGGCCGGGGCCGCTGGGCAGGTCGCTGCCGGGGGTGGCCGGGACGGCGTAGCGGGTGCCGGCGACGTGGGCGGGCAGGGCGAGCCGGAACCAGACGGTCTTGCGGCCCGCCGCGTACTCGACGCCCCAGCGCTGGGCGAGCGCGGAGCACATCAGCAGGCCGCGGCCGCCCTCGCCGTCCGGGTCGGCGTAGCGGTCGGAGGCGGTGACCGGGCCGTCGCCGAAGGTGGGCAGGCCGCGTTCCGGGTGGTGGTCGGTGACCTCGATCCGGACGGTCTCCTCCTCGCGCAGGCAGCAGACCTCGGCGGCGGTGCCGGCGTGCACGACGGCGTTGGTGACCAGTTCGCTGACCAGGACGACGGCGTCGTCGACGACCTCGGGCAGGCCCCAGCCGAGCAGCGCGTCCCGGACGAAGCCCCGGGCGGCGGCCGCGGACCGGCCGTCGGGGTCGAAGGTGGCGGCTGCGCGCGCGGTGACCACGTTGCCACTTCTCCTCTGCTGCTCTGGCCTGGCTGTCCGGGGTGCGGCGCCGACTCCCCGTGCGCGCCGTCGGCCTGGGCGGCGCCGCGGGGTCGGGTCGTGGCCCGGTGCAGCGCTCCACCCTACTTTCCGCTTGGTTCCCCGTGGGGGCGGGGAGTCGAAACAGGCACCTGAGGGTGATTCTGCCCACCTGTTTCGGTCGGGGCGCTACCTTCGGAGCGCAACCGGCCGTATACGCGCCGCCGCTGCTGCCAGACTGGGGGGTCCGCAACGGCCGGTGGGAGCAGTACGGTCGTGTGGGTGCCGGTGGCCGCGAGGACGGCCGGTACGCAGCCCAGCCGGGTCGGTGCCCGGGGCCGGGCCCGCAGGGGCGCGGTCGGTCACCGGACAGTTCACGATGTGGGAGGGGCCCGTTGAGTTCGGCCACCAAGGACGCAACCGGTACGACGCCGCCCGCGCAGCGCGGCGGACGCCCCGGGACCGTGCCGCGGAACGCGGCCGGCCGGCGGGCGGGCCACGGGCGGGGCGCGGAGCCCGCCGAGCTGCGCAAGCTGCTGGCCGCGCTGACCGCGATGCGGGACGGCAACTTCCGCCGCCGGCTGACGGTTCCGGGCGACGGACCGCTGGCGGAGATCGCCGCGGTGTTCAACGAGGTGGCCGAGCGCAACCAGCACCTGACCGGCGAACTGGCCCGGGTGCGGCGGGCGGTGGGCCGCGAGGGCCGGCTGAACGAGCGGCTGGAGACCGGCGCGGGCGAGGGCGCCTGGATGGCGGCGGTCGACAACTGCAACGCGCTGATCGACGATCTGGCCCGTCCGATGGCCGAGGTGGGCCGGGTGCTGACCTCGATCGCCGAGGGCGACCTGGACCAGAAGATGGAGCTGCGCTCGCTGCACTCCAACGGGGTGAGCCACCCGCTGCGCGGCGAGTACCTGCGGATCGGGCGGACCGTCAACGGGCTGGTGGACCAGCTCTCGGAGTTCACCGACGAGGTGACCCGGGTGGCCCGCGAGGTCGGCACCGAGGGCAAGCTCGGCGGTCAGGCCAAGGTCCGGAGCGTCTCGGGGAGTTGGAAGGACCTGGCGGACTCGGTCAACACCATGGCCGGCCGGCTGACCGCGCAGGTGCGCAACATCGCCCAGGTGACCACCGCGGTGGCCAAGGGCGACCTGTCCCGCAAGGTCACCGTCGAGGTGGCCGGCGAGATGCTGGAGCTGAAGAACACCGTCAACACGATGGTGGACCAGCTGAACGGCTTTGCCGCGCAGGTCACCAGGGTGGCCCGGGACGTCGGCACCGAGGGGCGGCTCGGCGGTCAGGCGCAGGTGCCGGGCGTGGCCGGGGTCTGGCGGGACCTCACCGACTCGGTGAACTTCATGGCCGACAACCTGACCGGCCAGGTGCGCAACATCGCCCAGGTGACGACGGCGGTGGCGCGCGGGGACCTCTCGCAGAAGATCGAGGTGGACGCGCGCGGCGAGATGCTGGAGCTGAAGAACACCATCAACACGATGGTGGACCAGCTCTCCGGCTTCGCCGAGCAGGTGACCCGGGTGGCCCGTCAGGTGGGTACCGAGGGGCGGCTCGGCGGCCAGGCGCAGGTGCCCGGGGCGGCCGGGGTGTGGCGCGATCTGACCGACAACGTCAACTTCATGGCGAACAACCTCACCGACCAGGTGCGCAACATCGCCCAGGTGACCACCGCGGTCGCCAAGGGCGACCTGTCGCAGAAGATCCAGGTGGACGCGCGCGGGGAGATCCTGGAGCTGAAGAACACCATCAACACGATGGTGGACCAGCTCTCCTCCTTCGCCGACGAGGTCACCCGGGTCGCCCGGGACGTCGGCACCGAGGGCATCCTCGGTGGTCAGGCGAGCGTGCCCGGGGTGTCCGGGACGTGGAAGGACCTGACCAACAGCGTCAACCTGATGGCCAACAACCTGACCAGCCAGGTCCGCAACATCGCCGAGGTGACCACCGCGGTGGCGCGCGGCGACGTGTCGAAGAAGATCACCGTCGACGCCCGGGGCGAGATCCTGGAGCTGGTGACGACCGTCAACACCATGGTGGACCAGCTGTCGGCCTTCGCCGACGAGGTCACCCGGGTGGCCCGCGAGGTGGGCACCGAGGGGATCCTGGGCGGGCAGGCCAAGGTGCGCGGGGTGTCGGGCATCTGGAAGGACCTCACCGACAACGTCAACTTCATGGCGTCCAACCTGACCGGGCAGGTGCGCAACATCGCCGAGGTGGCCGGCGCGGTGGCCCGCGGCGACCTCTCCAAGAAGATCTCCATCGACGCCCAGGGCGAGGTGGCGGCGCTCGCCGCGACCCTCAACACCATGGTCGACCAGCTCTCCTCCTTCGCGGTGGAGGTGACCCGGGTGGCCCGCGAGGTGGGCACCGACGGCACCCTGGGCGGCCAGGCGAGCGTGCCGGGCGTGGCCGGCATCTGGAAGGACCTGACCGACAACGTCAACCTGATGGCCAACAACCTCACCGGCCAGGTGCGCAACATCGCGCTGGTGATCACGGCGGTGGCCCGCGGCGACCTGTCGCAGAAGATCGACGTCGACGCGCGCGGCGAGATCCTCCAGCTCAAGACCAGCATCAACACCATGGTGGACCAGCTGTCGGCCTTCGCCGACGAGGTCACCCGGGTGGCCCGCGAGGTGGGCACCGACGGACGGCTCGGCGGCCAGGCCCGGGTGCCCGGCGTGGACGGCACCTGGCAGGACCTCACCGAGTCGGTGAACGAGCTGGCCAACAACCTGACCCGGCAGGTGCGCGCGATCGCCCAGGTCGCCACCGCGGTGACCAGGGGCGACCTCAGCCTGCGGATCGACGTGGACGCCGCCGGGGAGCTCGACGAGCTCAAGGACAACATCAACCAGATGATCGCCAACCTGCGCGAGACCACCCGCACCAACCAGGAGCAGGACTGGCTGAAGACCAACCTGGCCCGGATCTCCGGCCTGTTGCAGGGCCGCCGGGACCTGGAGGCCGTCGCCTCGCTGATCATGACCGAGCTGACCCCGGTGGTCTCCGCCCAGCACGGCGCCTTCTTCCTCGCCCAGCCGGCCGGCCGGACCGCCGAGCTGATCACCGAGGACGACGACGAGAACGACACCGTGCTGCGCCTGATCGGCAGTTACGGCTACCAGCGGCGGGCGATGCCGACCACCTTCCGCCCGGGCGAGTCGCTGATCGGCCAGGCCGCGGTGGAGAAGCGGGCGATCATCCTCAAGGAGGCGCCGCCCGGGTACCTCAAGATCGCCTCCGGCCTGGGCGAGGCCTCGCCGGCCCACATCGTGGTGCTGCCGGTGCTGTTCGAGGGCCGGCTGCTGGGCGTGATCGAGCTGGCCACCTTCAGCTCCTTCACCACCGTCGCGCTGGACTTCCTCAACCAGATCGCCGACCTGATCGGCGTCACCGTGAACACCATCAGCGTCAACACCAAGACCGAGGGCCTGCTGCTGGAGTCCCAGCGGCTCACCGCTGAACTCTCGATGAGGTCCGCCGAGTTGGAGGCGCGCCAGGAGGAGTTGGAGCGCACCAACGAGGAGTTGCAGGAGAAGGCCGAGCAACTCGCCCAGCAGAACCGCGACATCGAGATCAAGAACAGCGAGATCGAGGAGGCCCGGCAGGTCCTGGAGGAGCGCGCCGAACAGCTCGCCCTGGCCTCCCGGTACAAGAGCGAGTTCCTCGCCAACATGTCGCACGAGCTGCGCACCCCGCTCAACTCGCTGCTGATCCTGGCCAAGCTGCTGTCCGACAACAACGAGGGCAACCTCTCGCCCAAGCAGGTCGAGTTCGCCGACACCATCCACGGCGCCGGCTCCGACCTGCTCCAGCTGATCAACGACATCCTCGACCTGTCCAAGGTCGAGGCCGGGAAGATGGACGTCCGCCCGGCCCGGATCGCCCTGGTCCAGCTGGTCGACTACGTCGAGGCGACCTTCCAGCCGGTCGCGCTGGACAAGAACCTGGACTTCGCCGTCCGGGTCTCGCCCGCCCTGCCGGTCACCCTGCACACCGACGAGCAGCGGCTCCAGCAGGTGCTGCGCAACCTGATCTCCAACGCGGTGAAGTTCACCGACGCCGGCGCGGTGGACTTCGCGATCAGCCTGGCCGGTCCGGACGTCCCGCAGCACGTGCGCGAGCGGCTGCTGGAGTCCGGCTCGATCCAGGGCCCGGACGACCCGCTGATCGCCTTCGCGGTCTCCGACACCGGCATCGGCATCCCCGGCAACAAGCTGCGGGAGATCTTCGAGGCGTTCAAGCAGGCCGACGGCACCACCAGCCGCAAGTACGGCGGCACCGGCCTGGGCCTGTCGATCAGCCGCGAGATCGCCCGGCTGCTCGGCGGCGAGATCCACGCCGAGAGCGAGCTCGGCGCCGGCTCCACCTTCACGCTCTACCTGCCGCTGCGCACCGAGGCCCCGGACACGGCCGCCGCCGAGCGCCCCGTCGACCGGCCGGCCGTGCCGAACACCCCGACGCTGCGCGCCTCGGTGGGCGTGACCCCGGTCGGCACGCCCGTCCCGGTCGGCGAGAACCCGGCCGACCACTGGGCCCAGGAGGTCCGCGAGCTGGCCGAGGAGCGCCGCCGCGGCGCGATCGAACGCCGGCGCAGTGCCGCCCTGGACGCCGCCGCCGGGGCCCGCCCGGTGGAGCCCGCCCCGGTGCGCCCGCACCGCGCCGACACGCGCTTCGACGGCCAGCAGGTGCTGATCGTGGACGACGACGTGCGCAACGTGTTCGCCCTGACCAGCGTCCTGGAGCAGCACGGCCTGACCGTCCTGTACGCCGAGAACGGGCGCGAGGGCATCGAGATGCTGGAGCAGCACGAGAACGTGGCGCTGGTCCTGATGGACATCATGATGCCGGAGATGGACGGCTACGCGACGACCGAGGCGATCCGCCGGATGCCCCAGTACGCCGGGCTGCCGATCATCGCGCTGACCGCCAAGGCGATGAAGGGCGACCGGGAGAAGTCCCTGGAGGCCGGCGCCACCGACCACATCACCAAGCCGGTGGAGACCGACCACCTGCTCTCGGTGATGCGCGAGTGGCTGCGGACCGGCCGCGGCTGACCGTCCGGGGGCGTGAACCGCGGGGCGGACCCCGGGGTTCACGCCTGCCGGTGGGCCGGTTTGCTGGCGGTGGAGCCCGGGAACCGGGTATGGTCACCGATCGTTGCGAACAGTGACCGGATGGCGACACGCTGGTGAGCGTGCGCCGGAGCACGGGCTGCGTGCCGCTCCGGATCGGGTCGCGACGGAGCGATGTGCCGGGCGAGGGGGTGCGGCTAGCATGACCGGGGTAGCGGTGGGCAGGGCACGGGTGCCGTCACCGGGCAGGCAGGCGACAGGAGGGCGAGCCCTGATGCAGAAGGCGAAGATCCTCCTGGTCGACGACCGGCCGGAGAACCTGCTGGCGCTGGAGGCGATCCTCTCCGCCCTGGACCAGACGCTGGTGCGCGCCGCCTCCGGCGAGGAGGCGCTCAAGGCGCTGCTCACCGACGACTTCGCGGTGATCCTGCTGGACGTCCAGATGCCCGGGATGGACGGCTTCGAGACCGCCGCCCACATCAAGCGGCGCGAGCGCACCCGGGACATCCCGATCATCTTCCTGACCGCGCTCAACCACGGCCCGCACCACACCTTCCGCGGCTACGCGGCCGGGGCCGTGGACTACATCTCCAAGCCCTTCGACCCGTGGGTGCTGCGCGCCAAGGTTTCCGTCTTCGTCGACCTGTACGTGAAGAACTGCCAGCTGAAGGAGCAGGCCGCGCTGCTGCGGCTGCAACTGGAGGCGGGCGGCGGCGAGCCGGCCCTGGGCGGGGCGCTGCTGGGCGAGCTGTCCGCGCGGCTCGCGGCGGTCGAGGAGCAGGCCGAGGCGCTGGGCAAGCAACTGGACGGCGTGGACGACGCCGGGGTGGCCGCCACCGCGGCGCACCTGGAGCGGAAGCTGACGGGGCTGCGGCGGGCGCTGGACGCGCTGCGCCCCGGCGCCGGGTAGTCGCCCGGGTGCCGCAGCGGCACCCCCGTCCGGTGCGTCCGTCCGGGTGGTTTCCCGGGGCGGGCGGGTGAAGTCGGATCAGCGTGACGGTGTGTCTGCGACACGTCCGGGCGGCCCGGCTCGGCCACATGTGCACCGGTGGTCCACCCCGGTAGGCTGCTGACCCATGGCCACACGTACGCCCGGAAGCGCGGCACGCAACCCGAGCCCGGGACCGTCCAAGAAGGCCGCGGCGAAGGCTCCGGCCAAGCCGCCCGCGAAGAAGGCGGCGGCGAAGAAGGCGGCGCCCGCGAAGAAGGCGGCGGCCAAACCGGCCACCCCGCCCCCGCCGCCGCCCCGGCCGATACTCTTCCGCGCCGTCCGGGTGGTCTGGCTCGGCCTGGCGAACAGCATCGCCGCGGTGTTCCGGGGCTTCGGCCACGGCGCCAAGAACCTCGACCCGGCCCACCGCAAGGACGGGCTGGGCCTGCTGCTGTTCGCGCTCGCGCTGGTGACCGCCGCCGGCACCTGGTTCAGCGAGCAGGGCTGGCTGAACGACGCGGCCACCAACGTGGTCTCCGGACTGTTCGGGCGGCTCGACGTGCTGGTGCCGTTCCTGCTGGCCGGGATGGCGATCCGGCTCTGGCGCCACCCGGAACTGCCGGAGGCCAACGGCCGGATCATGATCGGGCTGACCGCACTGCTGGTCGGTGTGCTCGGGTTGGTCCACATCGGCTGCGGCGCCCCCATGATGGGCAGCGGCGCCTCCCGGATAAGGGCGGCCGGCGGCATCCTCGGCTGGGCCGCGTCCACCCCGATGATGGCCGCCGCCGGACCGGCGCTGGCCGTGCCGCTGCTCCTGCTGCTGGCCTTCTTCGGCCTGCTGGTGGTCACCGCGACCCCGGTCAACCGCATCCCCGAGCGGCTGCGGGCGATCGGCGTGCGGCTCGGCGTGGTCGAGCCGGGGCCGGAGGACGAACTGGCCGAGGGGCGTGCGCCGGAGCGCGAGCTGTCCACCGAACCGCCGGAGGACGCCGACCCCTCGGCGCTGCCGTTCACCCTGGACACCGAGGGTACGGACCCGGGCGACGAGGTGGCCGCCCGTCGGCGCCGCCGTCGGCGCAAGCAGTCCGACGAGGACCCGGCCGTCGTGCCGGTCTCCTTCACCAAGGAGCCGCTGGACCCGTACGCCACCCGCGACCTGGCCGCCGGCGCCGCCGCCGACCTGGACGGCGCGCTGGTCTACGGGGTGCCCGCCTCCTCGGCGGTGGCCGACATGATGCACCAGGTGCAGGACCGCACCGCCCCGCCGGAGGAGGCCGCCGTCCCGGCCGCCCGCAACGGCGGCCCGGGCGCGCCGGAGGAGCACGGCCCGGCGCCGGTGCGGATGGAGCAGCTCCAGCTCTCCGGCGACATCACCTACTCCCTCCCCCCGCTCGACCTGCTGGAGCGCGGCGGCCCGGCCAAGGCCCGCAGCGCCCTCAACGACGAGGTGGTCGCCCAGCTCACCAGCACCTTCACCGAGTTCAAGGTGGACGCCCGGGTCACCGGCTTCACCCGGGGCCCGACGGTCACCCGGTACGAGGTCGAGCTCGGCCCGGCGGTCAAGGTGGAGCGGATCACCGCGCTGGCCAAGAACATCGCCTACGCGGTGGCCAGTCCGGACGTGCGGATCATCAGCCCGATCCCGGGCAAGTCCGCGGTCGGCATCGAGATCCCCAACCGGGACCGCGAGATGGTCAACCTCGGCGACCTGCTGCGCTCGCGTGCGGCCGCCGAGGACACCCACCCGATGGTCGTCGGCATGGGCAAGGACGTCGAGGGCCACAGCGTGATGGCCAACCTCGCCAAGATGCCCCACATCCTGGTGGCCGGCGCCACCGGCGCGGGCAAGTCGTCCTGCATCAACTGCCTGATCACCTCGGTGCTCGCCCGGGCCACCCCGGACGAGGTGCGGATGGTGCTGGTCGACCCCAAGCGGGTCGAACTGACCGCGTACGAGGGCATCCCGCACCTGATCACACCGATCATCACCAACCCCAAGAAGGCCGCCGAGGCCCTCCAGTGGGTGGTGCGCGAGATGGACATGCGGTACGACGACCTCGCCGCGTTCGGCTTCCGGCACGTCGACGACTTCAACGCGGCGGTGCGGGCCGGCAAGGTCACCCCGCCGCTCGGCAGTGAGCGCGAACTGATGCCGTACCCGTACCTGTTGGTGATCGTCGACGAGCTGGCCGACCTGATGATGGTCGCGCCGCGCGACGTCGAGGACTCGGTGGTCCGGATCACCCAGCTGGCCCGGGCGGCCGGCATCCACCTGGTGCTGGCGACCCAGCGGCCCTCGGTGGACGTGGTCACCGGGCTGATCAAGGCCAACGTGCCGTCCCGGCTGGCCTTCGCGACCTCCGCGATGGCCGACTCCCGGGTCATCCTGGACCAGCCCGGCGCGGAGAAGCTGATCGGCAAGGGCGACGCGCTCTTCCTGCCGATGGGCGCCAGCAAGCCGATCCGGATGCAGGGCGCGTTCGTCACCGAGGCGGAGATCGCCGCGGTGGTGCAGCACTGCAAGGACCAGCTGACCGCCGTCTACCGGGACGACGTGACGGTCGGCGGCGGGCCGAAGAAGGAGATCGACGAGGAGATCGGCGACGACCTGGACCTGCTGATCCAGGCGGCCGAGCTGGTGGTCTCCACCCAGTTCGGCTCGACCTCGATGCTCCAGCGCAAGCTCCGGGTCGGGTTCGCCAAGGCGGGCCGGCTGATGGACCTGATGGAGTCGCGCGGCATCGTCGGGCCGAGCGAGGGGTCGAAGGCGCGTGACGTGCTGGTGAAGCCCGACGAACTGGACGGGGTCCTGGTCACGCTGCGCGGCTGACGGCCCGTACGCGGACGGCCGGTGCGCCGCAGGGGGTGTCACCCGTTCGGGGGAGGGTAGGCGCACAGGTGGGAACCGGCCGCGCGCACCTCGCGTCACACGCCGCGAAGTGAAGCCCGGGCGCCCCCGCGCACGCCCCGCTGACGGCCGTTCAGCGGGGCCCCGGGCTCCGGGCGGGGCGGGCACGCGCATTCGGTCCTGTTCCGCTTGAGAAACGATCCGCCCGCGCCCCTAGACTGTTCCCCAGCAGGTGGCCATCCGCTCGAAAGGCGTGCCCCGTGACCATCGGCAAGTCCCCCGACCGCGAGAACGCCCCGTCGTCCCCGCAGCCCGTCGACGACGCGGCGCAGGCGGCCGATGCCCCGAGCATCGGCCGGGTGCTGTCCACCGCCCGGATCGAGGCCGGGCTCACGGTGGACCAGGTGAGTACGGCCACCCGAGTCCGGGTGCCGATCGTCCATTCCATCGAGGAGGACGACTTCGCGCGCTGCGGCGGCGACTTCTACGCCCGCGGACACATCCGCTCGATCGCCCGTGCGGTCGGTGTGGACGGCGAGGCGCTGGTCGCCCGGTACGACGCCGCGCACGGCGGGTCGCCCGCCTCGAAGCGTCCGACCCAGCTGATCGAGAGCGGCCCGATCAAGGTGCCCAGCCGTGGCCGGCCGAACTGGACGGCGGCGATGGTCGCCGCGATCGTCGCGGTGGTCGCCATGATCGGCTTCAACCTGGTGAGCGGCAAGGGCGGCCACACCACCACCGGCTCGGCCAGCGCGCCGCTGCCCAGCGGCTCCGGCACCGGCTCGGTCGCCCCCGCCGCACCCTCGCCGACCGTGCAGCCGCCGGCCCCCGCGCCGAGCGCCGCCGCGATCGCCGCCGTCCCGGCCGACAAGGTCACCGTGAAGCTGGTCGCCGAGGGCACCAGCTGGGTGTCGGCGGTGGACGGCAGCGGCAAGTCGCTGTTCCAGAACAACATCAGCGAGGGTCAGGACCAGACCTTCACCGACCCGAAGCAGATCAAGCTGGTGCTCGGCAACGGCGGTGCCGTTCACGCGTACGTCAACGGCAAGGACCTCGGTCTGCTCGGCAAGGACGGCCAGGTGGTGCATGTCACGTACACGCCCGGCGATCCGCAGGCGGGCTGACCACAGGGCCTCTCCAGGGCCCCGCGGGCCGCTCCGCGGGGCGGTGAAGATCTGGCAATCCGAGGCGCGTGGCCTCCGGGGCGAACGGCACCGGAGGCCGCGCGTTAATCTTGGGCCTATGCCTGAACGCCGCACTGTCGCCCTTGTCACGCTCGGATGCGCCCGCAACGAGGTGGACTCCGAGGAACTCGCCGGGCGACTGGAAGCCGACGGCTGGTTGCTCGTCGACGACGCCGCCGAGGCCGATGTCGCCGTCGTCAACACCTGTGGCTTCGTCGAGGCCGCCAAGAAGGACTCCGTGGACGCCCTGCTGGAGGCCAACGACCTCAAGGGGCACGGCCGCACCCAGGCCGTCGTCGCGGTCGGCTGCATGGCCGAGCGGTACGGCAAGGAGCTCGCCGACGCGCTGCCCGAGGCCGACGGCGTGCTCGGCTTCGACGACTACGCCGACATCTCCGACCGGCTGCAGAACATCCTCTCCGGCGGCCACCACACCGCGCACGTCCCGCGCGACCGCCGCAAGCTCCTGCCGATCAGCCCGGCCGAGCGGCAGTCCGCCGCCGAGGCCGTCGCGCTCCCCGGCCACGGCGCCGCCGAGACCCCCGCCGAGCCGATCACCGACCTGCCCGACGGCCTCGCCCCGGCCTCCGGCCCGCGCACCCTGCGCAAGCGGCTGGACGACAGCCCGGTCGCCTCGGTCAAGCTCGCCTCCGGCTGCGACCGCCGGTGCTCCTTCTGCGCGATCCCGGCCTTCCGCGGCTCGTTCATCTCCCGCCGGCCCTCCGACGTGCTGCACGAGGCCCAGTGGCTGGCCGGGCAGGGCGTCCGCGAGATCGTCCTGGTCAGCGAGAACAACACCTCGTACGGCAAGGACCTCGGCGACATCCGGCTGCTGGAGACGCTGCTCGGCGAGATCTCCACGATCGACGGCGTCGAGCGGGTCCGGGTCTCCTACCTCCAGCCGGCCGAGATGCGCCCCGGCCTGGTGGACGCGATGACCGGCACCACCGACGTGGTGCCCTACTTCGACCTGTCCTTCCAGCACTCGGCGCCGGCCGTGCTGCGCCGGATGCGCCGCTTCGGCTCCACCGACCAGTTCCTGGAGCTGCTGGGGACCATCCGCGACAAGGCCCCGCAGGCCGGCGCCCGGTCCAACTTCATCGTCGGCTTCCCCGGGGAGACCGAGGAGGACTTCGCCGAGCTGGAGCGCTTCGTCACGCACGCCGGGCTGGACGCGATCGGCGTCTTCGGCTACTCCGACGAGGACGGCACCGAGGCCGCCGGCTACGACGGCAAGCTGCCCGAGGACGTGATCGCCGACCGGCTGAGCCGGCTGAGCCGACTGGCCGAGGAGATGACCGCCCAGCGGGCCGAGCAGCGGATCGGCACCGAGGTCGAGGTGCTGATCGAGTCGATCGAGGACGACGTGGTCGAGGGCCGGGCGGCCCACCAGGCCCCGGAGACCGACGGCCTGACCACCCTCACCGGGGTGGCGGACCCGCGGATCGGCCAGTTCTACCGGGCCCGCGTGGTGGCCAGCGAGGGCGTCGACCTGATCGCCGAGGCGCTGGAGCAGGTGCGGGTCGGTCGCACCCCCGGAGCCGGGGAATGACCAAGGGGCCCGGCGCCCCGGCCGCGGCCCACCCGGGCAGACCGGCGGCCGCGGTGCCGCCGGCGCCGGGGGTGTGGAACATCGCCAACATGCTCACGATGCTCCGGCTGCTGATCGTGCCGGTCTTCGTGACGCTGCTGTTCGCCGACGGCGGGCACGACCCCAAGTGGCGCTCGGTCGCCTGGGCCTCGTTCGCCATCGCGATGATCACCGACCTGTTCGACGGCGAGCTGGCCCGGCGCAAGGGACTGGTCACCGACTTCGGGAAGATCGCCGACCCGATCGCCGACAAGGCGATCATGGGCTCGGCGCTGATCGGCCTCTCGCTGCTCGGCGACCTGCCCTGGTGGGTCACCGTGGTGATCCTCTCCCGCGAGCTCGGCATCACCCTGATGCGCTTCTGGGTGATCCGCTACGGGGTCATCCCGGCCAGCCGCGGCGGCAAGCTCAAGACGCTGACCCAGGGCATCGCGGTCGGCATGTACGTGCTGGCGCTCACCGGCTGGCTGGCCACCGGGCGGGCGGTGCTGATGGGCCTGGCGGTGCTGCTGACCGTCGGGACCGCGTTGGACTACGTCGGCCAGGCGCTGCGCCTGCGCCGCGAGGGACTGGCCGCGGAGCGCGCGGGCCGGTGAAGGGGGACTGCGGGGTGGCTGCCGGGGCGGACGGCGGGGACACGGGGGCGGACGGCGGGGTGGACTACGAGCTGGCCGCGCGGGCGCACGCCGCGCTGCGCGGGGCGGGCGGCACGGTCGCCGTCGCCGAGTCGCTGACCGGCGGTCTGCTGGCGGCCGCGCTGGTGGACGTCCCCGGGGCCTCCGCGACCTTCCGCGGCTCGGTCACCGCGTACGCCACCGAACTGAAGGCCTCGGTGCTCGGCGTGGACGAGGGCCTGCTGGCCGTCCACGGGCCGGTGCACCCGGTGGTGGCCGGGCAGATGGCCGAGGGCGTGCGCAGGCTGCTGGGAGCCACGTACGGGCTGGCGACGACCGGGGTGGCCGGTCCGGAGCCGCAGGACGGGCAGCCGGTGGGCACCGTACACCTCGCGGTCGCCGGTCCGCAGGGAACTCTGGTCAGTTCGCACCGGCTGTCGGGCGGGCGTGCCACAATCCGTCACGGGGCGGTGACCGCCGCCCTGCAGCTGCTCGTCGGGCGGCTCCCGGCCGGTGCGCCCACGACCTGAGCCCGCGGAGCCCGCACCCGCCCGTCTCGCGCCCCGTTCGAGGGCCCGCGGAGGCGCACTGGAGCCCCGCGCGCGGAGATCTCCACCGAACCGAGATCTGCCGAACTGGCGCGTGGGCACGGCACAGCTGGAGGATCGTGTTACATCCAACAGCCTGGTTGGGCAGAAACCAGGTGGCGAACGAGTTGCGTGACGGTGGCCGGGCGGCCCGCGACGGGTACCACGAGGGGCCCGCGGACCCGGGTACGACACCGGAACGAGGAGGGGGACAGCCTTGCAGCCCAGAGTGAACACGACCAGGGTCCCCGCACCGGATGCGGGCAAGGCGGTACGGTGGGGGCGTGACATCTCGATCCGCAGTCCGAGGAGGGAGGCACCGATGATCCTGCTCCGTCGCCTACTGGGCGATGTACTGCGTCGGCAGCGCCAGCGCCAGGGCCGCACACTCCGCGAGGTGTCGGCGGCCGCCAGGGTTTCGCTCGGGTACCTCTCCGAGGTCGAGCGGGGACAGAAGGAGGCCTCCTCGGAGCTGCTCTCCGCCATCTGCGACGCACTCGACGTCCGGATGTCCGAGGTCATGCGCGAGGTGAGTGACGAGCTGTCGCTCGCCGAACTTGCGGCGATGGCCACCCTCTCCGAAGGTGATCTGCTGAGGCCGGTACTCGAACCGGTACCGCTCCCCGCCCCGGGCAGCGACCGGGCGAACATGTCGCCCAAGGCCGCCGCCATGGACGTGGTCGCCGCCTGACCCGGCCTCGACCACCGGGGCGATCGGCCCCGGGGCGAGCGAAGGAGGGCGGTCGTGCGGACAGTCGCGACGGCGTGCGTGCGGGCCCGAATACGGCTGCGGCGCCTGGTGCCGTGGCCGGCCCGCCGGGTCCTGGTGGTGCTGTCGGCCGGGCTGCTCTGGTGGCTGGTCGTCATCCGCGGGCAGCTGGCCGACGGCGCCGTGCTGGGGTTGCTCGCGGCCGGCGGCTGGGGGCTCGGCCTGATACCCGTGCACGCCGACCGCAGTGCGACCGGGCCGGACCGGCGCCGGCGCGGCGAGGTCCTGGGTCGGGCGGAGGCACCGCCGCCGACCGCGGGGTGAGCCCGGGGGGTGCTCACCCGAACGGGTGATACGAGCGAACGAAGGCCGTGGGGCGCGCAGCCCCGCGGCCTTCAGCGCTGTCCGGGGCTCACGGGGCTCAAGGGGCTCGCGCGGCCCGGGGCCTGGGGCCCGGGGGCCGTCACGGGCGCAGTCGCAGACCGCGCGGGGTGGCGTGGAAGCCGGCCTCCTCCAGCGCGGCGCCCAGCTCGGAGCCCAGGGCGGGCTCGCCGTTGGCCCGCTCGACCGTGACGCTGCCCAGCGCGCCCTCCCGGGCGGCCGTCGCGAGCGCGGCGACGGCCAGGGCGCGGGTGGTCCCGTCCTCCGGCCAGGCCAGCAGCGACTTGCCGCCGCGCTCGACGTACAGCGCCAGTGCTCCGTCGACCAGCACCACCAGGGCACCCGCCTTGCGGCCGGGTCGGTGCGCGCGGGCCTCCTTGGCCCCGGGCGCGGTCGGCGGCTCGGGCCAGGGCAGGGCGGCGCCGTAGGCGTTCGCCGGGTCGGCGGCGGCCAGCACCAGCACCTGCGGGGGCTCGGCGGCCGGGGCGGCCGGCCAGGAGGTGGCGCCGGCCCGCTCCAGCCGCCCGTTGATCGAGCGCAGCCGGTCGGCCGCGCCCTCCATGGCGAACTGCGCCCCGCCGAGGCCCTCGACGAAGTAGCCCCGGCGGGCCCGGCCGCGCTCCTCCATCGCGGCGAGCACCCGGTACACCCCGGCGAAGCCGCCCGGGACCCGTTCGGCGGCCACCGTGCCCCGGGTGAGCAGGCCGTGCCGGTCCAGCAGGGTCTGCGCCTGGGCGGTGGCCCGGACCGTCGGGTCGGCGGCGAGGGCCGGCAGCAGCGACCAGCGCCCGGCCACCGTGGGCGGGCCGCCGCGCAGGGCGCCGCCGACCCGGCCGAAGGCGCGGCCCGCACCGCCGTAGCGGCCGCGCGGGGTGGCCCTGGGGGCGCGGTGGGCGGTCGCGCCGGCGGTGCGGCCGGAGCCGAGCAGGGCGCGCAGCGGAGCGAGGGTGTCGTTGCTGACGTAGCCGGCCCAGGCGAGGTCCCACAGGGCCGTCACGATCTCCGGCTCGGGGGTCTCGTCCCCCTCGGCCCGCAGCCGTTCGACCAGCTGGCGGAAGAACAGGCCGTAGCCGCCGGTGAGGGCCGCCATCAGGGCGGTGTGCACGGGGGTGACGGCGGGCGGGACGGGCTCGGGGCGCAGCAGGTGGGCGTTCTCGGCGAGGTGCAGGCTGAGCCAGCCGTCCTTGCCGGGCAGGGCGCCGGCGCCGCACCAGCCGATCTCGCCGGCCGCCATCAGTTCGTCCAGCAGGCCGGGGGAGTAGTCGGCGAGCCGGGCCGGGAGGATCAGCTTCTCCAGGGCGGAGGCGGGCAGTGCGGTGCCCTGGAGCTGTTCGACCACCCGGAGCAGGCCGTCCGGGCCGCGCAGCCGGTGGCCGGCCAGGTGCTGCCACTGGGGGAGGAAGGCCGCCAGGGCGCGCGGCGGGACGGGCTCGACCTCCTGGCGCAGCGCGGCCAGCGAGCGGCGGCGCAGTCGGCGCAGCACGTCGGCGTCGCACCACTCGGGGGCGGTGTGCCACTCCGGGGCGACGTGACTCTCGGCGGGCCTGAACTGGCCCTGGACCAGCCGGCCGGCGGCGGTGAGGCGGTGCAGGACACCGGTGACGACGGCGGTGCCGAGGCCGAGGCGGGCGGCGGCCTCGGCCGCGGTGAACGGGCCGTGGGTGCGGGCGTGCCGGGCGAGCAGGTCGCCCAGCGGGTCCTTGACCGGCTCGGTGAAGGCCTCCGGGACGCCGACCGGCAGCGGGGTGCCGAGCGCGTCGCGCAGCCGCCCGGCGTCCTCGATCGCGGCCCAGCGCTGCTCGCCGGCAATCCGGACCTGGATCACCCGGCGGGCGGCCTCCAGCTCCAGCGCCCAGAGCGGTTCGGCGCCGCGGGCGGAGAGTTCGGCCTCGGTGAGCGGGCCGAGCAGGCGCAGCGCGTCGGCGACGCCCTCGGCGTCCTTGACCCGGCGGTCGGGGGTGAGGCGCTGGAGCTCGGCCTCCAGCTCGGCGAGCACCCGGGGGTCGAGCAGCTCGCTCAGCTCGGCCTGGCCGAGGAGTTCGGAGAGCAGCCGGGAGTCGAGCGAGAGGGCGGCGGCGCGGCGCTCGGCGAGCGGGGAGTCCCCCTCGTAGAGGAACTGGGCGACGTAGCCGAAGAGCAGCGAGCGGGCGAACGGGGAGGGCTCGGGGGTGGTGACCTCGACCAGGCGGACCGCGCGGGATTCGAGGTCCCCCATCAGCTCGACGAGGCCGGGCACGTCGAAGACGTCCTGGAGGCACTCCCGGACGGCCTCCAGGACGATCGGGAACGAGCCGTACTCGGAGGCGACTTCGAGGAGTTGGGCGGCGCGCTGGCGCTGCTGCCAGAGCGGGGTGCGGCGGCCGGGGCTGCGGCGCGGCAGCAGCAGGGCGCGGCCGGCGCACTCGCGGAAGCGGGAGGCGAACAGGGCGGAGCCGCCGACCTGGTCGGTGACCAACTGCTCGATCTCGCCGGGGTCGAACAGGGCGGCGTCGGCGCCGACCGGGGCGTCGTCCGGAGCCGAACTCGCCTGCTGCGACAGGTCCGAGGGGCTGCCGAAATCGAAGTCGGGGGCGAGCAGGTCGGCGTCCGGGAGGCGGAGCACGATGCCGTCGTCGGCGTGCATGACCTGGGGGTCGAGGCCGTGCTTCTCGCGCAGCCGGGCACCCAGGGCGAGGGCCCAGGGGGCGTGCACCTGGGCGCCGAAGGGGGAGTGGATGACGATCCGCCAGTCGCCGAGCTCGTCCCGGAAGCGCTCGACCACGATGGTGCGGTCGTCCGGGAGGTGGCCGCAGGCGGTGCGCTGTTCGGCGAGGTAGTCGAGCAGGTTGGCGGCGGCCCAGTCGTCCAGGCCGGCCTGCTTCAGCCGTGCGGTGGCGGCCTCGGCCGGCAGGGCGCCCAGCTCGCGGGTGAACGCGCCGAGGGCGCGGCCGAGTTCGAGCGGGCGGCCGAGGGTGTCGCCCTTCCAGAACGGGAGTCGGCCGGGGACGCCGGGGGCCGGGGTGACCAGCACCTTGTCGTGGGTGATCTCCTCGATCCGCCAGGAGGTGGTGCCGAGGGTGAAGACGTCGCCCACCCGGGACTCGTAGACCATCTCCTCGTCGAGCTCTCCGACCCTTCCGCCGCCTTTTTTCGGGTCCGCCCCGGCGATGAAGACGCCGAACAGGCCGCGGTCGGGGATGGTGCCGCCGGAGGTGACGGCGAGCCGCTGGGCACCGGGGCGGCCGGTGACGGTGCCGGCCACCCGGTCCCAGACCAGGCGGGGGCGCAGCTCGGCGAAGGCGTCCGAGGGGTAGCGGCCGGCCAGCATGTCGAGCACGGCGTCGAAGGCGGACTGCGGGAGGGTGGCGAACGGCGCGGCGCGGCGGACCACGGCGAGCAGCTCGTCCACCGGCCAGCCGTCCAGTGCCGTCATGGCGACCAGCTGCTGGGCGAGCACGTCCAGCGGGTTGCGCGGGATGCGCAGCGCCTCGATCCGGCCGGCCCGCATCCGCTCGGTGACCACGGCGGACTGGACCAGGTCCCCGCGGTACTTGGGGAAGAACACGCCGGTGGAGACCGCGCCGACCTGGTGGCCGGCCCGGCCGACCCGCTGGAGGCCGGAGGCGACCGAGGGTGGGGACTCGACCTGGACCACCAGCTCGACGGCGCCCATGTCGATGCCCAGCTCCAGGCTGGAGGTGGCGACCACGGCGGGCAGCCGACCGGCCTTCAACTCCTCCTCGACCAGGGACCGCTGCTCCTTGGAGACGGAGCCGTGGTGGGCCCGGGCGAGCACCGGGGGCACGCCCCTGGCCGCGCCGGAGCCGCCCATCAGCTCGGCGGGGGCGTGCGCCTCGGGCGGGGCGGTGCCGGTGGCGCGCTCGAAGGCGATCTCGTTCAGCCGGTTGCACAGGCGCTCGGCGAGGCGGCGGGAGTTGGCGAAGACGATGGTCGAGCGGTGCGCCTGGACGAGGTCGACGATCCGCTCCTCGACGTGCGGCCAGATCGAGGCCTGCCGCTGCGGGTCGGAGCCGGCGGCGCCGCCGGTGGCCGGGGCGGCGGGCAGGTCGTCCAGGTCGGGGACCGGGACGACCACGGACAGGTCGAACTCCTTGGCGGCGGCGGGCTGGACGACGACGGCGCCGCGCTGCGGGCTGAGGAAGCGGGCCACCTCCTCGACCGGGCGGACCGTCGCGGACAGGCCGATCCGGCGGGCCGGGCGCTCCAGCAGTTCGTCCAGCCGCTCCAGGCTGAGCGCCAGGTGGGCGCCGCGCTTGGTGCCGGCGACGGCGTGCACCTCGTCCAGGATCACCGTGTCGATGCCGCGCAGGGCCTCCCGGGAGGCGGAGGTGAGCAGCAGGAACAGGGACTCGGGGGTGGTGATCAGGATGTCCGGCGGGTGGGTGGCGAAGCGACGGCGGTCGGCGGCCGGGGTGTCGCCGGAGCGGATGGCGACCTGGACCTCCGGCTCGGGCAGGCCGAGCCGGACGGCGGCCTGGCGCAGGCCGGTCAGCGGGGCGCGCAGGTTGCGCTCGACGTCCACGGCGAGGGCCTTGAGCGGCGAGACGTAGAGGATCCGGCAGCGGCGCTTGGTCTCGGCCGGGGGCGGGGTGCTGCTGAGCCGGTCCAGGGCGGAGAGGAAGGCGGCCAGCGTCTTGCCGGAGCCGGTGGGGGCGACGACCAGGACGTCGGTGCCCCGGCCGATGGCGCGCCAGGCCTCGGCCTGGGCGGTGGTGGGGGCGGGGAAGGCACCGGTGAACCAGGCCCGGGTGGCCGGGGCGAATCCGGCCAGGGGGTCGTCGGCGGGCGGCTGGGTCGGGTGCTGGGGCGCCATGCCCCCATGGTGCCGGGTGGGACTGACAACCGGGGCGGGTGCGGCTGTGGCGGGGTGGTTGCCGGGGGCGGGTGCGGTGAGCGGTGTAGTTAAAGGAGCAAAAAAGGCAATCCGCTCATATGGTGATGATTCAGACATGTGATCCACCCGTGACAAACCGGACCGACGAGCGGAGACCGTGCGATGGTGCAGGTGCACCCGTCCGGCAGCCCCGGCCGTGCCACCCGCCGCCGGGTCCGCGGGCCCGCCCGCGCGCTGCTCGCGATGCTGCTCACCGCGCTGGTGGCCGGCGGTGCCGTCCCGTACGCGTCCGGGCCCGGCCGGGCCTACCTCAGCTACCTGGTGCTGGCCGAGCAGGAGGACGCGGGCGGGGCCGCCCGGGCCGGGGCGGAGAGCCGGGCGGTCGGCGGACAGGTGGTCCAGGAGTACCCGCAGATCGGCGCCGTCCTCGCGTACGCCACCGGCGGCTTCGCGGACCGGCTGCGGACCAGGCCCGGCATCGCCGCGGTCGGCGCCACCCGGACCGCGCCGGTGGTGGGACCGCCCCGCTCGGTGGACGGCGCCGGGGACTTCGCGGCCGGCACCGACCGGCGGGCGGGCGGCAGCGCCGACCGGCAGGAGGGCACCACCGTCACCGTGCCCGACCCGGCCGAGGGCGACCCGTGGAACCTCGCGATGCTCGGCGCCGCCGGCCCGCGCACGGGCGACGCCTCCAGCGCCCTGCGTGGCCCCGCCGACGGCGCCGCGCCCGCCGACGCGCTGCGCCGGGTGCTGGTCGCGGTGCTCGACTCCGGCGTCGACGACACCCACCCGGACCTGCGCTCCGCCGTCGACCCGAAGGCCTCGGCCTCCTGCGCCGACGGCCGGCCGGACGCCCGCACCGGCGCCTGGCGGCCCGATCCCGGGGTCGGCGAGAGCGGCCACGGCACCCACGTCGCCGGGATCGTCGGCGCCGTCCGGGACGGCCACGGCGTCACCGGGGTCGCGCCGGGCGTGCGGATCGCCGCCGTCCGCCTGCTCGGGCCGCTCGGCCAGTACTACGCCGAGAACATCGTCTGCGGCATGCTCTGGGCGGCCGACCACGGCGCCAAGGCGATCAACAACAGCTACTTCGCCGACCCGTGGAAGTACAACTGCCCGGAGGACCCCGACCAGGCCGCGCTGATCGCCGCCGTCTCCCGGGCCGTCGGCTACGCCCAGCGCAAGGGGGCCGTGGTGGTCGCGTCGGCGGGCAACGACGGGCAGGACCTCGGCGCGGCCAGGACCGACGAGCGCAGCCCCAACGACCGGGTCTCCGGCCCGCCCCGCACCCGGTACCTGGGCACCGAGTGCGTCCGGCTGCCCGGCGAGCTGCCCGGGGTGGTCACGGTCACCGCCGTCAACCGGGACGGCCACCCGTCCGGTTACTCCAACTACGGGCGCGGCCGGGTCTCGCTGGCCGCCCCCGGCGGCGACCCGGACGGCGGCCCGCAGGGGGCGGTCGTCTCCGACTGGCCCGGCGGGCAGTACGCGGCGCTGGCCGGCACCTCGATGGCGGCGGCCCACGTCTCCGGTGCCGTCGCGGTGGCGGCGGCGCTGCACCCCGACTACGGCTCCGGGCCGCTCGCCGCCCTGCTGGCCAGTACGGCGGCCGCGGCCTGCCCGCCCGGGCCGTACGCCTGCGGGGACCGGCAGTACTTCGGGGCGGGGCTGCTGAGCCTGCCGAAGTGAGCGGGCGGGGCGGGGCGGCCGGGGGCGTCGGGGCGGCCGGAGGGCCGGGTGGCGGTGGCCGACCGGTGGCGGGCCCGGGGCGATGCGGCGGGCTCCGGGATACTGGGTCCATGAGGCTGACCGAGTTCTGGCGACGGATGTACGAGCACTTCGGCGAGGTGTACGCGGAGTCCTTCGCGTCCGACCACGTGATGAGCGAGCTCGGCGGGCGGACGGTCCGGCAGGCGCTGGAGGCGGGCTGGGAGGCCAAGGACGTCTGGCGGGTGGTCTGCGAGACCCAGGGGGTCTCGACGCTGCTGCGTTGAGCGCTGCGGCCCGCCCGGTATGGGACAGACTGTCCGGGTGACAAGCAGCGCAGAACAGCGGAATTCGGACAGGGCGGTGCGGGGCGCCGACGAGCGCCCGAGTGACGGGCGCGTGGGCGACGGGAGCGTGGACGGCGGGCTGTCGGGCGGCGGACTCTGGGGCGGTGGGATGCCACGCTGGCTGCCGCGGGCGATGGTGCTGGCCCTGGTGCTGGTCGGGCTGTTCCAGCTCGCCGACTGGGCCTTTCGCCAGCTGATCGACCTCTTCGTGATGCTGCTGGTGGCCTTCTTCCTGTCGCTGGCGCTGGAGCCGGCCGTGGACCGGATGGCGGCGCGCGGGGTGCGCCGGGGGGTCGGCACCTTCCTGGTGTTCGTCGCGGTCGGGGTCGCGGTGGCCGGATTCCTCGCGGCGCTCGGCACGCTGCTGGTCGATCAGGTGGCGAAGATCGCCGGGGACCTGCCGCACCTGGTCGACAACCTGATCGGCTGGGTCAACCGGACCTTCCATCAGGACCTTTCGCTGGGCGAGCTGCAGAAGAAGCTGCTCAAGGACTCCGGCGCGATCGAGAGCTACGCCCAGCAGGCCGCTGACAACGTCTGGGGCGTCTCCTCCACCGTGATCGGCGGGCTCTTCCAGGCCTTCACGGTCGGCCTGTTCACCTTCTACTTCACCGCCGAGGGCCCCCGGGTGCGCCGGACGGTCTGTTCGCTGCTGCCGCCCGCCAAGCAGGGTGAGGTGCTGCGGGCCTGGGAGATCGCGCTCGCCAAGACCGGCGGGTACCTGTACTCCCGGGCGCTGCTCGCGGTGGTGTCGGCGGTCGGGCACTGGGTGATGTTCGCGCTGCTCGACCTGCCGTACTCGGCCGCGCTGGCGGTCTGGGTCGGCGTCATGTCGCAGTTCGTGCCGACCATCGGGACGTACCTGGCCGGTGCGCTGCCGGTACTGGTGGCGCTCACCGTGGAGCCGGTGGACGCGCTCTGGGTGCTGGTCTTCGTGGTGGTCTACCAGCAGGTCGAGAACTACCTGCTGCACCCGAGGATCACCGCCAGGACGGTGGACGTGCACCCGGCGGTGGCGTTCGGCGCGGTGATCGCGGGGGCGGCACTGCTCGGCGCGGTGGGCGCGCTGATCGCCATCCCGGCGGCGGCCACCCTGCAGGGCTTCGTGGGGACGTACGTGCGGCGGTACGAGGTGGCCACCGACCCGCGGATCGACCGGGGCGAGCAGCGCCGGGCCCGTCGGGAGCTGCGTCGGGAGGCGGCGCGGCGGCTGCGGCGGATGGTCGGCGGCGACGAGGACTGAGCCGTCCGGCGTTCGGACGTGCGAGGCTTGAATCGAACAGATGTTCTTTGTACTCTCCGGCGAGGAGTTTTCCACAGGCAGGCCCCGGTCGGGCTCGTTTGTCAGTGGGACGCGCTAGCGTCGAGGACGATGAAGCGCACAGCACAGAACCCGAGGGAAAAAGCCATGGCAGGTACGGACCGCGAGAAGGCCCTTGAGACCGCACTCGCCCAGATCGAGCGGCAGTTCGGCAAGGGCTCGGTGATGCGCCTCGGCGAGAAGGCCAACGAGCCGATCGAGGTGATCTCCACCGGGTCCACCGCCCTGGACGTCGCCCTCGGTGTCGGCGGCATCCCGCGCGGCCGGGTGATCGAGATCTACGGCCCCGAGTCCTCCGGCAAGACCACGCTGACCCTGCACCTGGCGGCCAACGCCCAGAAGGCCGGCGGCACGGTCGCCTTCGTCGACGCGGAGCACGCGCTCGACCCGGAGTACGCCAAGAAGCTCGGCGTGGACACCGACGCCCTGCTGGTCAGCCAGCCGGACACCGGTGAGCAGGCCCTGGAGATCACCGACATGCTGATCCGCTCCGGCGCGATCGACCTGGTGATCATCGACTCGGTCGCGGCGCTCGTCCCGCGCGCCGAGATCGAGGGCGAGATGGGCGACTCGCACGTCGGTCTGCAGGCCCGGCTGATGAGCCAGGCGCTGCGCAAGATCGCCGGCGCGCTGAACCAGTCGAACACCACCGCGGTGTTCATCAACCAGCTCCGCGAGAAGATCGGCGTCATGTTCGGCTCGCCGGAGACCACGACCGGTGGCCGGGCGCTGAAGTTCTACGCCTCGGTCCGCCTGGACATCCGCCGGATCGAGACCCTGAAGGACGGCACCGAGGCGGTCGGCAACCGCACCCGCGTCAAGGTGGTCAAGAACAAGGTCGCCGCGCCGTTCAAGCAGGCCGAGTTCGACATCCTCTACGGCGTCGGCATCAGCCGCGAGGGTGGCCTGATCGACATGGGCGTCGAGCACGGCTTCATCCGCAAGTCGGGCGCCTGGTACACCTACGAGGGCGACCAGCTCGGCCAGGGCAAGGAGAACGCCCGCAACTTCCTGCGGGACAACCCGCAGCTCGCCGACGAGATCGAGCGGAAGATCAAGGGCAAGCTCGGCATCGGCCCGAAGACCGAGGAACCCGCCGCCGAGGGTGAGGCATCGGCCGCCGCCGCCGACGGCGCCGCCAAGCCGATCACCGCGACCGCCGCCAAGACGGCCGCGGCGAAGAAGACGGCGGCGGTCGCCAAGGCCTGAGCCGTTGATGCGGGAGCACAGCACCACGGGCGGCGGCCCGGCGGGCCCGGACGCTGACGACTACGGCCCGCCGGACTGGTTCGCCGCAGTGGCGGAGGAGCCCGATCCGGAGCCGGCGCCCGCCGCGCCGACCCGGGCGCGGGGGCGGGCACGGTCGGGGTCCGGGGCGGGAGCACGGCCGGAGTCGCGTTCCCGGGGGGAGCGGACCGCCACCGCACGACGGGCATCCGGTTCGGAGCCGGAGTTCGACCGGGCGCCGGTCCGGGCGCGGCGCGGCGCGGCGTCCGGACCGGCTCCGGCGGAGGCATCGGCGTCGGTCGACGCGCTCGGGCTCGTCCCGGCCTCCGAGCTGCCCACCGGTCGGCGTCGGCGCCGTTCGGCGCTGGTGGCCGAGGAGTACGACGCGCCCGCGGGCGCGGACCCGGGTGCGGACGAGGGCCCGGGTGCGGCGGAGGCGGCCGGTCACGGGGGTGCGACCGCCTCGGCCCGCGGTGCCACCGGTGCGGGTCGACGCCGCCGGGGTCGGCCCGGGGCGGACGCCGCCGAGGACGCGTCGGGCGAGGAGGCCGTCGGTGCCTCGCGGAGGACCGGCTCCGCGCGTTCCGAGCGCTCGGACGCGAGCGGGCGTGGCAGGGCCGAGGAGTCGGCCGATCCCGAGACCCGGGCCCGCGACATCTGTATGCGGCTGCTCACCGGCGCCGCCAAGACCCGCAAGCAGCTCGCCGACGCCCTGCACAAGCGGGAGATTCCGGACGGCGTCGCCGACGAGGTGCTCACCCGGCTCGAAGAGGTCGGGCTGATCGACGACGCGGCCTTCGCCGCGGCCTGGGTGGAGTCCCGGCACGCCGTCCGGGGGCTGTCCCGGCGGGCGCTGGCCCAGGAGCTGCGCACCAAGGGCGTGGCCGCCGAGCTGGTCGAGCAGGCCGTTGCCGGGCTCGACCACGACGACGAGACCGAGGCGGCCCGGGCCCTGGTCGAGCGCAGGCTCCGGGCCACCCGCGGGCTGGACCCGCAGGTCCGGACGCGGCGGCTGGTCGGCATGCTGGCCCGGCGCGGCTACTCCGAGGGCCTGGCGTTCCGGGTGGTGCGGACGGCCCTGGAGGAGGAGGGCGCGGACGAACTGCCGGACGGGGAGCCGCAGTAGTGCGCGTTCCGTACCTACCTGTTCGGGCGGCCGGCCCGGCGCGCTGACCTGTCCGGGCCGGATCCGGGTCACGGTGGTGCGGGGGAGCCGGGTCACCGCGGTGGCCCGGTAGGGCCGGTCCGTCGGATCCGGCCGGGCCCGCGGCGGGATCCGCCGGACGGGCCCCGGGCGGTCAGGGCGACTCGGCCGGCGCGGGCACCTGCCCGGCCTCGGGTGCGGCGGCCGCGGTCGGCTCCGGCTCGGGCCCGCCGGTGAGCGGGGCCGGCCCGCCCCGGGCCCGGTCGGCGAGCGCCAGCAGGTCCTCGGCGGCGGCGCCCTGGGTGACCCCGACCAGGTGCCCGTCCGGCCGGATCAGCAGCACGGTGTGCGGACCGGCGCCCGGGTACTCCTCGGTGACCAGGACCTCGGCGGGCACCGGCAGGGCGGCCGCGACCTCGGCGAGCCGGGGCATCAGGCCGGCCCCCAGCCAGTGCTCGGCGGACCAGACGGCGGTGCCGGGGGCGACCAGCAGCAGCAGGAAGGTGGCGCCGAGCCGGGCGTGCAGGTGGTCCGGGGTGCCGTCGGTGGAGAGCACCGGCAGGTCCGGCACGAGCACGCCGGGGGCGGTGGCGGGCAGCAGTTCGCTGAGCGAGGTGGTGCTCCGGCTGCCGCGCTGCACCGGCACCCGGCCGGGGACGCCGGAGGGCGCCGCCGGGTAGGCGGGCGCGCCGCCGAAGCGGCCGGTGCCGAGCTGGCCGTCGGCGAGCAGCGGCGCGTGCTTGCGGAAGCCGCCGACCAGCAGCGAGCGGCGGGTCTGCTGCCAGCCGCGCAGCGGGCGCAGCAGCGGCATCGCCTGGTCGACGGCGCGCAGCCGGGCGCCGACCGCGCCGCGCCGTTCGGCCTCGTAGCCGTCCAGCAGGGAGCCGCCGGGCTGCGGGCCGCCGGAGTGCAGGTGCCAGGCGAGGGCGAGGCGCCAGGCGAGGTTGTCGGCGTCGCGCAGCCCGTCGGCGAGGTTCTGCATGCCGAGGGCGCCGTGCAGGTGGGCGGCGTCGCCGGCGAGGAAGCAGCGGCCGCTGCGGAAGCGGGCGGCGAGCCGCTGCTGCGCGGTGTGGTCGGCGGCGGCGAGCAGTTCGAAGCGGGGGAGTTCGCCGCACCAGCCGGTGAGGGTGGCGGTGACCCGGGTGAGCAGGGTGTCGCCGGTGACGATGCCGGGCCAGGTGGCGTGCGGGTCGACCGGTTCGGTGGGCGCGGGTCTGCCGGGCGGCAGCCGCCAGTCGAGCCGCCAGACGCCGTCCGGCAGCGGACGGGCGGAGGCCTCGCGGTCGCCGCGCCACGGGGGCTCGCGGTGCAGCCGGGCCTCGGCGAAGGGCAGGTCGACCCGGACGGTGGCGATGGCGTTGCGGTCTACGGCCGGGCGGCCGGGGAAGCGGATCTTCAGCAGCTTGCGGACGGCGGAGCGGGCGCCGTCGCAGCCGACCAGGTGGCTGCCGCGCCACCAGGTGGAGGCGCCGTCCTGGGTGCCCACGGTGCGGACGTTGACGCCGTCGCGGTCCTGTTCGAGTTCGACGACGCGGCTCAGCGGGACGAGCTTGACCAGCGGGGTGCCGGTCAGGGCGTCGCGCAGGCCGCGCTGGAGGCGGTGCTGGGGCAGGTGGAAGGTGGGCGACTCGGTGAGGTCGAGCCGCAGCACCTCCTGGCGGCGCCGCCAGATGGCGAAGGAGTCCCACAGCGCGGAGTCCGAGACGGCCCGCGGGTAGCCGATCCGGGTGAGGAAGGCGGTGCTGTCGGCCCCGAGGACGACGCTGCGCGGGCCCTCGGGGCAGAGCCCGGAGCCCTCGTCCAGGACGACGGTGGGCACCTCGTGCCGGGCGAGTGCGAGGGCCAGGGCCAGACCGACCGGTCCGGCCCCGACCACGATCACCGGGTCCATGCCGTGACCTCCGGGCACGAACAGGCCGACGGGCCGGCGTCAGTTACCGCTGCCGCATATGCCGCGTGGATGCTCCCGGGAGGTGTCACGAAGAGCAATGCAACAGTTCACCTGCGTGTCCGTCAAGCAGCAGCTGAAGTGCGCCGGTTCGCGCCGCGACGCCCGCGTGCCTCGATCCACCGGGCGAGCGCGGTGAGGAGCAGGCACATGGCGATGTAGATCGGACCGATCACCAGCACCACGGGGATGTAGGGGAAGCCGGCGGCGTTCAGCGGCTGGCTGGCGATCTTCTTCCCGACGAACAGCAGTTCCTGGTAGGTGATGATGAAGCCGAGCGAGGTGTCCTTCAGGGTGACGACCAGCTGGCCGATCATCGAAGGCAGCATCGAGCGGACCGCCTGCGGGACCAGGATGGTGGTCATCACCTGGGTCTTGCGCAGGCCGATCGCGTACGCGGCCTCGCCCTGGCCCCGCGGGACGGCGTTGACGCCGCTGCGGATGATCTCGGCCTGGACGGACCCGTTGTAGAGGGTGAGCCCGAGCACCAGCGCCCACATCGGTTCCTTGGCGAAGAACGCGTAGTAGAGCGCGACGATCAGGATCAGCAGCGGCATCGCCCGGAAGAACTGGACGAAGCCGACGGACGCCCAGCGGACCGGCTTGTGGTCGGACAGCTGGCCGGTGGCCAGGAGTGCGCCCAGCGCGAGCGAGAACGCCGCGGCGAGCCCGAAGGCCTGGAGCGTGGACACCAGGCCGTCCACGATCATCTGCTGGACCTTGGTGTACTGGAACGGGTCCCACAGGTCGGCGTCGAACTGGCCGTTGTCGGCGAGCGTGACGACGGCGTAGGTGAGCAGTCCGGCGATGCCGAGCACCGAGAGGACCCCGAACAGCCGGTACCGGGCGCGGGCCTTCGGGCCGGGGGCGTCGTAGAGGACGCTGGCCGACGCGTCGCGGGTGAGGAGCTTGCTCATCGGGCCACCGCCAGTCGGGATTCCAGGAAGCGGAACAGCAGCGCGACCGTGGCGCTGATCAGCAGGTAGGCGCAGGCGATCCAGAAGAAGATCGCGAAGATCGAGTAGCCCTTCTCGGAGAAGGTCTGCTGCGCGCTGTACAGCTCGGGGACGCTGAACGCGCCGGCGATCGCCGAGTTCCTCGGCAGGGCGATGAAGACGCTGCTCATCGGCGCCAGCACGGTCCGCGCGGCCTGCGGCAGGATGACCTGGGTCAGGGTCTGACCGAAGGTCATGCCGAGGCTGCGGGCGGCCTCGGCCTGGCCGAGCGGGACGGTGTTGACGCCCGAGCGCAGCACCTCGCAGACGAACGAGGCGGTGTACCCGCCGAGCGCCAGCACCGCGAAGGCGAGGTGGCTGAAGTGCACGCCGAGTGCGGGCAGTCCGAACTCGACGGCGAAGAACAGCAGGGTCAGCGGGGTGTTGCGGAAGAGCGTCACCCAGGTGGTGCCGAAGCCGCGCAGCACTGGGACCGGGGAGACCCGGAAGGCCGCCAGCAGGGTGCCCAGCAGCAGGGCGAGCAGGGCGCTGAGGGCACTCAGCTCGATCGTCTGCAGGAAGCCGTCGCGGAACAACGCGAAGTTGTCGTCCTCGAACAGGAACCCCATCCGGCGGCCCTCCTCTCAGGAGTGGTCAGGTGCGGTGGTCAGCGGGTGGATCAGTAGCGGTCGATGGCCGGCGGGGTCGGCGCGGCGGAGCCGGAGAGGCCGAGCGTCGCGTCGTACGCCTTCTTCCAGTCGCCGTTGTCCTGGTGGGCCTTGAGGGCGTCGTTGATGGCGCCGCGCAGGGCCGCGTCGTCCTTGTTCAGGCCGACGCCGTAGTTCTCCTTGGTGAACGGCTTGCCGACCACCTTGAGCTTGCCGGCGAACTTGGAGGCGTAGCCCTTGAGGATCGCGTCGTCGGTGGTGACCGCGTCGACCTCGCCGGCCAGCAGCTTCTCGACGCAGGCCGAGTAGGTGTCGAACTGGGTGATCTTCGGGTTGTACTGCTGGATGTTCTTGATCGACGTCGAGCCGGTGGCGGTGCAGACGTTCTTGCCGTTGACCGAGTCCGGGCCGGTGATCGCGGTGTTGTCGTTCTTCACCAGCAGGTCCTGGCCGGCGATGTAGTACGGGCCGGCGAAGGAGACGGTCTTCTTGCGCTCGTCGTTGATGCTGTAGGTGCCGACGTAGAAGTCGATCTGGCCCTTGGAGATGGCCGGCTCGCGCTGCGAGGAGACCAGGGTCTGCCACTTGATCTGCTGCGGGGTGAAGCCGAGATCCGCGGCGATCATCTTGGCGATCTCGATGTCGAAGCCGCTGCGGTCGCCGCTGGCGACGTCCTCGAAGCCCAGGAAGGGCTGGTCGGCCTTGGCGCCGATGATCAGCTGGCCGCGCTTCTTGGCCTCGGCCAGGATCTGGGAGTCGATCTTGACGTCGGTCTTGACCGTGTAGGTCGGCAGCGCCGGGGCGTTGCTGGCGCTCCCGGAAGCGCTGGGCGAACCGTCCTTGCCGCAGGCGGCGGTGGCGGTGAGCGCGACGGCACAGAGCGCGACGGCGAGGGTGCGACGAGTCCTCATGAGGGTGTTCTCCTGGGGCTGGGCCACGGGGTCAACCGGGCTCTGGCGTCTGGAAGTTGCGTGCAGGCGAGGCCGGCCGGCGCCCTTGCCGGAGCCGGCCCCGATCACTCGAAGCGTCAGTGGTGCAGGATCTTCGAGAGGAAGTCCTTGGCGCGCTCGGAGCGCGGCGCGGTGAAGAAGGCGTCGGGGGTGTTCTGCTCGACGATCCGGCCGTCGGCCATGAACAGCACGCGGTTGGCGGCGGAGCGGGCGAAACCCATCTCGTGGGTGACGACGACCATGGTCATGCCGTCGGCGGCCAGCTGGCGCATGACCTCCAGCACCTCGTTGACCATCTCCGGGTCGAGCGCCGAGGTGGGCTCGTCGAAGAGCATCACCTTGGGCTTCATCGCCAGCGCCCGGGCGATCGCCACGCGCTGCTGCTGCCCGCCGGAGAGCTGGGCCGGGTACTTGTCGGCCTGCTTGCCGACGCCGACCCGGTCGAGCAGCTCGCGGGCGGTCCGCACGGCCTGCTGGCGGGCCACCTTGCGCACCTTGACCTGGCCGAGGACGACGTTCTCCAGCACGGTCTTGTGTGCGAACAGGTTGAAGGACTGGAACACCATGCCGACCTCGGCGCGCAGCCGGGCCAGTTCCCTGCCCTCGGCGGGCAGCGGGCGGCCGTCGATGGTGATCGTGCCGGAGTCGATGGTCTCCAGCCGGTTGATCGTCCGGCACAGCGTGGACTTGCCCGAGCCGGACGGCCCGATCAGCACCACGACCTCGCCCTGGGCGATCTTCAGGTCGATGTCCTGGAGCACGTGCAGCGCGCCGAAGTGCTTGTTCACGTTGCTCAGTACGACCAGGGGGGCGCCTGTGGCGGAGGAGTTCCGGGCGGAATCCTCGACCGGGTTCTCGGTCATCGCGCCTGCTCCCTCGATGTCGGCCCGAGAAGTCTGAACTCCCTTGGGCTGCAATGGTGGTACGAGATCCGGGAGCCGCGACCGGCGGAGCCGCAGCCCCCGGTGGGCCGACCTTAGGAGCGTCGGCGATGCCCCGTCAGCCGATCTGAGCGGAACTTGAGGATCACGAAAAGGACACACGGCGCGTGCGGACTGTTCGCGAGAGCGCCAACCGGGCATGTGACAGCGGGCATCCGGGCCGGCGCTCCCCGTCCCCCGGGATCCCGCCGACCGGCCCAGCCTGGCGCCGGGCCGCCCGCTGGCTCATACTGCGCAGGACCCCCGGCACCGTGCCGGGAGACCCTGGGGGAGGGAGGAGACAGGATGCGACTGCTGCTCGTCGAGGACGACGAACGCGTGGCCGCGGCGCTGGTCGCGGTGCTGGGACGGCACGGGTTCCAGGTCCGGCACGCCCGCAGCGGGCACGAGGCGCTGGACGCCCTGGTGCCGGACGGCAACGAGCCGTACCGGGTGGTGCTGCTCGACCTCGGGCTGCCCGACCGCGACGGCTTCGAGGTGTGCAGCCGGATCAGGGCCGGCAGTGGCGTGCCGGTGATCATGGTCACCGCCCGCGCCGACATCCGCTCCCGGATCCACGGCCTCAACCTGGGTGCCGACGACTACGTCACCAAGCCCTACGACATGGGCGAGCTGCTCGCCCGCATCCACGCGGTGGCCCGCCGCGGCACCGCGCCCACCGCCGTCGCCGTGTCCGCGCCCGACACCGTCCCGCAGCAGCGCGGCCCGCTGGAGTCCCGCGGCATCCGGATCGACCGGGAGCGCCGCCGGGTCAGCGTGGACGGCCGGGACGTGCCGCTCACCCGCAAGGAGTTCGACCTGCTCGCCCTGCTCGCCCAGAGCCCCGGCGTGGTCTACCGGCGCGAGCAGATCTTCAGCGAGGTCTGGCGCAGCGGCTGGGAGGGCAACGGCCGCACCCTGGAGGTGCACATCGGCTCGCTGCGCAACAAGCTCGCGCTGCCCGGCCTGGTCGAGGCCGTCCGCGGCGTCGGCTACCGGCTGATCCCCGACTCCCCGGCGCCCGCCCCCGAGCCGGCTCCACCCGCCCCCGCGGAGCGCTGACCGCACGTGCGCACCCGCCTGCTCGGCATCCTGATCGCCCTCATGCTCTGCGTGCTGGCCGCCCTGGGGCTGCCGCTCGCGGCGGCGGTCGCGGCGGCCGAGCAGAGCCGGGTCGTCGTCGACCGGCTCGACGACGCCGCCCGCTTCGCCCAGGACCTGCCCACCTCCGGCACCTCGGCCCTGGACTCCGCGCTCAAGGGCGACCCGGAGCCCGCCCCCGGCGACATCAGCCGCCGCAACGCCATCGACGCCGAGGTCGCCCGCTATCACGACCTGTACGGCGTGCGGCTCGGCATCTTCCAGCGCGACGGCCTGCCGATCTCCACCGCCCCCCGGGACTGGCAGGTACCGAGCGGCGGCTGGGGCGCCCAGGCCTTCCAGGAGGCGCTGGACGGACGCCGCAGCCACAACCCTCCGCAGGTCTGGCCGTGGAGCGACGACCGCACGATCACCGTCGCCACCCCGGTGGTGCGCGACGGCGACGTCGTCGCGGTGGTGCTCAGCGAGTCCCCGACCGGGGCACTGCGCACCCGGGTGCTGCACCGCTGGCTGGTGATCGGGGCCGGCGAGGCCGCCGCGATGATCGTCGCGGTGCTGCTGGCCGTCCGGCTCACCGAGTGGGTGCTGCGCCCGGTGCGCACCCTCGACCGGGCCACCCACGACATCGCCACCGGCCGGATGGCCGCCCGGGTCGCCCCCGGCGGCGGACCGCCCGAACTCCAGCGGCTGGCCCGCTCGTTCAACGAGATGGCGGACCACGTTGTGCTCGCCATGGACCAGCAGAAGGCCTTCGTCGCGGACGCCTCGCACCAGCTGCGCAACCCGCTCGCGGCGCTGCTGCTGCGGGTCGAGGTGCTCGGCCTGGAACTGCCCGAGGGGCACGAGGAGGAGCTCGGCGGCGTCCGCGAGGAGGGCATCCGGCTGGCCCGGGTGCTGGACGACCTGCTCGGGCTCGCCACCGCCGAGCACGCCCGCCCCGAACCCGAGCGCACCGACCTGGCCGCGCTCACCCTGGCCCGGGTGGACGCCTGGCGGCCGGTCGCCGAGCAGTGCGGGATCGAGCTGCGCTGGGACGGCCCGGCGCTCGCCATCGGCATGGCGGACCCGATCGGCTTCGGCTCCGCCCTGGACGCCGTGCTGGACAACGCGCTCAAGTTCAGCCCGGCGGGCAGCGGGGTACGGCTGCGGGTCGCGGTCGGCCGGGAGGAGGTCGCGGTGGTCGTCACCGACGCCGGGCCCGGCCTCACCGAGGAGGAGCTGTCCCGGGCCGGCGACCGGTTCTGGCGCAGCCCGCGGCACCAGAACGTGGACGGCTCCGGGCTCGGCCTCTCCATCGCCCGGACCCTGCTGGCGGCCGGCGGCGGCTCGCTGGACTTCGCCCCGGTCAAGCCGACCGGGCTCGCGGTGACCCTCTCGGTGCCGCGGCCGGACAAGGCCTGAGGGTCAGGGCTTCACCGAGCGGTAGTAGCGGGCCGCGCCCTCGTGCAGCGGGAGCGGGTTGGTGTAGACGGCGGTGCGCAGGTCGACCAGCTGGGCGGCGTGCACCTGGGAGCCGATCTGGTCGCGGCTGTCGATCACCGCCTGGGTCATGCCCTGGACCAGGCCCGGGTCCACGTCGTCCCGGGTGATCAGCAGGTTGGGTACCGCCACGGTGGCGACGGCGTCCGTGGGCTCGGCGTTCGGGTAGGTGCCCTTGGGCATGGTGGCGGCCCGGTAGGCGTCGGTGCCGCCGCCCTCCAGCTTGTGGATCGCCTCGGCGAGGTCGCCCAGCGGCACCACCCGGATCCGGACGTGCTCGGAGAGGTCGGTCAGGGCGCTGGTCGGCAGGCCGCCGGACCAGAAGAAGGCGTCCAGCTTGCCCTCCCGCAGCTTGTCGGCGGCGTCGCCGACCCCCAGCGGGTCCGGTTTTATGTCGTGCTCCGGGTCCAGGTTGGCCGCGGTCAGCAGCCGCTTGGTCACCAGGTTCACCCCGGACTGCGGCAGGCCCACGCCGACCCGCAGCCCCTTGAGGTCGGCCGTCCGGTGCACCGGCGAGCCGGCCGGGACGATCAGCTGGAGGTAGTCGTCGTACAGCCGGGCGATCGCCCGCAGCCGCCCCTTGCCGGTGCCGTTGTACTCGGCGACCGCGTCGGCGGTGGCGATCGCGAAGGCGTCCTGGCCGCCGCCCACCCGGGACAGGTTGTCGAGCGAGCCCTGGGTGTTGTCCAGCGCCAGCCGCACGCCGGGCATCGCCTTGGCGACGTGCGCCTGCAACAGCTGCCCGTACCGGTCGTAGACGCCGCGCTGCACGCCGGTCGCGAAGCGCGTCTCGCCGCGCGGGTAGCCGGGCGAGCGGCCCGCCGACAGCCACCAGCCGCCCAGGCCCGCGACCAGCAGGGCCAGGGCCAGCACCGTCCGCCACAGCGGGCTGCCGGCGGCGGTGCGGACCGCGGTGCCTAGTCGGGACGGGGTGCTGGGGGCCATGCAGGGGATACTGCCAGGCCGCCGGGAGGAACGGGAGGGGGCAACCGGCGGGGGTGGGCGGGCGGCGGAGGCGGCGATAAGCGCTTTGCGGGTGCCCGTACCCTGGTCTGGTGAGCGGTGAGAGCGGATTGAAGAGCTACAAGGTCGTCACGTACGGCTGTCAGATGAACGTCCACGACTCGGAGCGGCTGTCCGGGCTGCTGGAGGACGCGGGCTACGTCAAGGCCGGGCAGGACGGCGACCCGGACCTGGTCGTGTTCAACACCTGCGCGGTGCGCGAGAACGCCGACAACAAGCTGTACGGCAACCTCGGACAGCTGGCGCCGGTCAAGACCCGTCACAAGGGCATGCAGATCGCCGTCGGCGGCTGCCTGGCGCAGAAGGACCGCGACACCATCGTCCAGAAGGCCCCGTGGGTCGACGTGGTGTTCGGCACCCACAACATCGGCCACCTGCCGGCGCTGCTGGAGCGGGCCGCGGTCGAGCGCAAGGCCCAGGTCGAGATCCTGGAGTCGCTGGAGACCTTCCCCTCCACCCTGCCCACCCGCCGCGAGTCCGCGTACGCCGCGTGGGTCGCCATCTCGGTCGGCTGCAACAACACCTGCACCTTCTGCATCGTCCCCGCGCTGCGCGGCAAGGAGGAGGACCGCCGCCCTGGCGACGTTCTCGCCGAGATCGAGGCGCTGGTGGACGAGGGCGTCATCGAGGTGACCCTGCTCGGCCAGAACGTCAACGCCTACGGCTCCGACCTGGGCGACCGCGAGGCCTTCTCCAAGCTGCTGCGCGCCGCCGGCCAGGTCGAGGGCCTGGAGCGGATCCGCTTCACCTCGCCGCACCCGCGCGACTTCACCGACGACGTGATCGCCGCGATGGCCGAGACGCCGAACGTGATGCACCAGCTGCACATGCCGCTGCAGTCCGGCTCGGACCGGATCCTCAAGGCGATGCGCCGCTCCTACCGGCAGGAGCGTTTCCTCGGGATCATCCGGAAGGTCCGCGAGGCCATGCCGGACGCCGCCATCTCCACCGACATCATCGTGGGCTTCCCCGGTGAGACCGAGGAGGACTTCGAGGAGACGATGCACGTCGTCCGCGAGGCGCGCTTCACCAACGCCTTCACCTTCCAGTACTCCAAGCGCCCCGGCACGCCGGCCGCGGAGATGGACGAGCAGGTGCCGAAGGCCGTCGTGCAGGCCCGCTACGACCGGCTGATCGCCCTCCAGGAGGAGATCTCCTGGGAGGAGAACAAGAAGCAGGTCGGCCGCACCCTGGAGATCCTGGTCGCCGAGGGCGAGGGCAAGAAGGACGACAAGACCGACCGCCTCTCCGGCCGCGCCCCCGACAACCGGCTGGTGCACTTCACCAGGCCGACCGAGCCGGTCCGGCCGGGCGACGTGGTGACCGTCGAGATCACCTACGCCGCCCCGCACCACCTGCTGGCCGAGGGCCCGACGCTCGCCGTGCGCCGGACCCGGGCCGGCGACGCCTGGGAGAAGCGCCAGGCCAAGCCCGCCGCCAAGCCGGCCGGGGTGATGCTCGGCCTGCCGACCATCGGCGCCCCGGCGAAGCTGCCGCTGGCCGCCCCGGCCGGTGGCGCCTGCTGCGGCGACTGACCGCACGCGTTCGGGCGGCGGCCCGGTGGGACTCCGCCGTCCCGCCGGGCCGTCGGCGTTCGCCGTCAGGGCCTGTCGCCCAGGTCCCGTCTGCCGGACGACGGGACCTGGGTGACAGGCCCTAGAGTGATCCACATGCTGGTAGCCGCCGCCGTGTGCCCCTGTCCGCCGCTGCTCGTCCCCGAGGTCGCCGCCGGGGCGGCCGCGGAGCTGGACGCGCTGCGGGCCGCCTGCGACGAGGCGCTGGCGGCGCTGGTCGCGGCCGGGCCGCAGCTGGTCGTGGTGGTCGGCACCGGGCCGGAGGCCGAGGTGTGGACCGAGGGCGGGGCCGGCTCCTTCCACCGCTACGGGGTGCCGCTGGTGGTCAGGCTGCCGGGCGACCGGGTCGAGGGGCCGGAGCTGGCGCCCTCGCTGACGGTCGGGGCCTGGCTGCTGGAGCGGGCCGGGGTGACCGTGCCGACGCACGCCTGCGCGGTGCCCGCCGACGCCCCCGCCGATCGGATGCTCGGGCTCGGCCAGGGCCTGGCCGGCCTCGCCGACCGGGTCGGCCTGCTGGTGCTGGGTGACGGCAGCGCCTGCCGCTCGGTGAAGGCGCCCGGCTACCTGGACGAGCGCGCCGAGGGCTTCGACACCGCGCTGGCCGCCGCCCTGGGCTCCGCCGACCTGCCCGCGCTGGCCGCCCTGGACGCCGGGCTGGCCGCCGAGCTCAAGGCCGAGGGCCGGGCGCCCTGGCAGGTGCTGGCCGGCGCCGCGGAGGGCGCCGGCCTCACCGCCCGGCTCGGCTACCAGGACGCGCCGTACGGGGTCGGGTACCTCGTGGCGTCCTGGAGCTGAGGTTCGGTTAGGACTGCGGCGTCTGGCCGTTGCCGGCCGAGGGCCCGGCCGAAGGGCCGGCATCGCCGGGCTTCGGCTTGTGCGCGAAGTCCTCCACCGCGCCCTTGGCCTTGCTGGCGCCGTGCTCGATCTTCTCGGTGTACTTGCCCTTGGTGGCCTTGTCGATCGCGCCGCCGGTCTTGTCCACCACGTGCTCGATCTGGTCGCTGTGCTTGCCCGCGAGCTCGCTGGCCTTGCCCTTGAGGCTGTCCATCAGACCCATGGCGATCTCACCCCTTCTGCCTTGTCTCCTGCCCAACGTCCGAGCGGGTCGAACCGTTCGCAAGCCGGGTACACGTGCGGAATCGGCTGGAAACAGTCATATCCTCGCGCACCGGGAGCCGGCGGGCAGCCCGGTCACCGGCGGGGCGGCGGTTTTGCGAGACTGGAGCGGTGAGCAGCTCCCGTACCGTCCAGCCCCGTGTCGTCTCGATCGTCGGCGCCACGGCCGCCGGCAAGTCCGACCTGGCCGTCGCCATCGCCCGCAGCCTCGGCGGCGAGGTGATCAACACCGACTCGATGCAGCTGTACCGGGGCATGGACATCGGCACCGCCAAGCTCACGCCCGCCGAGCGCGGCGGGATCCCGCACCACCTGCTGGACGTCTGGGACGTCACCGAGGCCGCCAGCGTGGCCGAGTACCAGCGGCTGGCCCGGGCCGAGATCGACCGGCTGCTCGCCGCCGGGCGCACGCCCGTCCTGGTCGGCGGCTCCGGGCTGTACGTCCGGGCGGCGATCGACGAGATGGAGTTCCCCGGCACCGACCCGGCGGTCCGGGCCCGGCTGGAGGCCGAACTGGAGCAGGACGGGCCGTACGCGCTGCACCGGCGACTGGCCGCGCTGGACCCGGCGGCCGCCGAGGCGATCCTGATCAGCAACGGGCGGCGGATCGTCCGGGCGCTGGAGGTCATCGAGATCACCGGGCAGCCGTTCACCGCCAACCTGCCGAGCAACACCGCCGTGTACGAGGCGGTGCAGATCGGCGTCGCGGTGCCGCGCCCCGAACTGGACGAGCGGATCACGCTGCGGGTCGACCGGATGTGGGAGGCCGGGCTGCTCGACGAGGTCCGGGCGCTGGAGGAGCTCGGGCTGCGCGAGGGCCGGACGGCCTCCCGGGCGCTCGGCTACCAGCAGGTGCTGGACCACTTCGCCGGCGAGTGCACCGAGGACGAGGCCCGGGCCGAGACCGTCCGGGCGACCAAGCGCTTCGCCCGCCGCCAGGAGTCCTGGTTCCGCCGGGACGACCGGATCCACTGGCTCTCCCGGCCGGCCGGCACCGACCCGGTGGAGCTGCTGGAACGTTCCCTGGAACTGATCTCCCGTCAGTAACTTCCGGCCGCGTGGGCGGGTTCCGGCCAATTCGGCGGTGCACCTGCGCGCGCAGGTGGCCGTGCAGGACGAACCGGCGGTCACGGGCCGATCACGTGATGGCCACGGATCACCCGACGACCCCGGTGAGGCCCGGAACGCCCCTCTGGACATGCCATCATCGATGCCATAAGGGTCGGCCCGTGCGGGCCGACCGTGCCCGGCCGCGAGTCCGCTCGTGTCGAACTGTCAGGGGAGGCCGTGTGTCGACGGGTACCGGCCCCGAGCCCGGCCAGAGCGGGAGCGTCACCGCGCCGGCCGACGCGTTCGACGAGTCCACGCTGGGCGACCTGCCCGTGCTGACCGGCCTGGACGCGCCCACCTCCTACGCGGTCGCGCTGCCGGCCCTGGACAACCGCACCCCGGCCGGCGCCGTGCACGAGCGCGAGATCCGCCCGCGGCGGCGGCTGCGCTGGTGGCAGACACTGCCGATCGCACTGCTGGGCACCCTCGGCTCGCTGATGTTCGCCTTCCCGCTCGCCTTCGGCTCGGCCGGGGCGCGCGCGACCATGGTCGGGATGCTCGGGCTGCTGCTCACCGCCGCCTCGATGGGCTGGGGCGCGATGGCGGCCCGGCACGCCGGCTACAAGTGGCCGGGCCTGCCGCGCCGGGGCTCCGGCCAGCGGGCCGGCTGGAAGACGATCGTGGTCTACACCCTGATCGCGCTGGTGGCCTGCGCCCTCGCGGTCTGGCGGGTCGCCTACCTCCGGTAGGCACGCCCCGGTCCGCCCCTCGGGCGGGGCCGCCGCGCTCCCGGCCGGCTCAGTACCATCGGGAGGGTGAGCGCATCCACCCCGCAGCCGGCCGGAATCCCCTTCCTCAAGGGGCACGGCACCCAGAACGACTTCGTCATCATCCCGGACCCGGACGGCCGGCTGGCGATCGGCCCGGCGGCCGTCGCGGCGCTGTGCGACCGGCGGGCCGGCCTCGGCGGTGACGGGCTGCTGCGCGTGGTGCGCTCCGCCGCCGACCCGGCCGCCGGGGACCAGGCCGACCGGGCCGAGTGGTTCATGGACTACCGCAACGCCGACGGCAGCATCGCCGAGATGTGCGGCAACGGGGTTCGGGTCTTCGCCCGCTACCTGGTCGAGGCCGGGCTGGCCAAGCCGGGCGAGCTGGCGGTGGCCACCCGGGCCGGGGTGCGCACGGTACGGGTCGCCGAGGACGCCGAGGACGGCACGCCCGGCGAGGTCACCGTGGACATGGGGCACGCGCGGCTGCCCGGGCCGGACGGCATCGAGGTCGCGGTCGGCGAGCGGCGCTGGCCCGCGCTGAACGTCAACATGGGCAACCCGCACGCGGTGGTCTTCGTGCAGAGCCTGGACCACGCCGGGGAGCTCCGCAGCGCACCGCTCACCAGCCCCGACAGCGCCTACCCGGAGGGCGTCAACGTCGAGTTCGTGGTGGACCGCGGGCCGCGGCACGTCGCCATGCGGGTGTTCGAGCGCGGCTCCGGCGAGACCCTGTCCTGCGGCACCGGCACCTGCGCGGTCGCGGTGGCCGCCATCCGCCGGGACGGCGTGGACCCGGCGGTCACCGGCGAGGCGGCCACGTACACGGTGGACGTGCCGGGCGGCCGGCTGGTGATCACCGAGTACCCGGACGGCCGGGTGGAGAAGACCGGCCCGGCGGTGATCGTGGCCTCCGGCGAGATCGACGCCCGGTGGTGGGCCTCGCTGGTCGGCTGACGGTCCGACAGGCGCGGGCCGGCCCGGTTTGCCCAATTCGTACGGTGACGAATCCCCCCGTTCGGGTGATACCGGTCGCGGACGGGAAGCAGGGCGTCGCGGAACGTGCTCTGCTCGGTAGCATGGACCACCGGGTCGATCCCCCGCGAAGGGGGCGGCAACCGGTGACCGCTGCCGGAGGTGCCGATGTCCATCGAAGCCGGGCAGCCCCTGGCGGGGCAGCCGACGACCGCACGGCAAACCGGGCCCAGGCGGCCCCTGGGCGGGCTGGGCCGGGCCGCGCTCGGCCGGGCCGGGCGGGCCGCGCTGCTGGCCACCGGCCGCCAGCCCGTCCCGGACGCCCTGGAGCCGCTGGTCCGGGTCCACCGTGAGCACCATCCGCAGGCCGACCTCGGCCTGCTCGCTCGGGCGTACCGGCTCGCCGAGGCCAGCCACCGCGGCCAGAAGCGCAAGAGCGGCGAGCCGTACATCACCCACCCGCTGGCCGTCACCATGATCCTGGCCCAACTGGGCGCCGGGACCACGACCCTGGTCGCCTCGCTGCTCCACGACACGGTCGAGGACACCGAGTTGACGCTGGAGCAGGTCGGCTCCGGCTTCGGGCCCGAAGTCGCCTACCTGGTGGACGGGGTGACGAAACTGGAGAAGGTCGACTTCGGCGCCGCCGCCGAGGCCGAGACCTTCCGCAAGATGCTGGTCGCCACCGGGGACGACGTCCGGGTGATGGTGATCAAGCTCGCCGACCGGCTGCACAACATGCGCACCATCCGGCACATGAAGCCGGCCAGTCAGGTGCGGATCGCCAAGGTCACCCGGGACGTGCTGATCCCGCTGGCCGAGCGGCTCGGCATCCAGGTGCTCAAGGCCGAGCTGGAGGACATCGTCTTCGCCACCCTGCACCCCGAGGAGTACGCCCGCACCCGCTCCCTGATGGCCGGTCACGAGGCCGAACCCGACGCGGTGCTGGACCCGTTCGCGCGGCTGCTGGGCCGCCAGCTGGCCGAGGCGGGGGTGGCCGCCGAGGTCGCCGTCCGGCCCCGGCACTGCGTCTCGCTGCACCGGGTGCTGCTCAAGCGGGCCGCCGCGCCCGGGCCGGACGGGCGGCCGCAGGGGCCGCAGCCGGCCGACTTCGGGCGGCTGCTGGTGGTGGTCGAGGAGAACGCCGACTGCTACGCCGTGCTCGGCGAGCTGCACACCTGCTGGACGCCGCTGCCCGGCGAGTTCAAGGACTTCGTCGCCGCCCCCAAGTTCAACCTCTACCAGTCGCTGCACACCGCCGTGGCGCTGAGCGGCGGCGCGGTGGTCGAGGTGCTGGTGCGCACCCGGCGGATGCACGAGGTCGCCGAGACCGGGGTGGTGGCGCTGGGGGACCCGGACCCGGCCGCCGCCGCCCAGGACGCGGACGAGCTGGACCGCACCGACCCGGCCCGGCCCGGCTGGCTGAGCCGGCTGCTGGAGTGGCAGCAGGAGACGCCCGACCCGGACGCCTTCTGGTCCGCGCTCACCGCCGACCTGGCCGGGGACCGCGAGATCACCGTGGTGACGGAGGGCGGTGAAACGCTTCAGCTGCGGGCCGGCGCGACCTGCGTGGACGCCGCCTACCTGCTCGGCGAGGAGACCGGCCACCGATGTATCGGCGCGCGGGTCAACGGCCGGCTCACCGCGCTGTCCACCGTCCTGCACGACGGTGACCGGATCGCGGTGCTCACCGAGACCGCGCCGGCCGGGACCGGGCCGCGCACCGCCGGCTCCGCGGGCTCCGCGGCGACCGCCGGGTCCGCCGAGGCGTCCGAGGCGTCCGAACCGTCCGGCCCCGCGCCCGAGTGGCTGGCGTTCGCCCGGACCCCGGCCGCCCGGCTCGCCATCGAGCGCTGGCTCGCCGACCACCCGGCCCGGCTGCCGGTGGTGCGGACCGGACCGGCCGGCGGCCAGCCCGCCCCGGTCGCGCACCGGACCGCCGAGCGCCGCCCGGCCCCGGTCGTGGTGGACGGCCAGCCGGGGGCCGCCGTCCGGCTGGCCCGCTGCTGCACGCCCGTCCCGCCGGACGAGGTGGCCGGCTACCCGATCCGCGGCGGGGCCGTCGCGGTGCACCGCACCGGCTGCCCGGCCGGGGAGCGGATGCGCGAGGCCGGCCGCGGGGCGCTGGAGGTCCACTGGCACGCGGCCGGCACCCCGGCGGCCGGCTACCGGGCCACCCTGCTGGCCGAGGCGCTGAACCGGCCCCGGCTGCTCGCCGACCTCACCGCGGCGATCTCCGCCGAGGGCGTCGGCATCGTCTCGGCCGAGGTCGAGCCCCCGCAGGAGCTGCGGGTGCGGCACACCTACACCGTCGAACTGCCCGAGCCGGCCGCGCTGCCCGCCGTGATGCGGGCGATGCTCAAGGTCTCCGGCGTGTACGACGTCAGCCGCCCGCACGCCCCGGAGGGCGGCGGGGCCCGGCGACCGGGCGGAAATCGGGATGACCGGCCCGCGCCGGGCGTGCGACCATCATGGGGAATTCACGGCCGGTCCGCGGCGTTCACAGGGCACAGGAGCCCCGGTGGCACCCGCGGCCCCGAGGGGTAGCTCACCCCGCCCGGGTAGCAGGGGCGGCAGCTGGGCAGACTCCGAGTGGGACGATGGGTCCCACAGGCCATCCGTACCAGCAGCCAAAGGACAGAATGACCTCCACGTTCGACACCCGCGACCACGCCGACGCCCCGCGCCGCTTCGACGGTCTGCGGGCGGAAGCCCTCATGGACGAGGACCTCGCGGCCATCGACGAGGACCTCGGCAACCACTACGACGGCGACCAGTACGACCGCAGCGAGCGCGCCGCGCTCCGTCGTGTCGCCGGCCTCTCCACCGAGCTCGAAGACGTCACCGAGGTCGAGTACCGCCAGCTCCGCCTGGAGCGCGTGGTGCTCGTCGGCGTCTGGACCGACGGCACGCTGGAGGAGGCGGAGAACTCGATGGCCGAGCTCGCCGCACTGGCCGAGACGGCCGGCTCCCAGGTGCTGGACGGCGTCATCCAGCGCCGTGACAAGCCCGACGCCGCCACCTACATCGGCTCCGGCAAGGCCCTGGAGCTGCGCGAGATCGTCGCCGCCACCGGTGCCGACACCGTGGTCTGCGACGGTGAGCTCACCCCGGGCCAGCTGATCCACCTGGAGGACGTGGTCAAGGTCAAGGTCGTCGACCGGACGGCCCTGATCCTGGACATCTTCGCCCAGCACGCCAAGTCCCGGGAGGGCAAGGCGCAGGTCTCGCTCGCGCAGATGCAGTACATGCTGCCGCGCCTGCGCGGCTGGGGTCAGTCGCTCTCCCGGCAGATGGGTGGTGGTGGCTCCGGCTCGTCCGGCGGCGGCATGGCCACCCGTGGTCCCGGTGAGACCAAGATCGAGACCGACCGGCGCCGGATCCGCGAGAAGATGGCGAAGCTCCGCAAGGAGATCGCCGAGATGAAGAAGGGCCGCGACACCAAGCGCCAGGAGCGCAAGCGCCACCAGGTGCCGTCCGTGGCCATCGCCGGGTACACCAACGCCGGCAAGTCCTCCCTGCTCAACCGGCTCACCGGCGCGGGCGTGCTGGTGGAGAACGCGCTGTTCGCCACCCTGGACCCGACCGTGCGCCGGGCCCAGACCCCGAGCGGGCGGGTCTACACCCTGGCCGACACCGTCGGCTTCGTCCGGCACCTGCCGCACCACCTGGTCGAGGCCTTCCGTTCGACCATGGAGGAGGTCGCCGACGCGGACCTCATCCTGCACGTGGTCGACGGCTCGCACCCCGAGCCGGAGACCCAGCTGGCCGCGGTCCGCGAGGTCATCGTCTCGGTCGACGCGCAGAACGTGCCGGAGATCGTGGTGATCAACAAGGCGGACGCCGCCGACCCGCACGTGCTTCAGCGCCTGCTGCGCCGCGAGCCGCACGCCATCGTGGTGTCGGCCCGCAGCGGCGCGGGCATCGAGGAGCTGCTGAAGCTCATCGACGACGAGCTGCCGCGCCCGGCCGTCGAGGTGCGGGCCCTGGTGCCCTACACCCAGGGCGGGCTGGTCTCCCGGGTGCACGCGGAGGGCGAGCTGCTCTCCACCGAGCACACCGGCGAGGGCACGCTGCTGCACGCCAAGGTGCCGGCCGAGCTGGCCGCCGAGCTGGAGCGCTACGCGGTGGCGCTCCAGGGCTGAGTCCACGCACGCGAAAGGGCCCCGGACACTCGTCCGGGGCCCTTTCGCGTGCGCCACCTGACGTGCGCTACCGGACGTTCTTGCTGAAGTAGTCGAAGGCCTGCTTCGCCTGGTCCTGGAGGGACGGGCCGGCCAGGTACTCGGACGGGTTGCGGTTGCCGATCGAGTTGACGCTGATCAGGTTGGGCTTGCCGTCCTTCCTGATGAACCAGCCGCCGCCGCTGGAGCCGCCGGTCATGGTGCAGCCGATCACGTACATCGGCGGGCGGGTCTGGTCGAAGGAGAGCCTGGCCGGCGGGACCGGGGAGTCGCAGCGGTCGAGCTCCATGCCGTCGAAGGGCCGCTCGGCCGGGTAGCCGTAGGAGGCCGCCGAGGTGATCTGGTCGCGCGGGGCGTTGAACCAGACCGGGACCGAGCCGCCGACCGTCTCCTCCAGCGAGGTGCCGGAGCCGTTCTCGTTGCGAACCCGGATGATCCCGTAGTCGTACTGGTTGTGGGCGCCGACGCCGCTCTCCTTGACCCAGGTCGGCGAGACCAGCGCCCGCACCGCCGTCCACCGGCCGTACGGGGAGACCTGCTGCTCGGTGTACCGCTTGCCGCGGCTGGCCTGGCCGTCCCGGTTGAAGCCCGGCACGAAGACGATGTTCTTCAGCCAGCCGCCGCCCTGGCCGTCGTGCAGGCAGTGCGCGGCGGTGTAGACGAGGTTGCTGCGGCCCGGGTTGACCGGGTCGGAGACGACCGTGCCGGAGCAGACCGCGTCGCCCTCGGGCGTGGTCATGAAGATCTTGCCGACCACGGCGGTGCCCGGGTCGTACGGGTGCGGCTGCGGCTTCGCCGGGACGGCGGCCGGCGGGGCGTCCCGCTGGACGCCGCTCTGCGCCGCGGTGTGCGAGTACTCCGGGGTGGGCCGGCCCTTGGCGGCCTCCATCCTGGCGATCGACCAGAAGCCCTGGGCCACCTCGTTGGCGAAGCCGCTGTCGGAGACGAAGCGCGCCCAGTCCTCCAGTTTCCAGCCGGCCAGGTCGCCCAGGCTGGTGGGCGCGGGCTTCGGGAGGGCGGCGGGCGCGCTGGCGGCCGCGTCGGCGCCGGAGCCGTCCGGTCCGCAGGCCGTCGCGGTGAGCGCGAGGGCGGCGAGCACCGCGGCGCCGGCCAGCGTGGTCCGGCGCCGCGGCGCGCGCCCGCGGCTGGTGTTCTTCGGCATGCTGCATCGTCCCCCGTGACGTGCTGGTGTTCCTGCGGCTACTGCTTCCTGGAGATCCACTCCAGCGCCGTGCGGGCGACCGTCTCCAGGTACGGGCCGCTCAGCGAGGTGTGGTCCTGGGTGCCGATCGACGTGTTGCTGACCAGGGCGGTCTTCCCGTCCGGCATGGTGGCGAACCAGCCGCCGCCGCTGGAGCCCTGGGTCATGGTGCAGCCGATGGTGAGCATCGACGGGCGCTTCGGGTCGAAGGACAGCCGGGTCGGCCGGCCGCCGTCGCACTTGTACAACTCCTGGCCGTCGAACGGCTTGTAGAGCGGGTAGCCGACGGCCGACACGGAGACCTTGTCGCGCGGGGCGTCGAACCAGACCGGGACGGCCGAACCGACCGTCTCCTCCAGCGACTTGCCGGTGTCGTTCTGGTTGTGCACGCGCATGATCGCGAAGTCGTACTGGCTCGCGGCGTCGCCGCTGCCGCCGCCCTCGACCATCCACTGCGGCGAGGTGGTGACCAGGTCCGCCCACCAGGTGCCGAGCGGGGCCAGCTCGGACAGCGGGGCCTTCTTGCCGCCGCTGGAGGCGCCCGAGTTGTTGTAGGCGGGCACGAAGACCAGGTCCTTGAAGTAGTTGCCGCCCTTGCCCTCGTGCACGCAGTGGCCGGCCGTCCAGACCAGGTTGCTCTTGCCGGGGTGCTGCGGGTCGGTGATCACCGTCGCCGAGCAGTTGCCGCGACCGCCCTGGGCGGAGAAGAACACCTTCCCGGAGGGCTGCTTGAGGTACGGGCGGGGCACCGGGGTGGCCTTGACCGCCGGGGGCTCCGGGTCGGTGACGCCGTCGTCGGTGACCGGCTTGGTGGTCGGCGGGGCCGGCTCGGCGGGCTTGGAGTCGCCCATCTTGTCCGGGTTCCAGAAGTCCTTCACGACCGGGTTGTTGAAGACGTGTTTGGACGCCCACTTGTCCCAGTCGTCGAACTTCCACTTCTTCAGGTCGTCCCAGGTCCTCGGCAGGCCCTCCAGCAGGCCGGTCGGCAGGCCCGACGGCAGGGTGATCCCGCCGATCACGCCGCTCCCGGTGGCGCCCCCGGTGGCGCTCGCGGAGACGGGTGGCGGTGCGGCGGTGCCGCCGCCGTCGCCGGCCGGGCCGTCCGGCCCGCAGGCGCTCGCCGCGAACAGCGTTCCCGCCACCAGGGCGGCGGCCAGGGCTGACCGGTGGATCGATGGCATCGGTGTGCTTCCTCCTGTGGTCGGTCGGGCGGTGGTCGGTCGGGCGGTGCTGCGGCGGCTGGCCGCTTCGGAGTCTTCCATCGGCAGTCAGGACGGCCACCGCCACCCCCCGGGTTGCGGTCCTGACCGGAGGTCACCGATCCGTGACCGGCCCCCAGCCCACTCGTTGACACGAAGGGGCCTTCCTCCCGGGCGGTGAACAATCCCCGATCTTCACCCGGACGAGTGAGCCGTCCTTGTGATCACCCATCAGGGATAGGTAACCCTTACCTGACGCGACGGTGCGAGCACCCGCCGGACCCCCTCCACCACCCGCGCGCGTCCGCACCCCCGCGCCCCAAGGAGCAGCCTTGAGCACCGCCCTCACCGGAGCCCCGCCCGAATCGCCGGTGCACCCGGACCGGTTGGGACATCCCGATCCGCTGCTGCACGCCGACCCCGCGGTCGCCGCCGAACAGGCCGGGCTGGAGGCCCTGTTGCGGTGCTGGACGCGGGAGACCGGGGCCCGCCCCGGGCCGGACGGCCGGCTCCGGATCGCCGTCCTCGGCGGCGCCGCGCGGCTCAGCGCCCCCGTCCGCTACTGGTCGCCCGGCGGCTGGCACCGGTTCGGCCCCGTCGTCCTCTCGGCCGGGGAGGCCGCCGAGGCCCCGGTGGACGCCGTCACCGCCGCCGCGCTGCTCGCCGCCGCGGCCGCCGAACGCCCCGACCCCGGCCAGGTCGCCGACCTCGCCGCCCGGGTCGCCGACTCGGTCGTCCGCACCGCCGAGATCCTCGCCCACCGCCGCACCGCCGCCCCCGCCGGCGGGCCGGAGCGCTCGCAGTTCCTCGCCACCGAGCAGTCCCTGCTGCTCGGCCACCCGCTGCACCCCACGCCGAAGAGCCGCGACGGCCTCGGCCCGGCCCAGAGCGCCGCCTACTCGCCCGAGCTGCACGGCTCCTTCCAACTCCACTGGTACGCCGTCGACCGCGACCTGCTCGCCACCGGCTCCGCCCTCACCGAGAGCGCCGACCGGATCACCGCCGGCCTGCTCGGCGACCGCGCCACCCTGCCGCCCGGCACCGCCGTCCTGCCGCTGCACCCCTGGCAGGCCCGCGAACTCGCGCACCGCCCGGCCGTCGCCGCGCTGCTCGCCGAAGGACTGCTGCACGACCTCGGCCCGGCCGGCGAACCCTGGTACCCCACCTCCTCGGTGCGCACCGTCTACCGGCCCGGCACCCCGTGGATGCTCAAGCTCTCGCTCGGCCTGCGGATCACCAACTCCCGTCGGGAGAACCTGCGCAAGGAGCTCCACCGGGGTCTGGAGATGCACCGGCTGCTGGAGAGCGGCCTGGCCGCCGAGTGGCAGGCCGCCCACCCCGGCTTCGACATCGTCCGCGACCCGGCCTGGATCGGCGTCGACCACCCCGGCCTCGGCGACCCGGGCGGTCTGGACACCGTGCTGCGCGCCCAGCCCTTCGCCCCCGCCGAGCGTGCGCTGTGCGTCGCCGGACTGGTCGCCGAACAGCCGCTCGGCACCGGCACCACCGTGCCGTCCCGGCTCGGCGACACCCTGCGGGCCCTCGCCGCCCGCTCCGGCCGCCCGCTGCCCACCGTCGCCGCCGAATGGTTCCTGCGCTACCTGGACGCCGTCGTCCTGCCCATCCTCTGGCTGGACGGCCGGGCCGGCATCGCCCTGGAGGCGCACCAGCAGAACAGCCTGGTGCTGCTCGACGCCGAGGGCTGGCCCCGCGGCGGCCGCTACCGCGACAACCAGGGCTACTACTACCGGGAGAGCGCCGCCGAGCGGCTCACCGGGCGGCTGCCCGGGCTCGGCGGCCGCAGCGACACCTTCCTCCCGGACCAGGTGATCGACCACCACTTCGCCTACTACCTCGGCATCAACCACGTCCTCGGCCTGGTCGGCGCCCTCGGCAGCCAGGGCCTCGCCGACGAGAACGTCCTGCTGGCCGCCCTGCGCCGGTTCCTGACCGGGCCCCGGGCGGCCGCCACCGGCTCGGCCCTGCCCGCGCTGCTGCTCGACGCGCCCACCCTGCCCTGCAAGGCCAACCTGCTCACCCGGATCAACGGGCTGGACGAGCTGGTCGGCCCGGTCGCCACCCAGTCCGTCTACGTGGACATCCCCAACCCGGTGGCGGGCGCCTGATGTTGGACGACCTGCCCGGGTGGGGCGCCGTCCCCACCCCCGCCGGCGAGTTCCGGCTCAGCCCCGTCCGGCTGCCCGCCGACCTGGACCTGCTCGCCGGGTGGATGAACGACCCCGAGGTCGCCGCCTTCTGGGAGCTCGCCGGGCCGCCGGCCGTCACCGAACGGCACGTCCGGGCCCAGCTCGACGGCGACGGGCGCAGCGTGCCCTGCCTCGGCCTGCTCGACGGCGCCCCGATGAGCTACTGGGAGGTCTACCGCGCCGACCTCGACCCGCTCGCCCGGCACTACCCGGCCCGGCCGCACGACACCGGGATCCACCTGCTGCTCGGCCCCGCCGGGAGCCGCGGCCGGGGCCTGGGCGCCGTCCTGCTGGCCGGGCTCGCCGAGGCGGTCCTGCGGCGGCGGCCGCGGTGCGAGCGGGTGGTCGCCGAACCCGACGTCCGCAACCGACGGTCGGTGCGGGCCTTCGAACGGGCCGGCTTCCGGACGGCCGCCGAACTCGACCTGCCCGACAAGCGCGCCGCCCTGATGGTCCGCGCCCGACCCGACCTCCCCGCCTAGGACCGCCCCCGTGGACAGCTCAGCACAGCCGCCGTACGACCTGCTCGGCGTCGGCATCGGCCCGTTCAACCTCTCGCTCGCCGCGCTCGCCGAGCCCCTCCCCGGCCTGCGGACGCTCTTCTGCGACCAGCGCCCGGAGTTCCGCTGGCACCCCGGGATGCTGGTGGACGGGGCCCGGATGCAGGTGCCGTTCCTCGCCGACCTGGTCTCCCTGGTCGACCCGACCAACCCGTGGTCCTTCCTCAACTACCTGCGCGACCAGGACCGGCTCTTCCCGTTCTACTTCGCCGAGCGCTTCCAACTCCCGCGCCGCGAGTACGACCACTACTGCCGCTGGGCCGCCGAACGCCTCGGCAACTGCCGCTTCGGCACCGAGGTCACCGCCCTGCACGCCGAACGGGGCCACTTCCGCGCCGAGCTGACCGACACCGCGACCGGGCGGCGCACCACCGTACGGGCCCGCAACCTCGCCCTCGGCGTCGGCACCCGGCCCGTCCTGCCCGAGGCCTTCGCCGCCCTCGACGGCTACCCGCTCGCCTTCCACTCCGCCGACTACCTGGACCGTCGGGACGACCTCGCCGACGCCCGCGACCTCACCGTGATCGGCAGCGGGCAGTCCGGCGCCGAGGTCTTCCTCGACCTGCTCCGGCGCCACGACGGCGACGGCGTCCGGCTCCGCTGGCTCACCCGGACCAGGGCCCTCGCGCCGATGGAGTACTCCAAGCTCGGCCTGGAGCACTTCACCCCCGACTACACCCGCTACTTCCACAGCCTGCCCGAACCCGTCCGGGACACCCTGGTCGCCGCCCAGTGGCAGCTGCACAAGGCCGCCAGCGCGGAGACCCTCGCCGAGATCCACGACCACCTGTACGAACGCACCATCGGCCGCCCGATCGACACCGCCCCGGTCGAGATCACCCCCGGTACCGCCGTCACCGACGCCCGGCCCGGCCCCTGCGGCGGGCTCGAACTGCGCTGCCGGCACACCGACTCCGGCGCCGAGCACACCCTGCGCACCGACGCCGTGGTGCTCGCCACCGGCTACCGGGCCGCCCGCCCGGCCGCGCTCGAACCGCTCGCCCACCTGATCGACTGGGACCCCTCCGGCCGCTACCGGGTCGACCTCGACCACCGCGTCGCCACCCGGCCGGAACTCCTCGGCGGCCTCTACGTCCAGAACGCCGAACTGCACACCCACGGCGTCGGCGCCCCCGACCTGGGCCTCGGCGCCCACCGCGCCGCCGTCATCCTCAACGCCGTCACCGGCCGGACCGTCCACCGGCTGCCCACCCGCACCGCCTGGACCGGCTTCGCGCCGCCCCGCCCCGCCGTCTTCCCCCGACCCCAGGAGCCGACCCGTGCCGCAACCGCCGGCCGCTGAAGCGCCGCTCTACCTGCCCCCACAACTCACCGCCGGGCACTGGCAGCGGGCCGGCCGCGCCCTGCTGGCCAAGATGCTCGGCGAGTTCGCGTACGAGGAACTGCTCAGGCCCGAACCCGGCGCCGCCGACGGCGAGTACCGGCTCCCGCTGCTCGGCGCCGAGGTCGACGCCGAGGCCGAGGCCGAGTACCGCTACACCGCCCGCCGGGGCGCCTACGGCAGCTGGCGGGTCGACCCGGAGTCGGTCCGCTGCACCCGCCCGGACGGACTCGACCCGCTGCGCTTCCTCACCTACGCCCGGCACACCCTCGGCCTGCGCGGCGAGACCACCGGCCACCTGCTCCGCGAACTCACCGCGACCCTCACCGCCGACGCCCACCAGCTCGCCACCGCGCTCACCGCCGCCGAACTCGCCGAGCTCGACCACCCCGCGCTGGAAGGCCGGCAGGGCGGCCACCCCTGGATCGTCCCCAACAAGGGCCGGATCGGCTTCTCCGCCACCGACGCCGCCCGCTGGACCCCGGAGGCCCGCACCCCGCGCCCGCTGCCCTGGATCGCCGTCCACCGCCGGCTCGCCCAGTACCGCGGCGTCCCCGGGCTGGAGCGGCCCGAGCAGCTGTACGCCCGCGAACTCGACGACCCGGAGGCGCTGCGCGCCGGGGTGCGCGCCCACGGCCTGGACCCCGACGACTACCTGCTGCTGCCCGTTCACCCCTGGCAGTGGGACGAGACGGTCGTCCCGCTGTTCGCGCCCTGGATCGCCTCCGGCGACATCGTCCCGCTGCCCTCCGACGGCGATCCGCGGCTGCCCCAGCAGTCCATCCGCTCCTTCTTCAACACCGCCCGCCCCGGCCGCTGCACGGTCAAACTGCCGCTGTCGATCCTCAACACCCTGGTCTGGCGCGGCCTGCCGGTCGAACGCACCCTCGCCGCGCCCGCCGTCACCGCCTGGATCCACGGCCTGCGCGACGCCGACCCGTTCCTGCGCGACGACTGCCGGGTGATCCTGCTCGGCGAGATCGCCTCCGTCACCGTCGACCACCCGTACTACCGCGAACTGCCCGAGGCGCCGTACCAGTACAAGGAGCTCCTCGGCGCGATCTGGCGCGAACCGCTCGGTCCCTTCCTGACCGGGGGCGAGCGGGCCCGCACCCTGGCCGCGCTGCTCCAGACCGGCTCCGACGGCCGGGCGCTCGCCGCCGAACTGATCACCCGCTCCGGGCTCACCCCCGCCGAGTGGACCGGCCGGCTCTTCGCTGCCCTGCTGCCGCCGTTGCTGCACTTCCTCTACCGGTACGGCCTGGTCTTCTCCCCGCACGGCGAGAACGCCATCGTGGTCTTCGACGAGCGGGACACCCCGGTCCGGCTCGCGGTCAAGGACTTCGTGGACGACGTCAACCTCAGCAACCAGGACCTGCCCGAACTGCGCGGGGTGCCGGCCGAGGTCGGCGAGGTGCTGCTGCGGGAGAGCCCGCAGGGCCTCTGCCAGTTCCTGCACTCCGGGCTGTTCATCGGCGTGCTGCGCTACCTCGCCCCGCTGCTGGAGGCGCAGACCGGGCTGCCCGAGGCGCGGTTCTGGGCGCTGCTGCGGGCCGAGATCCACCGCCACCAGGAGCGCTTCCCCGAGCTGCGCGAGCGCTTCGAGCTGTTCGACCTGTTCCGGCCCCGGATCGACCGGCTCTGCCTCAACCGCAACCGGCTGCTGCTCGACGGTTACCGGGACCGGCCGTTCCGCCCGCACGCGGCCCGGTACGGGACGGTGCCCAACGCGCTGGTGACCCTGGAGACGGATCTGCCCGGGCAACGGGACCGGATTGTCACCCCGGCCCCGTAGGGTGGGAGGGTCATGACGAACGACTCCGAATCCCAGCTCCCCGGCGACGAGGCCGAGGACGCCATCGACGCGAATCTCGACGGCGACGCTCTTGACGACGACGACGCCGACGCCGCCGGGGAGGCCGTCGCCGTCCCGCGCTCGCGCCTCCCCGAACTGCTGCACGCCGCGGTGGCCGCCGTCGGCGGTGTCGAGCGCCCCGGCCAGGTCCGGATGGCCGAGGCCGTCGCCGACGCCGTCGACCACGGCGAGCACCTGCTCGTCCAGGCCGGCACCGGCACCGGGAAGTCCCTCGCCTACCTGGTGCCCGCGCTCGCCCACGGGGACCGCGTGGTGATCGCCACCGCCACCCTGGCGCTCCAACGCCAGCTGGTCGAACGGGACTTGCCGCGCACCGTGGAGGCGCTGCACCCGGTGCTGCGCCGCCGGCCGCTGTACGCGATGCTCAAGGGCCGCTCCAACTATCTGTGCCTGCACCGGGCCAACGAGGGCACCCCGAGCGACGAGGGCGAGGGCCTGTTCGACCCGGTGGACGCGCTCGGCGGGCCCACCGGCAAGCTCGGCCAGGAGGTGCTGCGGCTGCGCGACTGGGCCGAGGAGACCGAGACCGGCGACCGGGACGACATGACCCCCGGCGTCTCCGACAAGGCCTGGGCCCAGCTGTCGGTCACCTCCAAGGAGTGCCTGGGCGCCACCCGCTGCGCGTACGGCCAGGAGTGCTTCGCCGAGAAGGCCCGGGAGCGGGCCAAGCTGGCGGACGTCGTGGTCACCAACCACGCGATGCTGGCGATCGACGCCATCGAGGGTGCGCCGGTGCTGCCCGAGCACGGGCTGCTGATCGTCGACGAGGCGCACGAGCTGGTCAACCGGGTCACCGGCGCGGCCACCGCCGAGCTGACCGTCGGCGCGGTCAACCGGGCGGTCAAGCGGGCCGCCCGGCTGGCCAACGAGAAGGCCGTCGACGCCCTCCAGGCCGCCGCCGAGAACTACCACGGCCTGATGGAGACCGCCCAGCCCGGCCGGGTCGAGGAGCTGCCCGAGTACCTGGCGTACGCGGTCACCGCGATCCGGGACGCCTCCCGGCAGGTGATCACCTCGCTCGGCGAGACCAGGGACAAGGGGCTCAGCGACGAGGACGCCGTCCGCAAGCAGGCGATGGCCTCCGCCGAGACGCTGCACGAGACCGCCGAGCGGCTGCTGGAGGACTCCGAGTACGACGTGGTCTGGATCGAGCGCAGCGACCGCTTCGGGATGGGCACCGCCTCGCTGCGGGTCGCCCCGCTCAGCGTCTCCGGGCTGCTGCGCGAGGGCCTGTACAAGGAGCGCTCGGTCGTCCTGACCTCGGCCACCCTCAAGCTCGGCGGGGACTTCAACGGCGTCGCCGGCTCCGTCGGCCTGCCCTCGGAGGCCCGGCTGCCGGACCAGCGGACGCAGGGCGACAACCCGGAGCCGGGCCCCGGCTTCGGCGACGAGGTGGTCCCGTACTGGCGGGGCATCGACGTCGGCTCGCCGTTCAAGTACCCCAAGCAGGGCATCCTGTACGTCGCCAAGCACCTCGCCGACCCCGGGCGCGACCCGGAACGGCCGGACATGCTGGACGAGTTGGCCGAGCTGATCGGCGCGGCCGGCGGGCGGACGCTGGGCCTGTTCTCCTCGATGCGCGGCGCCCAGACGGCCGCCGAGGCGATGCGGGAGCGGCTGGACAACCGGATCCTGCTCCAGGGGGAGGACACCCTGGGCGAGTTGATCCGCGAGTTCGCCTCGGACGCGAGCACCTGCCTGTTCGGCACCCTCTCGCTCTGGCAGGGCGTGGACGTGCCCGGCTCGGCCTGCCAGCTGGTCGTGATGGACCGCATCCCGTTCCCCCGGCCGGACGACCCGCTGATGAGCGCCCGGCAGAAGGACGTCGAACAGCGCGGCGGGAACGGCTTCATGGCCGTCGCGGCGACGCACGCGGCGCTGCTGATGGCGCAGGGCGCGGGCCGGCTGGTGCGCGCGGCCGACGACCGGGGCGTGGTGGCGGTGCTGGACCCGCGGGTGGAGACCAAGCGGTACGGGGGTTTCTTCCGCTCCTCGATGCCGGAATTCTGGTACACCACGGACCGCAACCAGGTGCGCCGCTCGCTGGCGGCGATCGACGCCTCGGCGGCGCCGGTCCGGCCGGTGGTGAAGCGGGGCTGAGCAGCCCCTGGAAACGGGCTGAGAGCCCCCGGGAAACGGGCGGGGAGCCCCTGGGAACCGCCGGAGGGGCTCCCCGCGCCGTCGCGCGGTGGAGCCCCTTCCCGGTGTGCGGCGCGGAGGGTGTCAGAGGCGGCGCAGGACCGCGACGACCTTGCCCAGGATGGTGGCGTTGTCGCCGTTGATCGGCTCGTACGCCGGGTTGTGCGGCATCAGCCAGATCCGGCCGTCCTCGCGCTTCAGGCGCTTGACCGTCGCCTCGCCGTCGATCATCGCGGCCACGATGTCGCCGTTCTCGGCGACCGGCTGGCGGCGCACGGTGACCCAGTCGCCGTCGCAGATGGCCGCCTCGATCATCGAGTCGCCGCGCACGGTGAGCGCGAACAGCTCGCCCTCGCCGACCAGTTGGCGGGGCAGCGGGAAGACGTCCTCGACCGTCTGCTCGGCCAGGATCGGCCCGCCGGCGGCGATCCGGCCGACCAGCGGGACGTAGGAGGTGGACGGGCGGCCGGCCGTCTCGGCGGTGTTGGGGCGGGCCACCTCCACGCCGCGGACCTCGTAGGCGCGCGGGCGGTGCGGATCCCGGCGCAGGAAGCCCTTGCGCTCCAGGGCCATCAGCTGGTGGGCGACCGAGGAGGTGCTGGAGAGGCCGACGGCCTGGCCGATCTCGCGCATGGACGGCGGGTAGCCGCGCCGCTGGACGGAATCCCGGATGACCTCGATGACGCGCCGCTGGCGCTCGGTCAGCCCGGCCTCGTCGGTACGGATGCCGGGGGGGCGGCCGGGCATCGCGCGGGCGGGCGCCGGGTGGCTGTCGTCCAGCACGGGGGAGTGTTCGATCGGCTGGTCGGGAACGCGGCTCGCGCTGGAAAGGGCCGGGCCGGAGAGGCGGTGGTCTTCGCTACGGTCCATGCTGATGTCCACACTCTGCTGATTCGTGGTGCGCTGCCCCACCTTGAACTGGGAGTGTTCCTGCACCGGGATGGTGTTGGTTTCGACGGTGTTCACGGCGGCCCCTCTCGACGGCTGTCCTCTCCCTTTTCCAGCCCAACGCACCTCCTATCGAAAGGTTGCGCCAAACACACGTTCGAGTGAATTATTCGGGAGTTGGCTGACTCGATCAAGGCTTTGTTGTACATCGATTAAATGTTCGACCGGTAGCCGACTTCGGCAGTCTAATCGCCGTCGACACGCCAGGGGGCCCACTTCCCCCGGAGACCTACATCTAGTGGCTACTCTCCTCTCCGTGCCCAGTACTAGTGGTCACGAGGCATGATCAGCTTGCCCAGGCCGGGGTCGCATCGCTTAGACTCGACCAAGTCCGCACGTCCTGCCAGGGAGGGATCCTCAGGTGCACTGCCCCTTCTGCCGGCACTCCGACAGCCGCGTTGTCGACAGCCGGACCACCGAGGACGGCAGTTCCATCCGCCGTCGTCGGCAGTGCCCGGACTGCGGCCGCCGCTTCACCACCGTGGAGACGGCCGCGCTGATGGTCATCAAGCGCAGTGGGGTCACCGAGCCGTTCTCCCGGGAGAAGGTCATCTCCGGCGTCCGCAAGGCCTGCCAGGGCCGCCCGGTCACCGAGGACGCCCTCGCCCAGCTCGGCCAGCGGGTCGAGGAGTGCGTGCGCGCCACCGGCAACGCCGAGCTGACCACCCACGACGTCGGACTGGCCATACTCGGTCCGCTCAAGGAGCTCGACGTGGTCGCGTTCCTGCGCTTCGCCAGCGTGTACCAGGCGTACGACGGACTGGAAGACTTCGAGGCCGCCATCGCGGAACTCCGCGCCGAACGGCCCGTCCCCGAGGCGGACGGCACCTGCGTGCCCGTCGCCGCCGCCGCGCCCTAGGAGGCGCCGGCCCCTCCTCGTCGAGGGGCCGCAGCACCCGGCCCCGCGGGGCCGACGCGTGCCCGGAAACGGGGCGCAGAACACTACAAACCGTGCGTGAGCAGGCGAGGCCTTCGGCTGCCCGCACACCGGAAGAACGAACCAGCGGTGCCCGGACTTTTCAGGGCACTTCGGGCGTTTGCCCAGGAGGAGGAGCGAGAAGTGACAGACACCACGAGCGGTTCCGCACGCGGGTCGAAGTCCGACAAGGCCGCGGCCAAGGCTGCCGGCAAGGCGCCCAAGGGCGGCCTGCGGATCGAGCGCATCTACACCACTCCGGGCGTGCACCCGTACGACGAGGTCCGCTGGGAGCGGCGCGACGTCGTCATGACCAACTGGCGTGACGGGTCGATCAACTTCGAGCAGCGTGGCGTCGAGTTCCCCGACTTCTGGTCGGTCAACGCCGTCAACATCGTCACCTCCAAGTACTTCCGCGGCGCCGTCGGCACCCCGCAGCGCGAGTGGAGCCTCAAGCAGATCATCGACCGCGTGGTGCTCACCTACCGCGCCGCCGGCGAGAAGCACGGCTACTTCGCCACCGCGGACGACGCGGAGATCTTCGAGCACGAGCTGACCCACGCCCTCCTCCACCAGGTGTTCAGCTTCAACTCGCCGGTCTGGTTCAACGTCGGCACCAAGCAGCCCCAGCAGGTCAGCGCCTGCTTCATCCTGGCCGTCGACGACTCCATGGAGTCGATCCTCGACTGGTACAAGGAAGAGGGCATGATCTTCAAGGGCGGCTCCGGCGCCGGCCTCAACCTCTCCCGGATCCGCTCCTCCAAGGAACTGCTCTCCTCCGGCGGCAACGCCTCCGGCCCGGTCTCCTTCATGCGCGGCGCCGACGCCTCCGCCGGCACCATCAAGTCCGGCGGCGCCACCCGTCGCGCGGCCAAGATGGTCGTCCTGGACGTGGACCACCCGGACGTCGAGGCCTTCATCGAGACCAAGGTGAAGGAGGAGGAGAAGATCCGCGCCCTGCGCGACGCGGGCTTCGACATGGACCTCGGCGGGGACGACATCACCTCCGTCCAGTACCAGAACGCCAACAACTCCGTCCGCGTCAACGACGAATTCATGACCGCCGTCGAGAACGGCACCGAATTCGGCCTGCGCGCCCGGATGACCGGCGAGGTCATCGAGACCGTCGACGCGAAGAAGCTCTTCCGCAAGATGGCCGAGGCCGCCTGGGCCTGCGCCGACCCCGGCATCCAGTACGACTCCACGATCAACCACTGGCACACCTGCCCGGAGTCCGGCCGCATCAACGCGTCCAACCCGTGCAGCGAGTACATGCACCTGGACAACTCCAGCTGCAACCTCGCCTCGCTCAACCTGATGAAGTTCCTGCGCGAGGACGACTCCTTCGACGCCGAGCGCTTCGCCAAGGTCGTCGAGCTCGTCATCACCGCGATGGACATCTCCATCTGCTTCGCCGACTTCCCCACCGAGAAGATCGGCGAGACCACCCGCGCCTACCGCCAGCTCGGCATCGGCTACGCCAACCTCGGCGCCCTGCTGATGGCCACCGGCCACGCCTACGACAGCGAGGGCGGCCGCGCCCTGGCCGGCGCCATCACCTCCCTGATGACCGGCACCGCCTACCGCCGCGGCGCCGAACTCGCCGGCGTCGTCGGCCCGTACGACGGCTACGCCCGCAACGCGGCCCCGCACCAGCGGGTCATGAAGCAGCACGCGGACGCCTCGCTCGACGCGGTCTCCTTCGACGACCTGGACGCCCCGGTCTGGCTCGCCGCCAACAAGACCTGGCAGGACGTCCTGCGCATCGGCGCGCAGAACGGTTTCCGCAACGCCCAGGCCTCGGTCCTCGCCCCGACCGGCACCATCGGTCTGATGATGGACTGCGACACCACCGGCGTGGAGCCGGACCTCGCGCTGGTCAAGTTCAAGAAGCTCGTCGGCGGCGGCTCGATGCAGATCGTCAACGGCACCGTCCCGCGCGCCCTGGGCTGCCTCGGCTACCAGGACGAGCAGATCGAGGCGATCGTCGCCCACATCGCCGAGCACGGCAACGTGGTGGACGCGCCGGGGCTCAAGACCGAGCACTACGAGGTCTTCGACTGCGCGATGGGCGAGCGCTCCATCTCGCCGATGGGCCACGTGCGGATGATGTCGGCGATCCAGCCGTGGATCTCCGGCGCCATCTCCAAGACCGTGAACATGCCGGCCACCGCGACCGTCGAGGACGTCGAGGAGATCTACTTCGAGGCGTGGAAGATGGGCGTCAAGGCGCTCGCCATCTACCGCGAAAACTCGAAGGTCGGCCAGCCGCTCTCGGCCAAGAAGAAGGACTCCGAGGCCAAGACCGAGGAGGCCCCGGCCGCCGCGGTCGAGAAGGTCGTCGAGTACCGCCCGGTCCGCAAGCGCCTGCCCAAGGGCCGTCCGGGCATCACCACCTCCTTCACGGTCGGTGGCGCCGAGGGCTACATGACCGCCAACTCCTACCCGGACGACGGCCTCGGCGAGGTCTTCCTGAAGATGTCCAAGCAGGGCTCGACCCTCGCGGGCATGATGGACGCCTTCTCCATCGCCGTCTCGGTCGGCCTCCAGTACGGCGTGCCGCTGGAGACCTACGTCTCGAAGTTCACCAACATGCGCTTCGAGCCGGCCGGCCTGACCGACGACCCGGACGTGCGGATGGCGCAGTCGATCGTCGACTACATCTTCCGCCGCCTGGCGCTCGACTTCCTGCCGTTCGAGACCCGCTCGGCGCTCGGCATCCACTCCGTCGAGGAGCGCCAGCGCCACCTGGAGACGGGTTCCTACGAGCCGCTGGAGGCCGACGAGCTCGACACCGAGTCGCTGGCCCAGTCCGCCCCGGTGGTCGCCAAGCCCGCCCCCGCGGTCGAGGCGCCCAAGCCGGCGGCCAAGCAGGCCCACAACTCCACGGAGCTGATCGAGATCCAGCTCGGCCTCAACGCCGACGCCCCGCTCTGCTTCTCCTGCGGCACCAAGATGCGCCGCGCCGGCAGCTGCTACCTCTGCGAGGGCTGCGGCTCCACCAGCGGCTGCAGCTGATCACGCACCACCCCGGTTCACCCCCTGAGGTGAACTCCTGAGGCGGGGCGAGGACTTCACGGTCCTCGCCCCGCCTTTCGCGTTGTCGTGGGGGTGCCGATGTCACGGATCGGGGTGGTGGGTGGTCGGTAGGGGGTGAAGGGCTTCGACGAGAGGAGTGGTTGTGGTGACGGGGACGGTGCTGGTGACCGGGGCGACGGGGACGTTGGGGCGGGAGGTGGTGCGGGAGTTGGTCGCGCGGGGGGTGGCGGTGCGGGGGTTGAGCCGGCGGGCGCGGGGTGGGGGTGACGGGGTCGAGTGGGTGGTCGGGGACCTGGTGACCGGGGCGGGGGTCGCGGAGGCGGTGGCCGGTGTCGAGGTGGTGGTCGACTGTGCGACCACGGTGGGGAAGAAGGACGTGGTGGCGGTCCGGACGCTGGTGGCGGCGGCGGAGCGGGCCGGGGTCCGGCACCTGGTGTACGTGTCGATCGTGGGGATCGACCGGGTGCCGCTGTCGTACTACCGGGTGAAGGTCGCGTGCGAGGAACTGGTGCGCGGGTCGGGGCTGGGCTGGACGGTGCTGCGGGCCACGCAGTTCCACGACCTGCTGCTGAAGGTCTTCGACGTCTCGGCGCGGCTGCCGGTGTTCCCGGTGCTGAGCGGGGCGCGGTTCCAGCCGGTCGACGTGCGGGACGTGGCGGCGCGGGTGGCGGAGCTGGCGGGGGAGGAGCCGGCCGGTTACGCGCCCGAGGTGGGCGGGCCGCGGGTGTGGGCGTACCGGGAGCTGGTGGCGGCGTACCTGCGGGCGGCGGGCCGGCGGCGGGTGCGGGTGCCGTTGCGGCTGCCGGGCGCGGTGGGGCGGGGGCTGCGGGCGGGCGGGAACCTGGCGCCGGAGCGGGCGGTGGGGCGGAGGACCTTCGAGGAGGCGCTGGCGGCGCGGTTCGGGGGCCGGTTCGGGGGCCGGTAGCTGTCAACCAGGGTTGACATCCGCCCGGGCGTCAACCAAAGTTGACAGCATGAGCGAGAGCGGAGAACTCGCGGCCGCGGCGAGCAGTCGTGACCCCGCGGTGGGGCTCCGGGCGGTCCGTGCGCTGCGCGATCTGGCGGACCGCCTGGAGGGCCTACAGGTGGGAAACGCCCGGTCGCAGGGCTGGTCCTGGCAGGACATCGCGGTCTGCCTCGGGGTGACCAGGCAGGCCGTGCACAAGAAGTACGCCCGACGGGGGCCCGGCAAGGACGAGGACGGAGGCTGAGCGATGTTCGAGCGTTTCACCGAGCCGGCGCGGCAGGTGGTGACCGCCGCCCACCAGGAGGCGGCCGGGCTGCGGCGCGAGCAGGTCGGGACGGAGCACCTGCTGCTGGCGATCCTGGCCCGGCCGGAGGATCCGGCGGTCGCCGTGCTGGTCGAGGTCGGGCTCGACCACGAGGCGGCGCGGCAGGCGGTGGTCCGGCTGCTCGGGCCGGGCGACGACGCGACCGCGCTGGCCTCGATCGGGGTCGACCTGGACGCCGTGCGGGAGGCCGTGGAGTCGGTGTTCGGCGAGGGCGCGCTGGACGCGCCGGCGGTGGCGGAGGAGTCGAGGCGGCGGGGCTGGTTCCGGTCGGAGCCCAGGTCGGTACCGGTTCGCGGCCGGTTCTCCCCGCGGGCGAAGAAGGTGCTGGAGCTGCCGCTGCGCGAGGCGCTGCGGCTGAAGTCGGGCGAGATCGCGGTCGGTCACCTGCTGCTCGGGGTGATCCGCGAGGGGGAGGGCCTCGGGGTGCGCGTCCTGGTGGACCACGGGCTGGACCTGGCCGCCGTCCGGCGGAAGGTGGAGGCGGCACTGGTCTGAGCGGGGAGTGCCGGGCGGTGCGGCGGTTGCGTCACCAATCGGTGTGCGCGACGTGAATGAGCGAGATTGACCGTCAACTGGCTGCTTGAGGGCAATGTCTGAATCGATATGATCGGCCGAAAGCGTGAACCGATCAGCCGCCCGGAGACGTTTCGCGACGTCGCCGGGCGGTCTGGTATCCGCCCGATCCGCTGTCGGCGTCCTTCCGCCGCCGGCGGCCCGCCGCTCGCTGCCCGCTGCCCGCCGCCGTTGCCGAGGACCTGCACCGATGACAGAAGCCACCAGCCCCGACGGCCGGCCGCGCCGACGGCCCGCGCCGCGCACCGTCGCCCTGACGACGGCGGCCGTCCTGCTGGCGCTGGTCGCCGGGTCGGTCGGGATCGCCCGGGCCCTGGACGCGCAGCAGCCGCTGACCGCCCTCGCGGTGGGTGCGGTCGGCGTGCTCTGGCTGATCGCGGTCGGCCTCGCGGCGGCCGGCACCGAGCGAGCCGGCCGACTGGCCGGGGAACTCGCCGCACAGCACGACGAGACGATGACGGCCCTGGTGATCGCGGGCTCCGCCCGGCAGGCCGAGTCGGCCGCCCGGGACCGGGCCGGCGCCGCCGCGGCCGAGCGGGACGCCGCCCGCGCCGAGCGGGCCCGGGCCGAGGCGGACGTCACGGCCGTGCACGCGGAACTGGACCGACTGCGGGCGGAGATCGAGGCGGAGCGCGCCGGGTTCGAGGCCGAGCGCGCGGAGTTCGAGACCGGCCGGGCGCGGGCCGCGGCCGACCGGGCCGAACTGGACCGGCTGACCGACGGCGTGCTGCCCGAGGTGGTGCAGCGGCTGCGCGACGGCGCATCGGTGGACAGCGCGCTGGCCGCGCACCGTACGCACCCCCAGAACGTGCTGCTGCGCGCTGTCGCCGAGGAGGTCGGCCGGGGCGAGCGGCTGCGAGCCGCCGCGCTCGCGGTGTGCGCGACCGCCGCCGGTCGGGTGCAGGCGCTGGCCACGAGCATGCACGCGGAGCTGCGCGAGATGCAGCACCGGCACGACGAGGAGGTCCTGGGCGACCTGCTGCGGCTGGACCACTCGACCGCCCAGGCGGGCCGGATGGCCGACAGCATCGCGGTGCTCACCGGCGCCCGGTCGGGGCGGCGCTGGGCCAAGCCGATCGCGGTGGAGTCGGTGCTGCGCGGCGCGCTCGGCCGGATCGGCGCCTACCAGCGGGTGCGGCTGCACAACGCCAGCACCGCCGCGGTGGCCGGGTACGCGGCCGAAGGCGTGATGCACGCGCTGGCCGAACTGCTGGACAACGCGACCAACTTCTCCGCCCCGCCGGCCGAGGTGCACGTCTACGTCGAGGAGGTGTCGGCCGGGCTGGCGGTCACCGTCGAGGACAGCGGGCTGGGGCTGAGCGACAGTTGGCTGCGGCGGGCCGAACGGGCGGTCTCCGCGGAGCCGCTGGACCTGACCACGCTGTCCGCCGGCACCAGACTGGGGCTGGCGGTGGTCGGCATGCTGGCGCGCAAGCACGGGCTGCAGATCTCCTTCCGCCCGTCGGCGCGCGGTGGCACGGGGGTGGTGATGCTGATCCCGCAGCAGCTGGTCGCGCATCCTGCTCCGGCGTCCGAGCCGGCGCCCGTCCCGGCGCAGGCGCCCGCCGTCGAGACCGTACGCCCCGCCCTCGCTCCCGCGCGCCCGGCCCCGGCCCCGCTGCCGCCCGTGCCCGCCGTTTCCGCACCCGTACCCGCGGTGCCCGCGCCCGCCGTCCCCGCGCCCGCGGCCCCCGCACCTGCCGCCCCCCGGCCCGCCCGGCTGACCGAGAGCGGTCTGCCGCAGCGCCGCCGCGGGCAGACGCTCGCCACCACCACCCCGGCGGCGGCCCCGGCCGCGCAGCCGGTACGGGCCGACGCGGTGAGCGCCGCCGCCCGGTTCGGCGCCTTCCGCCGGGCCGCCCAGCAGGCGGCCGGCGACCCGGTCACCGCCGACCCGGTCACCGCCGACCCGGTCACCGCCGACCCGGTCACCGCCGACCCGGTCACCGCCGGGCCGGCGCCGTCGGCGGGCAACCGCACCGTGGACACCGGCACCACGGACACCGACACCACGCCCGACGCTTCCCCCGTCACCGAGAAGGACTCCCGATGAGCAGCGCCACCGACCGTGACCTCGACTGGCTGTTGGAGAACCTGCTGGCCGCCACCCCCGGCACCCGGCACGCCCTCGTTCTCTCCGCCGATGGCCTCAAGCTCTGCCACACCTCGGGGCTGAGCACCGACCAGGCCGACCAGCTGGCCGCGATCTCCTCCGGTCTGCAGAGCCTGGCGCACGGCGCCTCGATCGAGTTCGGCGACGGCAGCGGCGGTGTGCGGCAGTCGATGACCGAGTTCCACGGCGGCATCCTGTGCATCGTGGCGGCCGGCGAGGGCGCGCACCTGGCCGTGGTGACGGACGACGACGCGGACGTCGGCGTGGTCGGCCACAACATGCACGGCCTGATCGAGCAGATCGGTGTCCACCTCAGCGCACCCGCCCGCAGCGTGGACGGCGCCGACGGAGCCCACGCGGACGGAGCCGGGCCGGACGGAACCGGGACGGCGGCCGACGAGAGCGCCGGCGCATGACGACCGGGCCGGTCCTGCCGGGGCGTGACGACGACCCGGACCGTCTCTACACCATCACCCGGGGCCGCAGCCGTTCCCCGGAGAACGCCTTCGACCTGGTCACCCTGATCGTCGCGGAGCGGCCGCCGACGGCGGGGATGCAGTCGGAGCACGCCCGGATCCTGCGGATGTGCGAGGCCCCGACCGCCGTCGTGGAGGTCGCCGCGGAGCTGACGCTGCCGGTGTCGGTGGTGAAGATCCTGCTCGGCGACCTGCTGGAGTCCGGGGCGGTCACCGCCCGCCACCCCCGGTTCGCGCCGAACAAGGCCCGGCTGCCCGATCTCGACACGCTGAAGCAGGTGCTGCATGGCCTCCAACGGCTCTGACCCCGCGCCCGCCGCCGGGCGTACCCCGCTGCGGGCGACCGCCGACAACGCGCTGAAGATTGTCGTGGTGGGCGGCTTCGGGGTGGGCAAGACGACCCTGGTCGGTTCGGTCAGCGAGATCCGTCCGCTGAACACCGAGGAGGTCATGACCAAGGCGGGCGAGGAGGTCGACCCGGCCGGTGCCTGGGGCAAGCGCTCCACCACGGTGGCCTTCGACTTCGGCCGGATCACGCTCTCCGAGAGCCAGGTGCTGTACCTGTTCGGCGCGCCGGGGCAGGAACGTTTCTGGTTCCTCTGGGACCGGCTGTTCAGCGGCGCGCTCGGTGCGGTGGTGCTGGTGGACACCAGCCGCCTGGAGGACTCCTGGTACGCGATCGACCGGCTGGAGCACCACGGCACCCCGTTCATCGTGGCCCGCAACAACTTCGGTGCGCCCACCCACACCCTGGAGCAGGTCCGCGAGGCCCTCGACCTGCCCGCCGGGGTGCCGCTGGTGGACTGTGACGCCCGCGACCGGGAGTCCGGCAAGCGGGTGCTGATCGAGCTGGTCCGCCACCTGACGGCCCTCGCCGAAGCCGTGGCCCCGGCCCGAGCCGGCGCGACCCCCGAGGCCGTAGCCCTGGCCCGAGCCGGCGCGACCCCCGAGGCCGTGCCCGCCCCCACGACCCCGGAGTACGAGGAGAGCACCCCGTGACCGAGCCCGCCGCCACCCCGCCCCCGGGCTGCCCGGCGCACGCCGGCGCCACGCCGCTGTACGGCCCGCGCTTCCAGACCGACCCGGCCCAGCTCTACCGCGAGCTGCGGACCGCGCACGGCCCGGTGGCCCCGGTCGAGCTGGCCGGCGGCGTGCCCGCCTGGCTGGTGATCGGCTACCGCGAGCTCCAGCAGGTGACCGGCCAGCCGCAGCTGTTCGGCCGGGACTCCAGCCGTTGGCACGCCTGGGCGACGCTGCCCGCGGACTGGCCGCTGAGGCCGATGATGGCGCCGGTGCCGTCGATCCTCTACGCCGAGGGCGAGGAGCACGTCCGCCGGTCCCGGGCGGTCACCGACGCGCTCGCCGGGATCGACCCGTACGAGCTGCGCAAGCACGGCGAGGAGATCGCGGACCGGCTGATCGACGACTTCGCCGGCCGGGGCGAGGCCGACCTGGTCGCGGAGTACGCGCACCGGATGCCGCTGCTGGTGCTGTGCCGGCTGCTCGGCCTGGACGAGGAGCGGGCACCGGAGCTGACCGAGGCGCTGCTGACCATGCTGGACGGCGGTCCGGACGCGCCGGCCGGCGCCCAGCGGCTGCTGGAGCTGATGCTGGCCCTGGTGCGGGAGAAGGCCGAGCACCCGGGCGGCGACCTGGCCTCGCGGATGCTCGCGCACGAGGCCGGGCTGGACCACGAGGAGGTCATGCGGGACCTGCGGGTGCTGCTGATCGCCGGTCACCAGCCCTGCTCGTACTGGATCTCCAACACGCTGCGGCTGATGCTGACCGACGAGCGGTTCGCTGCCTCGCTGGCGGGCGGCCGGCGCAGCATCAGCCAGGCGCTCAACGAGGCGCTCTGGGAGGACACCCCGACGCAGATCTTCGCCGGCCGCTGGGCAGTGCGCGACACCCAGCTCGGCGGCCAGCGGATCGCCGCGGGGGACATGGTGCTGCTGGGCCTCTCCGGGGCGAACGCGGACCCGTCGGTGCGGCAGCCGGACGGTCGCCCGGCGGAGGGCAACCGGGCGCACATGAGCTACTCGTACGGCGAGCACGGCTGCCCGTTCCCCGCCCAGGAGGCCGCCGAGGTGATCGCCGCCACGGCGATCGAGGTGCTGCTGGACCGGCTGCCGGACCTGCGGCTGGCGGTGGCCGAGCACGCGCTGGTGTGGCGGCCCTCGGCCTGGGTGCGCGGACTGGTGGCGCTGCCGGTCGCGTTCACCCCGGGCCACGCGCTCTGACCGGACCCAACCCCGTTCACCGAATCCCCTGAAGGAGAGTCACCGTCGATGGCCACCGTCCCGGCCCCGATCGTCCTCGACCCGCTGGCCCGCGACAACGCCGCCGAGGGCGCCCTGCTGCGGGCCGCCGGCCCGGCGGTGCCGGTCGAGCTGCCCGGCGGGGTCGCCGCGTGGGCGGTGACCCGGCACGCGGAGGCGCGCGAGCTGCTGACCGACGCCCGGCTGGTGAAGGACGCCGCGCACTGGGCGGCCTACCAGCGCGGTGAGGTGCCGAAGACCTGGCCGCTGATCGGCCTGGCGGTGCCCGGCCCGAGCATGGTGACCACGGACGGCGCCGAGCACCGCCGGCTGCGGGCGCTGGTGGCGCAGGCGTTCACCCCGCGCCGGGTGGAGCTGATGCGCCCGCTGGTCGAGGAGGTCACCCACGGGCTGCTGGACCGGCTGGCGGCGGGCGGGCCGGCGGTGGACCTGAAGACGGACTTCGCCTTCCCGCTGCCGATGACGGTGATCTGCTCGCTGCTGGGCGTGCCGGAGTCGGACCACGGCGTGCTGCGGGACCTCTACGAGCGGTTCTTCGGCATCAAGCCCGATCCGGCGGGCATCCAGGCGACCATCGCCGGGCTGAACGCCTTCGTGAACGACCTGGTGGCGCAGCGCCGTTCGGCGCCGGGTGACGATCTGGCGAGCGTGCTGCTGGCGGCGGACACCGAGGGTGGGGCGCTGACCGACGCGGAGGCGGCGGCCACCTTGCGGGTGATCATCGCGGCCGGCCACGAGACCACGGTGAACCTGATCGGCAACGCGGTGCGGGCGCTGCTGGCGCACCCGGACCAGCTGGAGCTGGTCCGTTCCGGGCAGGTGTCCTGGGACGCGGTGGTGGAGGAGTCCCTCCGCTGGACGCCGCCGACCAGCAACTTCCTGTTCCGGTTCGCGGCGCAGGACATCCCGGTCGGTGACACGGTGATCCCGCAGGGCGAGCCGGTGCTGATCTCGTACAACGCGATCGGCCGGGACCCGGTGCAGCACGGGGTGACGGCGGAGCTGTTCGACGTCACCCGGGACCCGAGCCGGCACCTGTCCTTCGGGCACGGCCCGCACGTCTGCCCGGGTTCGCCGCTGGCCCGGCTGGAGGCCGGGGTCGCGCTGCCGGCGCTGTTCGCGCGGTTCCCGGAGCTGTCGCTGGGGGTGGCGGACAGCGAGCTGCGGCCGAGTCCGTCGCTGGTGGTGAACAGTCTGCTGGAGCTTCCGGTCCGACTGTTCTGACAATTCGTCACCCTGCCTGCCCCGTCCGGTCCGCCGGGCGGGGCGGCGGCGTTCCGGGCCGTGTTCCGGGCGGCGTGTCGGGTCCCGGCCGTTGGTGCGCGAAGGCCACGATGGGGGCTCAGGCCGGTGAAGGGCGAACGAAGGTCGAACGCGGACCTTGGCGGCGGCCGACGGCTGCGTTAACGTCGTCGGATCGGTTCGTCCGCCGCTCCCTCGCGATCTCTGTACGCCCATCTCCGGTACAGCGCAATGTCGTTCAGCCCACAGCCGGCAGTACGCCCTGGCGAGGAGGACCGCATTGACCCCCATCCCGACAGCGCCGTCCGAGAGATCCCGTCGGCGCCTGGTCGCCCTGCCCGCCCTGGTGGCGGCGCTGGCCCTGACCGCGGCCTGTTCGAACAGCTCCGACAGTTCGGGTGGCGGCTCGGGCGGCTCGGCCGCATCGCTGTCCGGCGACTGTGCCAAGTACCAGCCGTACGCCGGGCATTCGGGCACCACGGTGACGATGTTCGCGTCGATCCTCAGCCCGGAGTCGGACAATCTGGAGAAGTCCTGGTCCGAGTTCAGCAAGTGCACCGGGATCAAGATCAGTTACGAGGGCTCGAACGACTTCGAGTCGCAGCTGCCGGTCCGGGTGGCGGGCGGTAACACCCCGGACTTCGCGATCATCCCGCAGCCGGGTCTGCTGGCGCAGATGGTGAAGAGCGGCAAGGTGGTGAAGCCGCCGGCGCAGACGGTCAGCAACGAGGACCGCTGGAGCCCGGTGTGGAAGTCCTACGGTTCGGTGAACGGCACCTTCTACGCCGCGCCGATGAGCGCCAACATGAAGTCGCTGGTCTGGTACTCGCCGAAGGCCTTCAAGGCGGCCGGCTACGAGGCGCCGAAGACCTGGGCCGACCTGATGGCCCTCAGTGACCGGATCGCCAAGGCGGGCGGCGCCAAGCCGTGGTGCGGCGGCATCGCCTCCGGCACGGCCACCGGCTGGCCGGCCACCGACTGGCTGGAGGAGGTGGTGCTGGGCACGTACGGCGGCGAGGTCTACGACCAGTGGGTCACCCACAAGGTGAAGTTCTCCGATGAGAAGATCACCACGGCTATGAAGACCGTCGCCGACTGGATGCAGAACCCGGCCTGGGTCAACGGCGGTTACGGCGACGTCAAGTCGATCGCCACCACCACCTTCCAGGACGCGGGCGCGCCGATCCTCACCGGCAAGTGCGCCATGCTCCAGCAGGCCTCGTTCTACAAGGCGCAGTGGCCCAAGGACACGAAGATCGGGCCAGACGGCGACATCTTCGCCTTCCACCTCCCGGCGGTGAACCCCTCGGTGCCCAACCCGGTCGAGGGCGGCGGCGAGTTCCTGACCGCCTTCGCCAACCGGCCCGAGGTGCAGGCGGTGCAGAACTACCTGTCCAGCGCGGAGTGGGCGAGCAGCCGGGTGAAGACCGCGAGCGGGTGGGTCTCGGCCAACCAGGGCGTGGACAAGAGCCTGTACACCGACCCGATCGACCGGCTGTCGGCGGACGCGCTGACCGACCCGGCGGCGACCTTCCGGTTCGACGGGTCCGACCTGATGCCGGCGGCGGTCGGGGCCGGGCAGGAGTGGAAGTCGTTGACCGCCTGGTTCGCCGAGGGGCAGTCGATCCAGAAGACCGCCGCGGACATCGACTCCGCCTGGCCGCAGTAGCGCGCGCAGCCGTAGCGGGCGCGGTAGCAGCCCGCGCGTCCGACGGCCGGCCGGTACGCCGTCAACGGGACCACCTGCCGAGGGCGGTGCGGGGCCACCCACCCGCACCGCCCGCCCCCCTCGGCCCGAGGCGGGGTGTCGAGAAGGGACGTACAGCCGTGTCCGCACCCGCAAGCCAGTCTTCGGCCGCCGCGCTCGCCACCGGCGCGTGGGGCGATGCGGCGGTCAAGTTCGGCAACAGCTTCGGCGCCGTCGCGGGCTTCCTCGGCATCCTGCTGCTGGTCTTCTTCGCCGCCGGTCGGGCCCGCGGCCGGCTGGCCCGACCGCTGGCGGTGCTGGTGTTCCTCGGCCCGGCCGCGCTGCTGCTGCTGGTGGGCCTGGTGGTGCCGCTGGTCCGTACGGTCTACCTGAGCCTGCAGAACGACGACGGCAGCCGGTTCGTCGGCGGGGAGAACTTCGGCTGGGCGTTCACCACCGACTCGGTGCGCAAGGTGCTGGTCAACACCCTGCTGTGGCTGGTGGTCGCGCCGCTGGCGGCGACCGCGCTGGGGCTGGTGCTGGCGCTGCTGGTGGACCGGATGCGCGGCCAGGCGGTCTACAAGTCGCTGATCTTCATGCCGATGGCGATCTCGCTGGTCGGGGCCTCGATCATCTTCAAGTTCGTCTACGAGTCGCGCGGGCCGGGGCAGTCGCAGATCGGCCTGCTCAGTCAGCTGGCCGTCGCGGTGGGCTGGGAGGATCCGCCGAACTGGATGCTCTCCCAGCCGCTGAACACCTTCCTGCTGATGGCGGTGATGGTGTGGGTGCAGACCGGCTTCGCGATGGTGGTGCTGTCGGCGGCGATCAAGGCCATCCCGGACGAGGTCACCGAGGCGGCCCGGCTGGACGGCGCGGGCGGGGTGCGGCTGTTCTGGTACGTCACCGTGCCGATGATCCGCACCACGGTGGTGGTCGTGCTGACCACCGTCATGATCACCACGCTGAAGGCCTTCGACATCGTCCGCACCATGACCGGGGGCAACTTCGGCACCCAGGTGCTGGCCAACGAGATGTACTCGCAGTCCTTCGTGCAGTTCAACACCGGCCGGGGCAGCGCGCTCGCGGTGTTGCTGTTCCTCGCGGTGCTGCCGCTGGTGGCCTACAACATCGTCCAGCTGCGGAAGGAGCGTGGGGTCCGATGAGCAGCCCGGCGCAGGGGAGTCCGGTCGAGGGGAACCGGGTACAGGGGAGCCCGGTCCGGGGGAACCGGGCGCAGGGGAGTCCGGTCCGGAAGGCCTTCAGCAGCCCGCTGGCCTCGGTCTTCGTGGTCGCGGTGACCGTGCTGTGGACGGTGCCGACGCTGGGCCTGCTGGTGACCTCGCTGCGGCCCAAGCAGGACGTCACCGCGGACGGCTGGTGGAACGCCTTCCTGCACCCGGACTTCGGCCTCGGCAACTACCACACGGTGCTGTTCGAGGGCGGCTCCGGCGTCTCGACCGGCCTGATGCCGTTCCTGGTCAACTCGCTGGCGATCAGCATCCCGGCCACGCTGTTCCCGCTGGTGCTGGCGGCGATGGCGGCGTACGCGCTGGCCTGGGTGCGGTTCCGGGGCAGCGACGCGGTGTTCTTCGTGGTGTTCGCGCTCCAGGTGGTGCCGTTGCAGATGGCGCTGATCCCACTGCTGCGGCTGTTCTCCGGCGGTGCGCACCTGGGCTCGCTCACGCTGGTCCCGGCGGTGGACCTCAAGGGCAGTTACGCGCCGGTCTGGCTGGCGCACACCATGTTCGCGCTGCCGCTGGCAGTGTTCCTGCTGCACAACTTCATCGCCCAGCTGCCGCGCGACCTGATGGAGGCGGCGGTGGTGGACGGCGCCTCGCACTTCAAGATCTTCCGGTCGATCGTGCTGCCGCTGTGCACGCCGGCGCTGGCCTCGTTCGCGATCTTCCAGTTCCTCTGGGTCTGGAACGACCTGCTGGTGGCGCTGACCTTCGCGGGCGGGACGCCGGAGGTGGCGCCGATGACGGTGCGGCTGGCGCAGCTGTCCGGGTCCTTCGGCGGGCGCTGGGAGCTGCTCACGGCGGGGGCGTTCCTGTCGATCGTCATCCCGCTGCTCGTCTTCTTCGGGTTGCAGCGGTACTTCGTCCGGGGCCTGCTGGCCGGGTCGGTCAAGGGGTAGCCGGACGCCCTCGCCGGGGCTCACGGGTGGTCAGGGGATTTTGAACTCGTTCAGAAGGGATTTTTGAACAAGTTCAGAATGGTCTAGAGTCGGCCTCAGTCGCGGCGCGCCGAGCGCGCCTGCCGGCGGACCGCCCCAAGGGCGGCTTCCGCATGCCCACCGACCACTGAGGGGGACTCATGTCCGGCCTGTCCACGCCCGCCCCGGCCGATCTGCCACCCGTGCCCGGCCCGTTTCGGGCCGGCACGCCCGTGGCGCAGCCCATCTCGTGGCTGCGCCCCAGCGAGCCCGGGCACCGGGCCGCCGCCACCCCGCGGATCCTCCTCGCGGCGCTGCTCACCGGTCTGCTGACGGCCTGGCTGCTGGGCGACGGACTGGGCGTCAACCTGCTGATCTGCGGCCTCGCCGCCGCCGTCGCGGCCGGGTTGAGTGCCCGCTCGGCCGGTCGCCGGCTCCGGCCCTGGACGGCCGTGTGGAGCCTGCTGGCGCTCGCTCAGCTCGCCGTGCCGGCCTGCTGGGAGGCGGGCTGGCCGGTGGCGCTGTCCGTCGGGTGCGCGCTGGCCCTGGCCTCGCTCGCCCTGCACGGCGGGCGCCGCTGGCCGGGCGTCCTGCTCGCGCTGCCCGGCATCCTCTGGCAGCTCGGGCCCGGCGTGCTCTGGGCGGCGGACGGCTTGCGCGGGCGGACCGTGCCCGGCCGGGGCCGGATCGTCCCGGTGCTCAAGGCCGTAGCCGTCGCCGCCGCCCTGCTGACCGTCTTCGGCTGGCTCTTCGCCGGTGCCGACGCCGCCATGGCGGACATGCTGAACAGCCTCAGCCCCAGCATCGACCTCGACCGACTCCCGTGGCGCACCGTCCTCTTCGCCTTCGGGGTGCTCACCGCCCTGGGCTTCGCGCACATCGCGGCCGGCCCGCGCCGCTGGGACCGTACGGTGATCCGCCCGGGCCGGGAGCGCCGGCGGCTGGAGTGGGCACTGCCGCTGGCCGCGCTCAACCTGCTGTTCGGCGCCTTCGCGGTGATCCAGGGCCTGGTGGTGCTCGGCGGCGCGGACGCCGTCCTGCGCAACACCGGGATGAGCCGCTCCGAGTACGCCCGGCAGGGCTTCTGGCAGCTGACCGTGATCACCGTGCTCACCCTGGTCGTGGTGGCGGTCGCCAACCGCTGGGCCCCGCGCAGCACCGCGGCCGACCGCCGGGTGGCGCGGATCCTGCTCGGCCTGCTCTGCCTGCTCGCCCTCGTCGTGGTCGCCTCGGCGCTCGGCCGGATGTGGTTCTACGTCGACGCCTCCGGGCTGACCCGGCTGCGGCTCTGGGTGCTGGTGGTCGAGGTCTGGCTCGGCGTGGTCTTCCTGCTGCTGGTCACCGCCGGGCTCACCCGCACCGCCGGCTGGCTGCCGCGCGCCGTCGTTCTCAGCGGGATGCTCACCGTGACGGTGTACGGGCTGATGGGTCCGGATGCGATCATCGCCGAGCAGAACGTCGCCCGCTACGAGCGGACCCACCAGATCGACCTGCGCAACGTCCGCTCCCTCTCGCCGGACGCCGTGCCCGCGCTCGACCGGCTGCCCGAACCGCAGCGCAGCTGCGCGCTCCAGCCGATCCGGGCCGAGCTGGCGAACGGCACTCCCGGGCCCTGGTACGCCACCAGCGGCTCCGCCGCCCGGGCCCGGGAGATCCTGGCCGCCCGCCCGCCGATGCTGGACCCGCGCTACGGGGCCGGTGCCTGTGAGCTGGCCGGGCTGAAGATCGACGCCTGGCTCTGACGGCCGCGCCCGGTGCGCCGGTCACACGGCCGGGCCGGCCGGGAGCGTGCTGCTCCCGGCCGGCCCGGTGGTGCGGTGCTTCAGGTGCTGCGGTTGCGTTGGTGCGTGTGGTGCGTGTGGTGCGTTGGTGCGGCGGTGCGTGTGGTGCGGTCGGGCTCAGTGCATCGCGACGCCGGCGGAGTCCGACGGCAGGTCGCTGGCCTTGGCCTTGATCACGAAGACGGCGACCAGCAGCGCCAGCCCCGCGAGCACCGCGCCGACGATGAAGCCGTGCGAAATGCCCTGGGCGAGGACGGAGTTGGCGGCATCGGTGCCCTTCGGGAACTCGTGCTTCTCCTGCAACCAGGCCAATTGGTCCGGGGTGGCGGTCTGCATGAACCCGGGCATCTGCACCTTGCCCTCGGCGGTGGCGTAGTGCGCGAACACCGTGGTCAGGATCGACAGGCCGAGCGAACCACCGATCTGCTGCATCGAGTTGAGCAGGCCGGACGCGGCGCCGGTCTCCTGGCCGGGGACGCCCGCGACGGCGAGCAGCATCACCGGGACGAAGATCAGACCCATGCCGAAGCCGAAGAGCACCGTGGGGCCGAGCACCCCGTCCACGTAGCCGCTGTCCTTGCTCATCAGGGTCAGCCAGCTGAGACCGACGGTCACCAGCAGCGCGCCGCCCGCCATGAACGGCTTCGGGCCGTACTTGGCCTGGAGGCTGGAGGCGATCTGCGCGGCGATGATGATCGACACGCTGATCGGGAGGAAGGAGACGCCGGCCACCAGCGGGCTGTAGCCGAGCGGGCCCTGCACGAAGAGCGTGATGTAGAAGAAGATGCCGAACATGGCCGCGGCCAGGCAGAGCATCATCACCAGACCGCCGGTGCGGTTGCGGTCGGCGAACAGGTGCAGCGGGGTGATCGGCTGGTCGGTGCGGTTCTCGATCACGAAGAACGAGGCGAGCAGGATCGCGCCGGCCGCGAAGGAGCCGAGCGTGATGCTGTCCGACCAGCCGTAGTCGGGGTTGGCGGCCCGGATGAAGCCGTAGACCAGGCCGACCAGGCCCAGCGTCGAGGTGAGCGCACCCGGCAGGTCGAAGCGGCCCGCGTAGCGCTCGGACTCGGCGATGTAACGCGGCGCGGCGAGGGCGATCAGGGCCGCGATCGGCACGTTGACGAAGAAGACCCAGCGCCAGTCCAGGTACTCGGTGAGCAGACCGCCGGCCAGCAGGCCGATCGCGGCGCCCGAGCCGGCGACCGCCGAGAAGACGCCGAACGCCTTGTTGCGTTCCGGCCCCTCCTCGAAGTTGGTGGCGATCAGGGCGAAGGCCGTCGGTGAACAGATCGCGCCGCCGATGCCCTGGAGCGCGCGGGCGGCCAGCAGCATGCCGCCGTCCTGCGCGAATCCGCCGAGCAGGGAGGCCAGGCCGAACAGCAGGGTGCCGAAGATGAACACCCGGCGGCGGCCGAGGATGTCGCCCGCGCGCCCGCCGAGCAGGAGCAGCCCGCCGAAGGTCAGCGTGTAGGCGTTGATGACCCACGACAGGTTCGTGGTCGAGAACTCCAGCGCGTCCCGGATCTGCGGCAGCGCGATGTTCACGATGGTGGCGTCGAGCACCACCATCAGCTGCGTGGCCGCGATGACGGTCAGGGTGAGGTTCTTGTTCCGGCCCTGGCTGCTTTGCGGTGGAGAGTTCTTGCTGAGCGTGTCGGAAATAGCCATGATTGTGCCCCCTGCTGGCTACGTGCGCGTGCGTGCGTCGTGGTGCTGGTGCTGGTGCTGGTGCTGGTGCTGGTGCTGCGTGCGTGCCGTGCGCGTACTGTCTGGCGCGCTTCGGTGCGCTTCGGTGCGTCCTGCGCTGCGGACCGGTGGTACGGAGCGTGCCCGCGGCCTGGTGCGGGCTAGGAAGGAACGGGACCGTTCACTAATCTGGACGATATCCTGGTCCCGATTGTGAACGCAAGCGTTCCCTAAGGATGGTGGCGATGGAACGGTTGGTGCGGCGCCTGACGGCGGACCGGACGGCCGGCCGGGCGGCGACCCGGTCGGCGGAGGTGTCGGGCGTGCCGGTGTCGTCCGTGCCGCCCGCGCCACCGGTGGTGTCATCGGCGACGTCCACGGCGTCACCGGCGGCGGTGCCGCCGGAGCCGGCGGCTCACTGCCCGATGCAGGTCGCCCGTGAGGCCTTGTCCCGGCCGGTGCGGCGCCGGGGGAAGGAGTTGGAGAACGCGATCTTCGAGGCCACGCTCGACCAGCTCACCTCCGGTGGATACGCGCGGCTGACGATGGAGGGGGTGGCCGGCGCGGCACGGACCGGGAAGGCCGCGCTCTACCGGCGCTGGGCGTCCAAGGACGAACTGGTCATCGACGCCCTGGACGCCACTCTCCCGCGCCCCTACGACACCCCGGACCTCGGGTCCGCCCGGAAGGAACTGCTCCTGCTCATCGAGGTGTTCGCGGGGGCGATGAACTCCCCGGCGGGCGCCGCCATCCAGGCCCTGATGGGCGAGATCGAGCATGAACGGGCCGAGGTCTTCAAGGACTTCATCGTCCAGCGGGTGATCGAGCCGACCACCGAGACCATCCTGGACATCCTCCGCCGCGGCGCCGCCCGCGGCGACGTCCGGGCCGACGCGGCCTCCCAGCTCGTCGCGGACGTCGTCCCGGCGATGCTGCTCTACCAGGTGAAGGTCTGCGGCCGGCGCAACCTCGGGCCGGACTTCGCCGGGCGGCTGGTGGACGAGGTGCTCGATCCGCTGATCCGCGCCTGAGGCATGGGCGACGGAGGCATGGGCGCCCGAGGCGCAGGCGACGTAGGTATGGGCGCCCGAGGCATAGGCTGGAGGCTGCCCCAGCTGAACGGAAATCCGAGATGCCCATCGTCCCGCCGACGCACTCCGTCGAGCGTTCGCTGCGCCGTGCCGGCGCCCGGATCGTCGTCGGCCTCGACGAGGTGGGCCGCGGCGCCTGGGCCGGCCCGGTCACCGTGGGCGCGGCCGTCACCGGCCTGCGCCGGGCCCCGGAGGGGCTGACCGACTCCAAGCTGCTCACCGAGCTGCGCCGCCGCGCGCTCGCGCCGGTCCTCGCCGACTGGGTCACTGCGTACGCGCTCGGCCACGCCTCGCCGCAGGAGTGCGACGAACTCGGCATGACCGCGGCGCTGCGGCTGGCCGCCGTCCGCGCGCTGGAGGCGCTGCCGGTCGAGCCTGACGCGGTGATCCTGGACGGCAAGCACGACTACCTCGGCGGCCCCTGGCGGGTGCGCACGGTGATCAAGGGTGACCAGTCCTGCATCTGCGTCTCCGCCGCCTCGGTGCTCGCCAAGGTCCACCGCGACGGCCTGATGGCCGAACTGGGCGAGGCGCACCCGGCGTACGGCTTCGCGGACAACGCCGGTTACCCCTCTCCGGTGCACCGTGCCGCCCTGGAGGAGCTCGGCCCCACCGAGCACCACCGGCTCTCCTGGGCCTACTTGGACGCGCTGCCGAAGTGGCGGCACCTGAAGCGGGTCCGGGACGTCGCAGGCGCGTCCGATGGTTCCGCCGACGAACAGTTGACGCTCGGTTTCTGACGGTCCGTCTGGAATTGCCCCAGGTGGGGGCGGCGGGCTTGCGGTGCCCAATGGGTGGGGCGCCCGTGCGCGTTCGACCGGCATTTGATAGATATCCGGGTATGCCTGTCTTCCCCGAGGAGCCGGAGATTCACGAGAGCCTCCCGGGCCCCGGCGTTCCCTTCCCCCGCGAGTCGGACGCACAAGCCCTCCACGCGCCTGTCAGCCACGGCGCGCCCGCCGGCGCACCCACCACCGTCACGGCCGCACCCGCTCCGGCGGTGCCCGGCCCCCGCCCGGCGCCGCCGCGCCCGGTACCGCCGCGCGCCGACCGTTCCGGTCCGTCGCGACTGATCCCCAAGCCCGGCCCGGCACCGCGCCGTCCGGCCCCGGCCGCGCCGCAGGTCGAGGTCCGGCGGATCGCCGCCACCCCGGCGCAGGCGCTGGAGCGCGCCGACGACGCGGTCGACCAACTGCTGGACTCCGGCCGCAACCCGGGCGAGGTCCTGGTGCTGACGGTCGGCGAGGCGCACCCCTGGCAGCAGCACGAGCTCACCTTCGGCGAGGAGCGCTACTGGGCGCAGCTCGCCGAGGGCGGGGACGTGTTCTACGCGGACGCCGCGCTCACCGAGCCGGTCGCCCGCGAGGTGGTCGTCCTGGTGGTCAACGGCGGCACGGCCGCCCGGGCCGCCGAGGCGTACACCAAGGCGCTCGGCCACGCGGCCGCGCTGCTCCTGGTCTGCGGGGACGCCGGCCCGGCCGCCACGGCGGCAGCCGCGGCGGCGCCCGGCCGCCCGGTGCACGCCTGACCGACCGGCGGCGCTCGGACCGACCGCGCTCCCCTTCCCGGGCCCGGTGCCACACGGCGCCGGGCCCTCGGCACGTCGTACCCCGGTGGTCGTCGGGTGCGCCGACGGTGGTTCGGCTCCCGCCCCTGATGGGCCCCACCCCGGTGGGCCCCACCCCGGCGGAACCGGGGCGGGACGACGGCAGCCGGACCGCTCAGCGGGTGCCGGTGCGCCGGGCCGGTTCGATCGCCGTGACCCGTGCCGGGGTCCACGGGCGCTCGGGCTGGCGCGAGCGCTGCGTACGGTCTGTGCGCTGGCCGCGCTGCCCCCGCGGGGGCTCCAGTGCGGAGCGCGGCGGCAGTTCCGTCACCGTGTGCACCGGCCCGTCCGCCCACGAACCCGCGTGCGGGTTGCGTCCGCTCCGCCCGTCCCCGAGGGTCTGCCAGCCGGCCGGGGTGAGTCCGATGTAGGAGCCGCAGCGCAGCCCGTGCAGCGTGGCCGCGTCCCGCAGGGCCCACATCCAGGCGCCGTCCTGCTCCGTCCAGCCCGGGGCGCCCTCGCGGCAGCGCAGCAGCACCGCCGTCCGGACCGGTTCGGCCAGTCTGAGGTCGTGCGGGGTGATCTGGCGCAGGTGGGTGAGCAGGGCGTTCCGGTGCTGCCAGCCGTCGGCGTCGTGCGGCCAGGGCGTGAACGAGGCCGAGGCGGTCAGCCGGTGCAGCGGGTCCAGGACGGCGACCACGACCGTGCCCGGCTGGGGCAGGTGACGTTGGTGCAGTTCCAGGACGAACTCGCGCGGATCGCGCAGCAACGGGATCCCCGAGGCGGTCCAGGTCTCCAGGTCCAGCAGCCGTCTGGGCGCCGAACTCCGGGCGAGGGGATGCTGACCTCGGCCGATACCGTTGATCACGATCCTCCTTCCTGACCCACGGGCACGCGGGTACCTGGGTACGCCGAAGAACGGGTCCAGCGGACCGGTTTTCGGGTACCCGCCAATTCTCAGGGCATCGGGGGTGGAGCGGCAACGATGAAATGATGAACGCCGCCCGAAAGCCCACGTTCTGCCGGATATATTCCGCACCTGGCCGAGCGCCACTCAGGTGGCGCCGGGCGGTGATCCAGGCCTTTCGAAGGGTCTGGCGAACCGCCATGAGCACGATGACCACTCCTTTCCCGCATCAGCCGTCCCGCGCGTCCGCGCCTGCTCCGGTCGATTCCTCCTTTAGGCCATTCGGGTGATTGGTCGAGGTGCTGGGGGCGGGGCTGCGGTGCACGGCCGCGCCGACCGGCCGCTCACCCCTGCACGGCCAGCACCAACGGCAGGACGGCGCTCGCCCCGGCCCGGCGCAGCAGCCGGGCGGCCACCGTGACCGTCCAGCCCGAGTCGACCAGGTCGTCCACCAGCAGCACCGGCCCGCCCGCGGCCGCCACCGCCTCGGCCACCTCCGGTGGCAGGACCAGCGCCCCGGCGAGCGAGTGCAGCCGCTGGGCACTGTTGCTGCGCGCCCCGTGCGGCGGTCGGCCGTCGACGTACTCGATCCGGCCGAGCAGCGGCAGCCGCCCGATCTCGGCGATCCGCGCGCCGAGGCTGCCGACCAGCTGGGGGCGGGTCGAGGAGGCCATGGTCACCACGCCGACCGGGCGGTCCAGCCGGGCGCCGTCCGCCGTCGCGGGCCCGGCCCAGCCACCCGGCCCCCGGGCCCAGTCGGCCACCACCGCCACCAGGGCGTCCACCGCCTCGCTCGGCACCGGGACGTCCGGCGCCTGCTCGGCCAGCAGCGCCCGCAGCCGGTTGCCCCAGCCGATGTCGGACAGCCGGCCGAGCGCCCGGCCGTTCTCCGCCTGCTCGCCCGCCGGGATCCGACCCTTGAGCGCCACCCCGAGCGCGTCCATCCCGGTCGGCCAGAGCCGGCGCGGCTCGAAGCTGACGCCCGGGCGGCCCAGGGCGGCCCGGGCCGCCTCCAGCGCCTGCGCCGAGACCTCCGGGGTGTGCAGCGGACCCGCGCAGTTGTCGCACCGGCCGCACGGTGCGGCCTGCTCGTCGTCCAGCTGACGGCGCAGGAACTCCATCCGGCAGCCGGTGGTCGTCGCGTACTCGCGCATCGCCCGCTGCTCGGCCTCCCGGGACGCGGCGACCTTGGCGTACCGGGCGGTGTCGTAGGCCCAGCTCTGCCCGGTGGCCGTCCAGCCGCCCTTGACCCGGCGGACCGCGCCGTCCACGTCGAGCACCTTGAGCATGGTCTCCAGCCGGGTGCGGCGCAGGTCCACCCGGGGCTCCAGCGCGGCGGTGGAGAGCGGGCGGCCGGCCTCGGCCAACGCGTCGATGGTGCGGCGCACCTGCTCCTCCGGGGGGAAGGCCAGCGAGGCGAAGTAGCGCCAGATCGCCTCGTCCTCGCGCCCGGGCAGCAGCAGCACCTCGGCCCGGTCGACGCCGCGCCCGGCCCGGCCGACCTGCTGGTAGTAGGCGATCGGCGAGCTCGGCGAACCCAGGTGCACCACGAAGCCGAGGTCGGGCTTGTCGAAGCCCATGCCCAGTGCGGAGGTGGCGACCAGGGCCTTGACCCGGTTGGCCAGCAGGTCGGCCTCGGCGGTGCGGCGCTCGGCGTCCTCGGTGCGGCCGGAGTAGGAGGCCACCGCGAAGCCGCGTTCGCGCAGGAAGGCCGTCACCTCCTCGGCCGCGGCCACCGTCAGGGTGTAGACGATGCCCGAGCCGGGGAGCCGGTCGAGGTGGTCGGCCAGCCAGGCGAGCCGGTGCGCCGGGTCGGGGAGGGCCAGCACGCCCAGGGTGAGGCTCTCCCGGTCGAGCGGACCGCGCAGCACCAGGGCGTGCTCGTCGGAGGTGCCGGTGCCGAGCTGCTCGGCGACGTCCGCGGTGACCCGGGCGTTGGCCGTCGCGGTGGTGGCCAGCACCGGGACGCCGGGCGGCAGCTCGGCGAGCATCGTGCGCAGCCGGCGGTAGTCGGGGCGGAAGTCGTGGCCCCAGTCGGAGATGCAGTGGGCCTCGTCGACCACCAGCAGGCCGGTGGAGGCGGCCAGCTTGGGCAGGACCTGGTCGCGGAAGTCCGGGTTGTTCAGCCGCTCCGGGCTGACCAGCAGGATGTCGACCTTTCCCGAGGAGACCTCGGCCTGGATCTCGTCCCACTCCTCGGTGTTGGCCGAGTTGATGGTCCGGGCGTGGATGCCCGCCCGGGCCGCCGACTCGACCTGGTTGCGCATCAGGGCGAGCAGCGGGGAGACGATCACCGTCGGCCCGGCCCCCCGGGCCCGGAGCAGGGCGGTGGCGATGAAGTAGACCGCCGACTTCCCCCAGCCGGTGCGCTGCACGACCAGGGCGCGGCGGTGGTCGACGACCAGGGCCTCGATGGCCGTCCACTGGTCCTCGCGCAGGACGGCGCCGGGCCCGGCGAGCTCGCGCAGGACGGCCTCGGCCCGCGCCCGGACCTCGGCGCGGTCGGCGGTGGCGGTGGTGTGGATCTCTGGCTGCTGCATGCCGTCCATGTAACCCCGAGCCGCCGACAACGGGCGAATGCCGGGGGGCGGGGACGGCCGGAGCCGGGGGCCGAGGGATCCGCTACGTCACTGAACGGCCGTCAGATTTCGCCCGGCTGGTCGAGTTTGGCATCCCTCGAATGGGTGAGGGGAAATTCGAGGGCCGGGTTATCCACAGGATTGAAGAAGAATTCCCTGGGGCTTTCGGATTGCGCCACTCTTCCGGCCATGAACGCGATGAACAACGAACCCGTCGTCCTGTCCCTCGGCCCGGCCTCCGGCCATCGGCCGGTCGTCATGCGCGGTCCGGCCGACATGGCCGAGCTGCTGCCCTACCTCATGGGGTTCCACCCCGACGACAGCATCGTCGCCGTCGGGCTCCAGGGCCCCGACCTGCACCAGGGCGGCGTGATCCGCGCGGACATCCCCGCGTCGCCCGGCGACTGGCCGGCCGCCGCGGAGGAGACGGCCGCGCTGCTGGTCGCCCTGTCCGAGCGGCACGACGGCCCGCCGCTCCAGGTGCTCCTCTACCTGTGCCAGGATCCCGGCACGGCCCACGCGCCGCCGGTCGTGGACGGCCTGCGGCCGCTCGCCGACGCCCTCCGCTCGGCCTTCGGGCGCCGGGGCGTGGTGGTCAAGGAGTCGCTGTGCGTCTCGGCGGGCCGCTGGTGGTCCTTCCTCTGCCGTCACCAGGGGTGCTGCGATCCGGCGGGCAACCCGATCCGGCGCGCTCCGGACCCGGGCCCGGCGGCCGCCGCCGCGACCTTCGCCGGCCTCGCGCCGCGCGGCAGCCGGAAGTCGATCATCGGCGCCCTGGCTCCGATCGGCCCGCCGGGGGCGGCCGCCGTCCGCGCGGTGATCGCCCGGGCCGAGAGCACCGGGGTCGTCCCCTCCCGGGAGGAGGGCGCCGACCTGCTCGACCAGGCCTTCGCCGAGTTCGCGGCCGGTGCGCGCGAGCTCGACGAGGAGCGGGCGGCCCGGTTGCTGCTCGCCCTGCGGGACCGGCGCACCCGGGACCGCGGCGTCGAGTACGCCCGGCCCGCCGAGCTCGCGCCCGCCGAGCGGCTCTGGCGATTCCTCGCCCGCCACGCCGTGCCGCCCTACGAGGGGTGTGCGGTGGCCCCGCTCACCCTGCTGGCCTGGGCCTCCTGGGTGGCGGGGGACACCGCCACCGCCCGGGTCGTGCTCGGCCGCGCGCTGGAGCTCGACCCGTCCTACCTGCTGGCCGAGCTGCTGCACGAGTCGCTGAACGACGGGATGTCGCCGGACGGGCTGCTGGTGGCCGTTGAGGCCCAGCGCCGGCGCCGTACGGAGGGCGGGCCCGCTCCGGCTCCGACACCCGGCGAGGGAGGAAGCGCTTCTCCCGAGCCGGTCCCGGTGTCGGTTTCTCCGAGGGAGGGGGCCGATCCCGACGCGGTTCCGGTGTCGGTGCCTCCGGGGGAGGGGCCCGATCCTGCCCCGGCTCCGGGCGGCGACTCCGCCGGGCCGCCCGGCCCGGCGGGGGCCGGGCGCCGTCGGCGTGGCGCCCGGCGGAAGGGTGAGGCCGGGGCGGCGACGCCGGGAGAACAGGGGCCTGGTGGTTCCGGCGGGTCCGGGGCTTCCGGCAGCTCCGGCCGCTCCGGCGGCGCCGAGGGGCGGGGCGGGGTGGTGCCGGGGGTCGCCGAGCCCGGGCCGCTCGCCCTGCGGGCGGGGCCCGGGTGCGCCCCGGCGGCGGGGGAGCGGCCCACCCGGGGCCTGCGGCTCGGCCGGGCGTCGGCCTGCGCACCGGTCGGCGGCCGGGCCGCCGCGGGATCCCGCCGGTGCCGGGGCGTCCGAAAGCCGGCTCGGGGAGGCCGTCATGCGCGCTGAGCTCCTGGGGCTCCGGGCGAGGGCGGCCGGGTGCCCGGTCGCCCCGCCCGGCCCGGGCCGGCTACACCTCGCCGTGCGCCATCTTGATCAGGCGGTCGAGCACCTTGCCGCCGCTCACCCGCAGGCCGTCGTGCTCCCACTCGTTGGTGATCCAGGTCCGCAGACCGCGCACCGCGCGGGCGGTCGCCAGCGAGTCCTCGGTGTCCACGTACATGTCGTCGTGGTAGACCGCGGCCACGACGGGCACGGCGTTGGCGGCCAGCCGCGCCGGGTCGTAGAGGTCGGGCCAGTCGGTGCGGGCGGCCAGCAGGTCCGTGGTCTCCTTCAGCGGACGCAGCGCCGGATCGGTGTCGAACATCCAGGGGTAGATCATCTCCCCGGTGAACAGCACCGGCGCACCCGAGTCCAGCGCGGCCCGGGCGTCGAACTCCGGGAACTCCTTGCGGACCCGCTCGGCCGACCAGGCGGTGCCGCCCTGGTCCACCGAGCGCTGGCCGTAGATCGACTCGTGCAGGACGGCGTAGAGCGGTCCCTCGGCGAAGGAGAGCTTGGCCTGGACGCCGGCCAGGAAGGTGTCGGAGAGCTCGGGTCCGGCCACGCCCTCCACCCAGGCCTCCTCCAGCAGGTAGTGCAGGCTCCCGGAGCCGCTGCCGCCGCCGAGCATCAGCCCGAGCGACTGGAACGCCTCGAGGGTGAGCAGGCCGCCGCCGGGCAGGGTGGCCGGGGTGTCCGCGAGGTGCGCGGCGATCCGCCGGACCGCCTCGACGTCCTGCGGGAACCGGGCGTAGTGGTCCTCGTTCTTGCGGACCACCCGCGGGTAGGCGGCCCGGTAGACGTCGTCCGCCGAACTGCCGAGGCCGGACAGGCCACCGGTGATGAAGGCCTCGGTCAGTCCCTCGGGAGCGAACGAGAGGTAGGTGAGGGTGCAGAAGCCGCCGAAGCTCTGTCCGAGCACGCTCCAGCGGCGGTCCGCGCCGAGCAGGCGGTGGCGGATCAGTTCGGCGTCCCGGACGATCGAGTCCGCCCGGAAGTGCGCCAGGTAGTCCGCCTGCTCCTGGGCGCCGCCCCGCCGGGCGAGGCTCTGCCGGGTCGCGGGCGTGGACCGCCCGGTGCCGCGCTGGTCGAGCAGGAGTACCCGGTAGTCGTCCAGGGCCCGGTCCAGCCAGGCGTCGCGGCCGAGCGGGCGGGCAGCCTTGCCGCCGGGGCCGCCCTGGAGGAACAGCAGCCAGGGCAGGTCGTCCTGCTCGCGGCCGCAGGCCACCACCTCGCGGGCGTACACCTCGATCTGCTCGCCCTGCGGAGCGGCGTGGTCGAGGGGGAGCTGGAACAGGTGGTCGGTCGTGACAATCCCGGGCAGCCGGCTGGCGGTGGACATACAACTCCTCGGTTTCTGCTGGTCACAGGGGTCACGTCGCGGTTCACGGGGTCACCGGGTGCGGGGGCCGCGACCCCCGCACCGTATCCTGGCGGCGTTCGGCCACCAGATCGACGGCTGACGTCCACCTGATCCGCACACCGCACCGGCCGCCGCAGGCCCGGTCGGCCCGAGGTGAACGGGCCATCACGGGGCCGGGCGCGAGGTCGAAGCGGGGCCGGGCGCGGCGCCGCCGACCTGGGGAACGGTCGGCCGACGGCTCGACAGCTCGACGGTTCGACGGGAGGCGTCACGACCGGCCGACGGGCGGGGTGTGACGGGTCGTGGCCACCAGGGGGCGTGACCTGAGGGTGGTGCGCGGCGTTCACCCCGGGGGCCCTGCGCCCGGGCGGTGCCCGCCGCCGGGCGGGGCGCCGGACCGTGCGGCGGCCGACCGCCAACCGCGCGCGGCACCGCGTCCGGCCACCGACGGGGCGCCGCCGGACCGCCCGGACGGCCCGACCCGGCATCCGGCGTCGGCCCGGCCCGGCCCGGCCAGGCGTCGGCCGACGGGGCGGGGCGCCGGACCCGAGGACGTGCCGGGCACAGCGGTGTGCCCGACGCAACGGCGCGGCGCGCCGGTACCGGCCCGGTACCGCGCACCGCATGGCACGACCCGGCACCGGGTACGGCCAGACACGGCACACCTGCCGACGGGTAACCCCGTCGGCCCGGCACCATCAGCACGCGAACGAGCATGCTCGCGGCCCACCGGCCTGACCCGGCCACCGGACCGCCGAGGGGAGGAGAGTCCGGTGACCGCCATGAGGCCGCCACAGGCCATGCCGGCCGAGAGCGTGGTCGGCGCGCCGAGACCGGTCGGCCGCCCCGACCAGGTCCCGGCGGGCGGACCCACGGGTGCGCCCGCCGGCCCGGGGCGGCCGGTGGCCCCGCCGCGCCCGCAGCCCCCGGCCGTCCACCAAGCGGTGCTCTGCGTCAACGCCCCCGCGATGGCCGCCTCCGGACCGGACGGACAGCTGCGCGGCCACGGGCTGCACGGCTTCTACCGCAACGGCGTCCGGGTGCTGGCCCGGATGGAGCTGCGCCTCGGCGGCATGGAGCCGCTGCCGCTCCAGGGCACCTCGACCAGCGCGGCGCAGGCCCGGTTCCTCGGGGCCGTCCGGCTGCCCGGCGACCTCGACCCCGATCCGGCGCTCACCGTCGAACGGCTGCGGCACGCGGACGGCGTGGAGACCGTCATCGTCCGCAACACCGGCAGCCGGCCCGCCCGGCTGCCGCTGGAGATGGCCGTCGGCACCGACCTCGGTCCGGTCGCCGAGATCGCCGCCGGGCACCGCCCGCCCGACCTGCCGGGCCAGGTGCAGTCCGCCGGGCTGCGCTGGGCCGGCCCGGCACACAGCGCCACGGTCAGCGCCAAGCCCTCACCGCACGCCGTCCTGGCCGGCGCCGGGGTGCTCCGCTGGGACCTGGAGGTCCAGCCCGGCGCCCGCTGGTCGGTCGAGCTGCGCACCGAGCTGGAGAGCACCGCCCCCGGCCCGCGCCCGCCGGGCGGCCGGGGCACCGGTGTGCCGCTGCCCTGGGCCGAGCCCGAGGTGCGCTGCGACGACGCCCGGGCCGGACTGCTGGTCACCCGTTCCCTGGACGCCCTCGGCGGGCTGCTGTTCGCCGACCCGGACCGCCCGACCGACCTCTACCCCGCCTCCGGCGCGCCCTGGCGCTTCGGCCTCGCCCCGGCCGACGCGCTCTGGGCCGCCCGGCTGACCCTGCCGCTCGGCACCAGGCTCGCCGCCGGCACCCTCCGGGCGCTGGCCCGCCGCCAGCAGCTCACCCCCGCCCCCGGCCGGACCGAGGGGCTGCTGCCCGGCGCGCTGCGGCACGGCGGGCCGGAGCTGCCGCCCACCTGCACGGCCACCGAGGCCACCCTGCTGTTCGTCACGGTGCTGGCCGAGGCCTGGCGCTGGGGCCTGCCCAGTGCGGAGGTCGCCGAGCTGCTCCCGGCCGCCGAGCGGGCCCTGGCCGCCCTCCGCGACGGCCTGACCGACGGCTTCGTCACCGACCTGAGCCGCCCGGTGGAGGAGCGGGCCGCCCATCCGGTGGCCGCCCGCGCCGAGGTCCAGGCCCAGGCCCACCGCGCCGCCCTGCACGGCGCCGAGCTGCTGGCGGCGTTCGGCCGCCCGGGCGCCGAGGAGTGGCGCGACTGGGCCGCCGGCCTGCGCGGCCGCTTCCGCGAGCGGTTCTGGATCGACGACCTCTCCGGCGGCCGGCCTGCGGCCGGTCTGGCCCCCGGCGGTCAGCCGCTGCCGGCCGTCGCCTGCTCGCTGGTCCACCTGCTCGACACCGGGCTGTCCGCCGACGGCGGCCGGCACGAGAACCTGCTGGACCGCGAGCAGACCCGGCTGCTCGCCCAGCGGCTGGTCGCGCCGGAGCTGGACAGCGGCTGGGGCCTGCGCACGCTCAGCGCCAAGTCCCCCCGGTTCAACCCGCTGGGCCACCGCGGCGGCGCGGTGCGGGTCCACGAGACCGCCCTGGCGATCGCCGGACTGGCCGAAGCCGGACACGAGAACGAGGCCGGCACGCTGCTGGAGGGCTTGCTGGCCGCGGCCGCCCACTTCGAGGGGCGGCTGCCCGAGATGTACGCGGGGGAGCAGCGCATCCCCGGCAGCCCGCCGGTGCCGCACCCGGCCGCCTGCCGTCCGGCGGCGGTGTCGGCGGCCGGGGCCGTGCACGCCGTGTTCGCCCTGGCCGGGGTCCGGCCGGACGTTCCCGGTGGCCGGGTGCTGGTCCGCCCGGCCAGCACGGCGCCGCTCGGCGAGCTGGAGCTGACCGGCCTGCGGGTCGCCGGCGAACCCTTCTCGGTCCGGGTGAGCCGGATCGGGGTGGCCATGGTCGAGGAGGCCTCCGCGCACCTGCAACTCGTCGCCCGCTGACCGGCCGCCCGGCGGCGCCCGGCGGCCGGGGCCCGGTCCGTGCCCGGGCCTGTGCTTATCGTCAGAGAGACGACTATGATCGTCGCCATGTCGCGCTACGATCCGTCGGCCTTCCCCCCGTTCGCAGTCACGGTTGACCTGGTGGTGCTGACGGTGCGCGACCATGCGCTCTGCGCCCTGTTGGTCAGACGGGGTGAGCCGCCGTTCCAGGGGTACTGGGCCCTGCCCGGCGGCTTCGTCCGCCCGGACGAGGGCCTGGCCGAGGCGGCCTCCCGGGAGCTGGCCGAGGAGACCGGCCTGCGCGCACACTCCGCCCCCGGCCACGAAGCGGTCGGTCCCGGTGCGGCCGGCGCCCACCTGGAACAGCTCGCGACCTACGGCCACCCGCAGCGCGACCCCCGGATGCGGGTGGTCAGCGTCGCCTACCTGGTGCTCGCGCCCGACCTGCCGACGCCCCGGGCCGGCGGCGACGCCAGCAGCGCCCGCTGGGCCCCGGTCGGTGAACTGCTCGGCCAGAGCCCGGCCGACGGCGTCCCGCTCGCCTTCGACCACGGACTGATCCTCGCCGACGGTGTGGAGCGTGCCCGCTCCAAGATCGAGTACTCCTCCCTCGCCACCGCCTTCTGCCCGACCGAGTTCACCGTCGGCGAGCTGCGCCGGGTCTACGAGGCGGTCTGGGGCGTGGTGCTGGACCCGCGCAACTTCCACCGGAAGGTCACCGGCACGCCCGGTTTCCTGCTGCCCTCCGGCGGGACGACGACCCGTCAGGGCGGTCGCCCGGCCCAGCTGTTCACCGCCGGCGGGGCGACCGTGCTCAACCCGCCGATGCTGCGTCCGGAGTCCTGACCCGGCGCGACCCGCCGAATGGCCCAGGCCCGCTGCGGGGCCGACGGCGCCGACGCAGAGTGTCGCTGGACGCTTCGGCCGCCGGGGCCGAAGGCCTCCGGACCCCTGGGAGTCGCGTGATGGTCAACGAAACGGACTGCGAGCACCAGCTCTTCGGCATCAAGCAGGACGCGGACCGCTACCGGCAGGTCGAGGCCGGGATCGCCGCCACGCAGAAGGAGCTGGACCGGTTGACGGCCATGCACGCGCCGGCCGCCGAGATCGCCTTCGTGCAGGGTGAACTGTCCGACCAGCTCGACCAGTTGGAGCAGATCTCCCGTGAGGGCCAGGCCGCGGTCGACGAGTTCAGAGGCGAGTGCGGGGGGCATCACCTCCCGGTGCTCCCCTGGGAGTAGGCGCGCCGGCCGGCCCCCGTTCCACCCCGTCCCGCGAATCGCAGGATCGGATTGTCCCCTGATCGGGTGAGGTGGGCGGGCGGCGGGCCGCGCCGTTCCCGTAATGCCCGGAATCACCGCCACTGCCCCCTAATGTGCTGGCGCGGGTCCGTGCGGCCGTGGTCCCGCTCCGCGTCGAGCAGCCGGGCCGAGGGCATGGGAGCAGGCAGCGATGATCCAGATCACCGGACTGACCAAGGTCTATCGCAAGGGCGCCCCGCCCGCCGTCCTCGATCTGACCTTCGACGCCCGGCCCGGCATGGTGACGGCCCTGCTCGGCCCCGAGGAGTCGGGCAAGTCCACCGCGCTGCGGCTGATGCTCGAACTCGAACGCGGCCAGGGCGTCACCCTCTTCGGCGGCCGCACCTACCGCCGCATCCGCCGCCCCGAACGCGAGATCGGCGTGCTGCTGCCCGGCCCGGGGGAAGGGGCGGTCACCGTGGCGGGCCACCCGGGGCGGAGGGCCGACAGCCATCTGCGGATGCTCGCGGCTGCGGTCGGCGCCCCCCTCCGGCGGGCCGACGAACTGCTCGAGCAGACCCGGCTGGCGGCCGTCGCCGGACAGCGGCTGCGGAGCTTCTCGCCCGGCATGCACCGCCGGCTGGCCCTGGCCGCCGCCCTGCTCGGCGATCCCGGCACGCTGCTGCTGGACGCGCCGACCGAGGGCCTGTCGCCCCGCAACGTCGAGTGGTTCCACTCCTTCCTGCGCTCCTTCGGCGTGGCCGGCGGAACGGTCCTGGTCACCACCCGCACCCCGCAGGAGGCCGCGCAGCTGGCCGACCGGGTCGTCACGCTGGACCGGGGCCGACTGGTGGCCGACCAGCCGGTCACGGAGTTCCGCCGGACCCGGCTCAGCCCCGAAGTGGCCGTCCGCGGGCCGCAGATGGCACGGCTGGCCGACCTGCTGGTCGGCCAGGGCGCCGAGGTGCGGCGGGACGGCGGCGCCGGTCTCGCGGTGGCGGGCATCGAGCGCACCGAGATCGGTGAACTCGCCTACCGCCACGGAATCCTGTTGCACGAGCTGGCGGACCGGGTGGTCGAGCAGCCGGCGCCCCGGGCCGCCCTGCCGGTCGCCTCGGGCCGCTCCGGCCACCTCCGCGTCCAGCCGCCGCCCGCCGCCCACCCCGGCCCCGAGCCGACCCCCGAACCCGCCGCCGTCACCGCTCCCAGGCCCCCCGAGGACGCGGCGCCGCCCACCGTGGCGCTGCCCGTCGTCGAGGGGGTCGCCGTCACCGCCCCCAGGCCCGCCGAGGACGCGGCGCCGACCGTGGGCCTGCCCGTCGCCGGGGTGGCGGACGCGCCGCGCGTTCGGGCCAGGGGACCCCGGCGGGCGGAGCCCGTCGAGGACGCGCCGGTCGTCGCCGTGGACCGGCTCTTCCGGGACGGGTACGGGGACAGGGACGGCATCGGCCCGGTCCGGGCCGATGCCGTCCCCGCCGCCACGCGCCCGGCGGAGGGCGCCGCCGGCCTGCTGAGCGACGACACCGTCCGCCTCGGTCGCCTCAACTCCGCTGCGACCACCCCCGCCACCTCCGCCACCCCCGACGACCACCGGAGCGAGTGAACCGTGCGTGCCCTGGCCTACGAGCTGCGCCGCCTGCGCGGCCTGCGTTCCACCTGGCTGCTCCTTGCCGTCGTGCTGCTCGGCGACGCCGTCGTGGCCGCCGTCCTGGCGAGCCAGGCGCCGCCCGGTCCGCTCGGCGGCCCGGCCGCGGTGCGGCTGCTGACCGCCACCGTCCCGCTGATCCCGCTGCCGTTCGCAGCGCTCGGGGCCGGGGTGCTGGGCGCCCTCGCGTACGGGCACGAGGTGCGCCACCCGGGCCTGTCGGCCGTCCTGGTGTCGTACCCGCGCCGGGTGCGGCTGCTGCTGGCCAAGCTGCTGGTGGTGGCCCCCCTCGCGGCGGTGCTGGCGCTGGCCGGCCTGGTGATCGACGCGGTGGCGGTGCGCCTCGCGCTGCCGGACGGGGTGACGGTGGCCGCCTGGGCCGAGCCCTCGGCGCTGTCGGACCGGGTGTCCGGGCTGCTGGGCGCCGTCGGGCTGTCCGGGCTCGCCGACCTGCCGGGCGGGTTCGCCCCGGTGGCGCTGGTGGCCGGCCACGGGGTGCCGGCCGCCCTGCTGGCGTTCGTCCTGGTGACCGTCGTGGCGGGCTGGACCGGGGTGCTGACCGCCGCGCTGACCCGCAGCGCGGCGGCCGGGGTGCTGGTGCTGTGCGCGCTCCCGCCGCTGCTGGAGTCCGGCGTGGCGCTGGTGCTGCGGCAGACCGGCACGCCGTGGCCGGTGCGGGCGGCCGAGCTGCTGCCCTTCCAGTCCGGCATCGAGTGGGCGTACGGCTGGGTGTACCGCGGGGGCGGCGAGGTGGCGGTCGGGGGCGCGGCGTTGACGGATCCGGCCCTGCTCGCGGCCGTGGTGGCGCCCGCGGTGGTCCTGCTGCTCGCGGCCCTGCTGGTCCAGGCCCGCCGCCGCGCGCTCTGAACGGGTGCCCGGGGCGACTCCGCGCGGCCCCAGTTCACCGGCGGGCGTCCCGAACTCGCCCCGGATCCGCCCCGGATCCGCCCCGAACCACCAAGATCGACCAGCAGTGACCGTAATGCACTGTTCTTCCTGATATGAAGTCAATTATCCAGTCACGGCCGATCACCCTTTCGTGTGCTTTTCACGAGAATTCTCAAGCTGCGCCTGCCGATCGCCGACAAAGGAGCTGTGAGTACCCTTGCGCACCCCACCATGACCCCCGCCCGTTCCGCCGAAGGGCCCATCCACGGCTCCGGCGATCTGGACCGCTTCTCGTACGCCGACCGGCCGACGCCGCCGGCGCCCCGCTGGGAGGGCGCCGAGTCCGAGCTCTCCCGGGTCGGCCGCAAGACCACCAGCAGCCGCGGTCGCGGTCTGCACGGCCAGCTGGTCCAGCAGCTCGGCCAGATGATCGTCTCCGGCGACCTCGGGGCCGACCGGCCGCTCGTGCCCGAGGAGATCGGCCAGCGCTTCGAGGTGTCCCGGACCGTCGTCCGCGAGTCGCTGCGCGTGCTGGAGGCCAAGGGCCTGGTCAGCGCCCGGCCGAACGTCGGCACCAGGGTCCGCCCGGTCGGCGACTGGAACCTGCTGGACCCGGACATCATCGAGTGGCGCGCCTTCGGTCCGCAGCGCGACGAGCAGCGCCGGGAGCTGTTCGAGCTCCGCTGGGCGATCGAGCCGCTGGCCGCCCGGCTCGCCGCCGGCCACGGCCGCGAGGACGTCCAGCAGCGGCTGGTCGAGCTGGTCGAGATCATGGGCCACGCCGCCGCCCAGGCCGATCTCGCCACCTACGCCCGGGCCGACGCCGAGCTGCACGGGCTGGTCCTGCAGATGGCCGGCAACCGGATGCTGGAGCACCTGTCCGGGATCGTCTCCTGCGCGTTGCAGGTGTCGGGCGGCCCGGCGACCGCCTGCGAGCGGCCCTCCGAGTCCTCGGTCAGCCTGCACGCCCGGCTGGTGGACGCGCTGGGCACCGGCGACGGCACCGCGGGGGAGGCCGCGATGCGGGCGCTCCTCACCGTCCACCCCGAGATCGAGCCGTCCGTGCCGGCCCCCCGGGAGCACTGAGCGGTCTGGTTCGCTCCGCCGGCCCACGGCCCTCCGGTTGCACCCCCCCCGGTGCCGCGGGAGGGCCGTCCTGTCGGCCGGGGCGGCCGGGGCAAGGGTGCCCAGGGGCGGCGGTCCGCTCCCGGGTGGCGCGGGTCCGCCCGGGCGGCTCGACGTGTCTCGGCATGTCCATGGCGGCAGACTTCGGGGCGAGTGCGCGATGATGGAGTCCGGCCCGGTGGCCGCGGGCGCCGAGCGGTGTGACCCGCGACACGAAGGCCATGCGTAACACTTGACGAGTAGCAGCGATGTGTCCTGAGCGGAAGCAGCTCCGGAATACACCAACATGTCAGAATGCTGTGTTGGTCCGCGGCGCTGCTGCCGTCCTGCAAACCCAGTCCTCAAGCCCGAGTCGGTCGGAATCGACACCGCGCGTCCGACGCGCGATCTCCTTCCCCGCCCGCTCGGGCGGCCGGTACGGGTTCGAGTCCACTCATCGTCCGAGAGGTTGTTCGTGTCGGCCAGCACATCCCGTTCGCTTCCCCCCGAGATCGCCGAGTCCGCGGCTCTGCTGGCGCTCATCGAGCGGGGCAAGGCCCAGGGGCAGATCGCCGGTGACGACGTGCGCCAGGCGTTCGAGGCGGACCAGATCCCGGTCACCAAGTGGAAGAACGTCATGCGCAGCCTCAACCAGGTGCTGATTGAGGAGGGGGTGGACCTCATGGTCAGCGCGGCCGAACCGGCCGGCGCCAAGCGCAAGAGCGTTGCTGCCAAGAGCCCCACCAAGCGCACCGCCACCAAGGCTGTCACCACCCGGACCCCGGCCGCCCCGTCGGCCCCGACCAAGCCGCCCGTGCGCATCGCGCCCGGCGCGCCCGTGGCGGCTCCCGCCGTCGCGGCCGCCGCCGCGCCGGCCCCCACGGTCTCCGCCGAGATCACCGCCGAGGAGACGGTCGTCGTCGCCGAGGCCAAGGCCGCGCCGGTGAAGAAGGCGGCCCCGGCCAAGAAGGCCGTGGCCAAGAAGGCCGCGGCGCCGGCCAAGAAGACCGCCGCCAAGAAGACCACCTCCGGCAAGGCCGGCAAGGGTGGCGAGGAGGAGCTGCTCGGCGAGGAGGAGCTGCTCGAGGACGTGGCGCTGCCCGGCGACAAGGCCGGTGCCGAGACCGAGGGCGGCCCGGAGGAGGAGTCGGAGGGCTTCGTCCTGTCCGACGAGGACGAGGACGACGCGCCGGCCCAGCAGGTTGCCGTCGCCGGTGCCACCGCCGACCCGGTCAAGGACTACCTGAAGCAGATCGGCAAGGTCCCGCTGCTCAACGCCGAGCAGGAGGTCGAGCTCGCCAAGCGCATCGAGGCCGGCCTGTTCGCCGAGGACAAGCTGTCGGCCGCCGACAAGCTCGCCCCCAAGCTCAAGCGCGAGCTGGAGATCATCGCCGAGGACGGCCGCCGGGCCAAGAACCACCTGCTGGAGGCCAACCTCCGCCTGGTGGTCTCGCTGGCCAAGCGCTACACCGGCCGCGGCATGCTCTTCCTGGACCTGATCCAGGAGGGCAACCTGGGTCTGATCCGTGCGGTCGAGAAGTTCGACTACACCAAGGGCTACAAGTTCTCCACCTACGCCACGTGGTGGATCCGCCAGGCGATCACCCGCGCCATGGCGGACCAGGCCCGCACCATCCGCATCCCGGTGCACATGGTCGAGGTCATCAACAAGCTGGCCCGCGTCCAGCGCCAGATGCTCCAGGACCTGGGCCGCGAGCCCACCCCGGAGGAGCTGGCCAAGGAACTCGACATGACCCCCGAGAAGGTCATCGAGGTCCAGAAGTACGGCCGCGAGCCGATCTCGCTGCACACCCCGCTGGGCGAGGACGGCGACAGCGAGTTCGGTGACCTGATCGAGGACTCCGAGGCGGTCGTCCCGGCCGACGCGGTCTCCTTCACCCTGCTCCAGGAGCAGCTGCACTCGGTGCTGGACACCCTCTCCGAGCGCGAGGCCGGCGTGGTCTCGATGCGCTTCGGCCTGACGGACGGTCAGCCGAAGACGCTCGACGAGATCGGCAAGGTGTACGGGGTCACCCGTGAGCGCATCCGCCAGATCGAGTCGAAGACCATGTCGAAGCTGCGTCACCCGTCGCGTTCCCAGGTGCTGCGCGACTACCTGGACTGATCCGCGGGATCCTCCAGCACTGACGAGGAGGCCCGGAGCCGTTTGGCTCCGGGCCTCCTCGGCTGTCCGCCCCCGGCCGCGTCAGCGTCCGGGTGGTGGTTGTCGCTCGTCCGGGTGGCGGCGCGACCGGAAGCGGTCGCGCCGCGTAGCCGATCACCTACGCTGTGCCGGTTGCCTGCTGCCGAGCCGACTGGAGTCACGGTGCTGCCCAACCCGGACCGCGCTGACCTGCCGACCCCCGCCCCGCCCCCGGCCCGCCCGGCCGTCCGGGGGGCGCGCCGCCGCCGGGCCGCCGCACTGGCGCTGCTGGCCGCCGTCCCCGTCCCGCTGGTCGCGCTCGGGACGGCCGCACCGGCCGAGGCGAAGCGCCGGGTGGTGGGCGGCACCGCCGAGAGCACCGCCGACCACCCGTGGGTGGTGGGCCTGGCCAGCCGCCAGCAGTTCGGCGCCGGCCGCTCCGGCCAGTTCTGCGGGGGAGCGCTGGTCACCCCGACCAAGGTGGTCACGGCCGCGCACTGCTTCTACGACGAGTCCAGGGGCGTCCGGGTGGAGCGGCCCGGCCTCAGGGTGATCCTCGGCCGGGACGACATGCGGGGCTCGGCCGGTCGCGAGGTGCTCGTCCGGACGGTCTGGATCCACCCCGACTACTCCTTCACCGCCAACATGAACGACGTCGCGGTGGTCACCCTCGCCGATCCGCAGGGCTCCCGGCCGGTGATCGACCTGGTCGGCCAGGGCGAGACCGAGCCGTACGCGGCCGGGACCAGGGCGCAGGTCTTCGGCTGGGGCGACACCACCGGGCGGAGCGACTACTCGCCGACGCTGCGTGGCGTGGACGTGCCGGTGATCGCGGACCAGACCTGTGCGCACGCCTACCCGGGCGGTCCGGACGGCAAGTTCGACGCCCGGGGTATGGTCTGCGCGGGCGAGGAGAAGGGTGGCAAGGACGCCTGCCAGGGCGACAGCGGTGGCCCGCTGGTCATCGGCGGACGGCTGGCCGGCCTGGTCTCCTGGGGGACGGGTTGCGCGGAGGCGGCCCACCCGGGGGTCTACACGCGGGTGGCCTCGGTCGCGGACGCGGTGCGCTCGGTGCTCTGAACGCCCGGGCGGGAAGCGCGGTCGGACCCGGCCGGCGCCACGGGTGACGGTCCGGTCACGATCTGACGCGGGATCGGGTCGGGGAGGGGGCGGTTTCCGGCCACCCGGCCCGTTCCGGGATTCCACCACCCCCGGGTACAGCAGAGCCGGGCGACCGGCCCCCGAAGGGGCTGGTCGCCCGGCCCACCGGTCGCACGCGGTGTGCGACCGGACACAGCTCGACGCTGGCTGCTGGTGTGGCGCCCGGACTCAGCGCTCGTCGTCGGCGGCCGTCGTGGTGGTGCTGGTGGTCAGGCGGCCGCTCTCGTCCTGTATCTCCACGGCGATCTTCTTGAGCTCGGGCTCGAACTTCCGGCCGTGGTGGGCGCAGAAGAGCAGCTCTCCGCCGCTGGCGAGCACGACGCGCAGGTAGGCCTGGGCGCCGCAGCGGTCGCAGCGGTCAGCCGCGGTGAGCGGGCTCGCAGGTGTCAGAACAGTAGTCACGTCGCCTCTTCTCTAGCTCGACGAGCTGTCGTACCAGGGTCAACATCCAACCAGGCCGAAAACGTTCCCGCTCGTGGCTTTTCTTCTCTGAGGATTCTGCTGTGTTGATGAGGACGTGCCCCGGGTGGTGGTGGTTCATGCGTACCGAATCCCAGGATGCACCCCTCGCTCGAACGCCCGATCGGTGAACGGGTCCGAGGTCCGCGTAGCATAATCCTCTGCCGGGTTGGAGCATAAGCCCCGTCTCAGGCCCCGGTAGCCTGCATAACGGCAGTTCCGGAGCCTGCGCCGGGCCCCACGATCCGCCAGGACCGGTGGTACCGGGAGGAGATGGCGCCCCGGGGCGCCGGAAACCGGCACGGCCCTTGTTCGCGCAGCGCGTACAAGCTGCGCGGGACCACCCGGTCGTGCTGTGCACCCAGCGGAAGGCCGTGCACACGCTGGGAGACGGATGTCGGTGCGGCGTGCTGCACTGGCGGACGGTCCGGATGCGTCCGGATGTGACCGATGAGACAGAACTTCACCGAGGAGAGTGCCGCGTGAGTGCCGAAACGACCGTGCCGTCCGCACTGCTGGCCGGCGACGACGGTTCCAACTACACCGCTCGGCACCTGCTCGTCCTGGAGGGCCTGGAGGCGGTCCGCAAGCGCCCCGGCATGTACATCGGCTCCACCGACAGCCGCGGCCTGATGCACTGCCTCTGGGAGATCATCGACAACTCCGTCGACGAGGCCCTGGGCGGCTACTGCGACCGCATCGAGGTCGTGCTGCACCCGGACTCCTCCGTCGAGGTCCGCGACAACGGCCGCGGCATCCCGGTCGACGTCGAGCCGAAGACCGGGCTGTCCGGCGTCGAGGTCGTGATGACCAAGCTGCACGCGGGCGGCAAGTTCGGCGGCGGCTCCTACGCGGCCTCCGGCGGTCTGCACGGCGTCGGCGCCTCCGTCGTCAACGCGCTCTCCGCCCGGCTGGACGTCGAGGTCGACCGCGGCGGCCACACCCACGCGATCAGCTTCCGCCGCGGCACCCCCGGCATCTTCACCGAGACCAGCCCGGACGCGCCCTTCGAGCCGGCCAACGGCCTGACGAAGACCCGCAAGGTGGCGAAGGCCCGCACCGGCACCCGCATCCGCTACTGGGCCGACCGGCAGATCTTCCTCAAGGACGCCAAGCTGTCGCTGGAGAACCTGCACAGCCGCGCCCGGCAGACCGCCTTCCTCGTCCCCGGCCTGACCATCCTCGTCCGTGACGAGCGGCTCACCGAGAGCGAGCAGGTCGAGGAGAGCACCTTCCACTACGACGGCGGCATCGCCGAGTTCTGCGAGTTCCTGGCGCCCGACAAGCCGGTCTGCGACGTGCTGCGGCTGCACGGCGAGGGCACCTTCAAGGAGACCGTGCCCGTCCTCGACGAGCTCGGCCACATGACGCCCACCGAGGTCACCCGCCACCTCGGCGTGGACATCGCGCTGCGCTGGGGCACCGGCTACGACACCACCCTGCGCTCCTTCGTCAACATCATCGCCACCCCCAAGGGCGGCACCCACGTCACCGGCTTCGAGCGCTCGCTCGCCAAGACCGTGAACGAGGCGTTGCGCGCCGCCAAGCTGCTGCGCGTCGCCGAGGACGACATCACCAAGGACGACGCCACCGAGGGCCTCACCGCGGTGGTCACCGTCCGGCTCGCCGAGCCGCAGTTCGAGGGCCAGACCAAGGAGGTGCTCGGCACCTCGGCGGCCAACCGGATCGTCGCCGCCGTCGTCGCCAAGGAGCTCAAGGCCTTCCTCACCTCGGCCAAGAAGGACCAGAAGCTCCAGGCCCGGGCCGTCCTGGAGAAGGTCGTCGCGGCCGCCCGCACCCGGGTCGCCGCCCGCCAGCACAAGGAGGCCCAGCGCCGTAAGACCGCGCTGGAGACCAGCTCGCTGCCGGCCAAGCTCGCCGACTGCCGCAGCGACGACGTCGACCGCAGCGAACTCTTCATCGTCGAGGGCGACTCCGCGCTCGGCACCGCCAAGCTCGCCCGCAACTCCGAGTTCCAGGCGCTGCTGCCGATCCGCGGCAAGATCCTCAACGTGCAGAAGGCCTCGGTGAGCGACATGCTCAAGAACGCCGAGTGCGCCGCGATCATCCAGGTGATAGGGGCCGGTTCGGGCCGCACCTTCGACATCGACCAGGCCCGCTACGGCCGGGTCATCTTCATGGCCGACGCCGACGTCGACGGCTCGCACATCCGGACCCTGCTGCTGACCCTCTTCCACCGCTACATGCGGCCGATGGTCGAGCAGGGCCGGGTCTTCGCCGCGGTGCCGCCGCTGCACCGGATCGAGCTCACCAGCCCCAAGCGCGGCCAGGAGAAGTACCACTACACCTACTCCGACGCCGAACTGCGCTCCACCCTGCTGGAGTTCCAGCGCAAGGGGATGCGCTGGAAGGAGCCGGTGCAGCGCTACAAGGGCCTCGGCGAGATGGACGCCGACCAGCTGGCCGAGACCACCATGGACCCGCGCCACCGCACGCTGCGCCGGATCAACCTGGGCGACCTGGAGCAGGCCGAGAAGATCTTCGACCTGCTGATGGGCAACGACGTCGCCCCGCGCAAGGAGTTCATCGTCGACTCGGCGGCGACCCTGGACCGCTCCCGCATCGACGCCTGACGCCCGTCCGCGCGAGGGCCCTCCACCCACGGGTGGAGGGCCCTCGCGTCGTCGTTCCACCCGCGTTCCACCCCGGCTCCGATCAGCCGCGGGCGCCGGATCCGTAGCGTCGGAGAGGTCAGCCCAAGCCTCCCGTCGGGACGGAGAAGTTCGATGAGTGCGTTCGTCAACGTCGTTCTGGTCGTTGCCGTGATGGCCCTGGTGGTCGGCCGCCAGATGCGCGCGCAACGCCTGGACAGCGAGCGCCGCTTCTGGGTGCTGCCGCTGATCCTCGGGGCGCTCGCGCTGCGCGATCCGCAGCTGATCGACCACCGGCACACCGCGTTGTCCGTCACCCTGCTCGCCTGCGGGCTGGTCGCGGTGCTCGCGATGGGCTCCATCTGGGGCTGGACCGTCCGGCTCTGGCGGGCCGAGGACGGCGCGCTCTGGGCCCGGGGCACCAGGGCCACGGTGGCCGCCTGGGCCGGGATGCTCTTCATCCGGTTCAGCATCTACGAGACCGGCGAGGCCCTGCACGTCCACCAGGCGAGCAGCGCGCTGCTGCTGAGCCTGGCGGTGCTGCTGCTGGTCCGCTCGCTCGTGGTGAACTGGAGGGCCCGGACGCTGGAGGCCCCGGAGCCGGCCGCAGAGCTGCGCTGACCCACCGACCTGAGCTTCGAGGAGGCACCCGTGGCCGGGTGGTACTGGACCCGCTGGCCGTCCCGCGAGGGGCTGGAACGCGACGCCGAGAGCCGGCCGCGGCGGATCCTCACCGGGCTCGGCCGGGCCGTCCTGCTGGCCGTCGTCTGCGGGGGAACCTTCGCCGGTGGGAAGTACGCCGGCTGGGCGGTGGTGGCCGCGGCGGCCGGACTGGTCGTGGCCATCGCACTCTATGCGGGGTACCTGCGGGCCACCCGGGAGCAGCGCCCGGCGGCCGCGTACCTGCTGGGCGCCACCCTGGTGGGCGTCGCCTGGCTGGCCAACTGGGGGCTGGCCTACACGCTGGCCGACGTGCTGTGGATCGGGCTGGCCGTGACGGCCCTGATCCGGTTGCCGCCCGCGCCCGCGCTGCTCGCCGCGGCGGTCGCGTTGGGCTCGTACACGGCGGCCTCCCCGGCGGGCTGGTTCAGCAACGCCGCCACCATCGGCGGGACCGTTCTGTTCGGCTTCCTGCTGCGGCTGGACGCCGAGGCGCGCGGCACCGCCCGTCGGCTGCTCGCCCAGGAGCGGGCCGCCCGGGCGGCCGAGGCGGAGAGCGCGGCGCTCGCCGAACGGGCCAGGATCGCCCGGGAGATCCACGACGTGCTCGCCCACAGCCTCTCGGCGCAGCTCGTCCACCTGGAGGCTGCCCGGCTGATGCTGGACGCCGGCACCGACCGGGAACAGATCCGCGAACGGGTCGTCGCCGCCCGGCGGATGGCCCGGGACGGGCTGGCCGAGACCCGGCAGGCACTGTCCGCGCTGCGCGGCGAACTGACCCCGGTCGGGGAGTTCCTGGTCGAGCTGACCGGCCGGGAACGGGCCGCCCTCACCGTCACCGGCACGCCCCGGCCGCTGCCCGCCGAGGCCTCCCTCGCCGTCCGGCGCACCGCGCAGGAGGCGGTGACCAACGTCCGCAAGCACGCGCCGGGCGCCCGGTGCTCCGTCGAACTGCGGTACCTGCCGGACGCGGTGGAGCTGGAGGTGCGCAACACCCGGGCGCCGCGGGGCCAGTCCGCCGCTGAGCTGTCCGCCCCGGAGCTCGCGGGCAGCGGCAGCGGGTACGGTCTGCTCGGGATGCGCGAACGCGCGGAACTGCTCGGCGGCACCCTGCTGGCGGGCCCGGAGGACGGAGGATGGCGCGTGCTGCTGCGGGTGCCGGCATGACGGCGGACACCACCAGGGTGCTGGTCGCGGACGACCAGACGGTGGTGCGCGAGGGCATCGTGATGCTGCTGGGGCTGCTGCCCGGGATCGAGGTGGTCGGCGCGGCGGCGGACGGCGAGGAGGCCGTCGCCCTGGTGGCGCGGCATCACCCGGACGTGGTGCTGATGGACCTGCGGATGCCGCGCTGCGACGGCGTCGAGGCGACCCGGCGGATCCGGGCGGCGCATCCGGAGACCGAGGTCGTGGTGCTCACCACCTACGCCGACGACGACTCGCTGTTCCCGGCGTTGCAGGCCGGGGCGCGCGGCTACCTCACCAAGGACGCGGGCGGCGAGGAGATCGCCCGGGCGATCGCGGACGTCCGCTCGGGTGCGGCCGGGCTCTCGCCGCAGGTCCAACTCAGGTTGCTGGAACGGCTGTCGGAGGCGCCGGGCGGCGCGGCCGGACCGGTCCCCGAGACGCCCCGGGCGTCGACCGCGCCGGCCGGCCGGCCCGCGGAACTGCCCGACGGGCTGACCGCCCGGGAGGCGGAGGTGCTGGCGCTGATCGCCGAGGGGCTCTCCAACGCGGAGATCGCCCAGCGGCTGTTCGTCAGCCAGGCCACCGTGAAGACGCACATCAACAACCTGTTCGCGAAGACCGCCGTCCGGGACCGGGCGCAGGCGGTCGCGTACGCGTTCCGACACGGAATCACCGGTATGCAGCAGTAGTCGCATGAGTGTCTGTCGGATCATCGACCACCTCATCGAGTGAACGTATCTGCAATGGTCAGAGGCGGTGTCCAGCGGCCCCCATCATGGGTCGGGTCAGAGTGCCCGCCGGTCCAGGAGCAGCAGTGCCACAGCAGCAGACGAGCAGTCCCGGGCAGGGGCAGCGATTCGACTGGTGGGCCGCTCCGGCCGCCGCCAACGCCGCCGACCGCCCGGCCACGCCCGGGCGGTCGGCGGGTCCGGCGGGGCCGGCGGTGCCCGCCCAGCCGTCCTCCGTCCGTCCGGTGCAGTCGGCCCAGCCCACCCAGGCCCCGGCCCGGGTCGAGCCGCCGGCCGCGCCCTCCGCCGCCCCGGCGAGGGCCCTGGCGCCGGCCACCGACCGCACCGAGGTGTACCGGACGGTCCAGGCCAGCGAAGCCTTCCAGGACATCCGGCGCAGCTACCGGGCGTTCGTCTTCCCCACCAGCGGTGCCTTCCTCGGCTGGTACCTGATGTACGTCGCCGCGCAGGCCGCCGCCCCCGGCGTGATGCGCAGCCAGGTGGCCGGCCCGCTCAACGTGGCCTGGCTGCTGGGCCTGCTCCAGTTCGCCTCCACCTTCCTGCTCACCTGGCTCTACGCCCGCAACGCCCGCACCAAGCGCGACCGCGCCGCCCTGGGCCTGCGCTGGGACACCCAGGACCAGCTGCGATGACCACCGCGACGGCCACCGCCACCCCGCCCCCCGTCGCCCCCACCGGCGACCACCACGACCTGGCGATCGTGCTGTTCGCCGTCATCGTCCTGGTCACCCTGGCGATCACCCTCTGGGTGGGCCGCCGCGGGAGCGCCGCCGAGGACTTCTACGCCGGCGGCCGCGACTTCACCCCGCTGCAGAACGGCTTCGCGCTCTCCGGCGACTACCTCTCCGCCGCCTCCTTCCTCGGCGTGGCCGGGCTGATCGCGCTGTACGGCTACGACGGCGTGCTCTACAGCATCGGCTTCCTGGTCGCCTGGCTGGTGGTGCTGATGCTGGTCGCCGAACTGGTCCGCAACGCCGGCCGGTACACCCTCGCCGACGTCCTCGCGCTACGGCTGCGCCGCCGCAAGGTCCGGGCCGCGGCGGGCGGCGCCAGCGTCGTGGTCACCCTGCTCTACCTGGTCGCCCAGATGGTCGGCGCCGGCTCGCTGGTGGCCCTGCTGCTCGGCACCAACAGCGCGCAGGCCCGGACCTGGACCATCGTGGCGGTCGGCGGTCTGATGATCGTCTACGTCACGGTGGGCGGAATGCGGGCCACCACCTGGATCCAGATCGTCAAGGCGTTCCTGCTGGTGGCCGGCTCGGTCCTGCTCACCGTGCTGCTGATGGTCCGCTTCCACGGCGACGTGGGCGAGCTGATGCGCCAGGCCGCCCAGCACAGCGGGGCCGGGCGGCGCTACCTCGAACCGGGCCTGAAGTACGGAGCCACCTTCACCAGCCGGCTGGACTTCTTCAGCCTCGGCCTCGCCCTGGTCCTCGGCACCGCCGGGCTGCCGCACATCCTGTCCCGCTTCTACACCGTGCCCACCGCCCGGGCCGCCCGCCGCTCCACGATGTGGGCGATCGGACTGGTCGGCGGCTTCTACCTGATGGCCATCGCGCTGGGGCTCGGCGCGACCGCCCTGGTCGGCTCGGCGGCGGTGAAGCACGCCAACGCGGCCGGGAACACCGCCGTCCCGCTGCTGGCCCTGGTGCTCGGCGGCGGCAACGGCAGCACCGGCGGGGTGGTGCTGTTCGCGGCGATCTCGGCGATCGCCTTCGCCACCATCCTCGCCGTGGTCGCCGGGCTCACCCTGGCCTCCTCCGCGGCCTTCGCCCACGACATCTGGGCCGGCGCCTGGCGCGGCCGGCCGCGCCGCCACCTGCTGCGGCTGCGCGCCGCGCTGCCGGGCGCCCGGCCGGCCGCGGGGCAGTCCGGGGCCGGGAGCGCGGAGTCGGCCGGGGAGGCGAGCGAGCACCAGGAGGTCGGGGTCGCCCGGATCGCCGCGGTCGGGATCGGTGCGGCCGCGATCGCGATCAGTCTGTTCGCGCAGCAGCTGAACGTCGCCTTCCTGGTCGGCCTGGCCTTCGCGGTGGCCGCCTCCGCCAACCTGCCGGTGCTGCTGTACAGCCTGTTCTGGTCCCGCTTCACCGCCCGGGGCGCGGTCTGGTCGGTGTACGGCGGGCTGATCCCGGCGATCGTGCTGGTCACCTTCTCGCCGGTGGTCTCCGGGACGAAGGTCGCGCTGTTCCCCGGCGTCGACTTCCACTGGTTCCCGCTGGAGAACCCCGGCCTGGTCTCCATCCCGCTCGGCTTCCTGGCCGGCTGGATCGGGACGATCACCTCGCCCGAACCGGCCGACCCGGACCGCTTCGCCGAGCTGGAGGTGCGTGCCCTCACCGGTGCGGGCGCGGCCTGAGTGCCGCGCCCGGGGAACCCCGGCGGGCCTGGGGCCGCCGGGGTTCCCCCTTGCCCGGCCCACGCTCCCTTGTCCGGCCCACGCTCCGGCCCGGCCCAGGCTGCGGCCCGGTTCAGCTCCGGACCGCCAGGCCGTACCGGTGCTCCGGGCGGCCGGTGTCGCCGTAGCGCAGGGTCAGCCGCAGCCGGCTGTCGCGCTCCAACTGCTTGAGGTAGCGCTGCGCCGTCGAGCGGCTCAGCCCGGTGGCGTCCGCGACCTCCTGCGCGGACAGCGGCCGGCCCGCCCGCCGCAGCACCCCCAGCACCAGGTCGGTGGTGGGCGCCGAGTGCCCCTTCGGCAGCGCGCCGGCCGGGGCGGCGGCACTGCGCAGCGTCGCGAACAGCCGGTCCACCTCGTCCTGGCCGGCCTCCCGGGCCGCCGGGCCCGCCAGCGCGTGCCGCAGCTGCGCGTACGCCACCAGCTTGTCCCGCAGCCCGGCGAAGGTGAACGGCTTGACCAGGTACTGCAGCGCGCCGTGCTGCATCGCCGCGTGGACGGTCGACACGTCCCGGGCGGCCGTCACCATCATCACGTCGCAGGCCACCTGCCGTTCGCGCAGCCGGCGCACCAGCGCCAGGCCGGTCTCGTCCGGCAGGTGGTGGTCCAGCAGCAGCAGGTCCACCGGGCGGCGCTCCAGGGCGGCCAGCGCCTCCCCGGCCGAGTGCGCGGTGCCCGTCACCCGGAAGCCGGGCACCCGCGCCACGTAGGCGGCGTGCACGTCGGCGACCCGGAAGTCGTCGTCCACCACGAGTACGTCGATCATCACGCCTCCACGAGCCGATGGGTGAGCAGGGCCTCCGGCAGCTCGACGGTGAACCGGGCGCCGCCGAGCGGCCCCGCGTCGAGCACGATCCGGCCGCCGGTCCGTTCGACCAGCCGCCGCACCATCGCCAGGCCCAGCCCGCGCGGACGGTGCGCGGGCGCGTCCTTGCTGGTCCACCCCTCCTCGAAGACCCGCTCGCGCAGCTCCTCCGGCACGCCCGGGCCGCTGTCCGCGACCTGGAGCAGCAGGGTGGAGCCGGACGCCGCCAGCGTCACCGCCACCCGCCCCCCTCCGGCGGGCGCCAACGCGTCCACCGCGTTGTCGATCAGATTGCCGAGCACCGTCACCAGCGCCCGCGGGTCCACCACCGCGTCCGGCAGGTGCGCCGCCGGGGCCAGCGCCAGCCGCACCCCGCGCTCGCCCGCCACCGCCGTCTTGCCCGCCAGCAGCGCGGCCACGTGCGGGTCCTGCACCTGCTCGGCGATCCGGGCGGCGACCACGGCGTGCGAACCGGACTGCTCCGAGATGAACGCCACCGCCTGCTCGTGGCGGCCCAGCTCCAGCAGGCCCAGCAGGGTGTGCATCCGGTTGGCGTGCTCGTGGTCCTGCGCCCGCAGCGCCTCGGTCAGGCTGCGGGTGGTGTCCAGCTCGCGGACCAGCGACTCCAGCTCGGTCCGGTCGCGCAGCGTCACCACCGCGCCGGATCCGGCGGTCGTCATCCGGTTCACCACCAGGACCCGGTCGTCCCGGACGGCGGGCAGGTCGGCGCCGGTGATCCGCCCGGTCAGCACGTCCGCCAGCCGGCCCGGCGGCAGCACCTCGTCGATCGGGCGGCCGGTGCAGTCCGGCGGCAGGCCGAGCAGCCGCAGCGCCTCGTCGTTGGCCAGCCGGATCCGGCCGCGTTCGTCCAGCGCCACCATGCCCTCGCGGATGCCGTGCAGCATCGCCTCCCGCTCCACCAGCAGCGCCGAGATGTCGGCCAGCGCGATGTTGTGGGTGCGGCGCTTCAGCCGCCGGGCCAGCGCGAGCGTGGCGACGGTGCCCGCGGCCAGGCCCGCCGCCGCGCACAGCAGGATCCCGGTGAGCATCTTCAGCAGCCGGCGGCGGATCGAGTCGTCGCTGATGCCCACCGACACCTCGCCGACGATCCGCCCGTCCGCGAGCCGCAGCGGGACCTTGCCGCGCGCGGTGCGGCCCAGCGTGCCCTGCTGGATCGCGGTGACGCTGCGGCCGCTGAGCGCCGGCTCCGGGTCGGTGGAGACCCGGTGGCCGATCCGCCCCGGGTCGGTGTGCGAGAGCCGGATGCCGTCCAGGTCGGTGACCACGACGAAGCTGGCGCCGGTGGCCAGCCGGATCTGTTCGGCGTTGCGCTGCGCGGTCGCCGAGTCCCGGGCGTCGGCGGCCCGGGCGATCACCTCGTCGGTGGCGGTGGCCTGGGCGATCGACAGCGCGCGCTGCATCGCGTCGTGGTCCAGTTCACTGCTGACCGGGGCCAGGAACAGCCCGGCGGTCACCGCGGTGACACCGACGGTGACGACGGTCTGGCTCAGCAGCAGCTGCGCGAAGACCCGGCGGGGCCAGCGGGGGAGCTTCATCCGGGCCTCCTCTCGGCGGCTGCGGCGGTGTTGCGGTGGGGCGGGGCGCTCGGGGCCCGGCAGGTGGAGGTCGGGACACCCTATGTTTCCGGCGTGTTTCTGTCAGCCGCCGTCCCCGAAGTTGTAGCGGAAGCAAAACGAGCAGAACAGCCCTCAACGCGGAGAACCCGCAGTACGCGCAGATGGCTGCCGCGGCGGCCCGGCCCGCTCCTACCTTCCTGGGGCAAGCACTGACCCGGGAGGATCAATGAGCGAGCGCAGCGAGCGAATCATCAAGAGCTGCCAATTGTGCGCAGCGCCTGCCGAGCGAAGCGAGGCGGGGGAATGAGCACAACCCCGGCGATCGAGCTGACCGGCGCGACCAAACGGTTCCGCACCCCCTCCGGGGCCCTGCACACCGCCGTCCGCGATCTCGATCTGACCGTCGCCCAGGGCGAGTTCGTCGCCGTCGTCGGGCCCACCGGCTGCGGCAAGTCCACCACGCTGACCCTGGTCAGCGGCCTGGAGGAGCCCACCGAGGGCGAGGCCCGGGTGTACGGCGAGCCGGTTCGCGGGATCGATCCCCGGGTCGGTTTCGTATTCCAGCAGGACGCCGTGTTCCCCTGGCGCACCGTGCTGTCCAACGTCATGGCCGGCCCCCGCTTCCGGGGCGTGCCCGCCGCCGAGGCCAGGGAACGGGCCCGGGACTGGCTGAACCGGGTCGGCCTCGGCGCCTTCGAGGACCGCTACCCGCACCAGCTCTCCGGCGGCATGCGCAAGCGCGTCGCGCTCGCCCAGACCTTCGTCAACGACCCGGACATCCTGCTGATGGACGAGCCGTTCTCAGCCCTGGACGTGCAGACCCGGGCCCTGATGTCCGACCAGCTGCTGGAGCTGTGGGCCGGCACCGGCTCGTCGGTCGTCTTCGTCACCCACGACCTGGACGAGGCCATCGCGCTCGCCGACCGGGTCGTCGTGATGACGGCCGGACCGGCCACCGTCAAGGAGATCTTCACCGTCGACCTGCCGCGGCCGCGCACCGTGGAGGCCGTCCGGCTGGAGCCGAGGTTCGTCGAGCTGTACCGCGAGATCTGGGCCTCGCTCGGCGAAGAGGTACGCATCACCCGGGAGAGAGGAGCGGGTCGTGCCGCTTGAGACCGCCCCCGCCGCCGGCACCGCCCCGGCCGCCACGACCACCACCAGAACCGCGGCCCGCGAACGGGCCGCCCGCAACCGGAGGTTGAGCGTCTACGGGGCCCGCATCGCGGTCCTGCTCGGCTTCCTCGGGCTCTGGGAGCTGTGCGCCCGCACCGAGGTGATCGACCCGTTCAACTTCTCCCAGCCGTCGAGGATCTGGGACCAGATCTGGCAGTGGGTCACCCACGGCACCGCGCAGGGCTCACTCGGCGAGCAGATCGGCTACACCCTGTACGAGGCGCTCACCGGCTGGGTGATCGGCGTCACCGGCGGTGTGCTGCTCGGCATCGCGCTCGGCCGGATCCGCTTCCTGGCCGACGTGTTCGGGCCCTACATCAAGGTGCTCAACGCCATCCCGCGCATCGTGCTGGCCCCGATCTTCCTGATCTGGTTCGGCCTCGGCCCGGCCTCCAAGGTCGCCTCCGCCGTGGTGCTGGTGTTCTTCCCGGTGTTCTTCAACGCCTTCCAGGGCGCCCGCGAGGTGGACCGCAACCTGGTCGCCAACGCCCGGATCCTCGGCGCGAACAACCGCAAGGTCACCGTGCAGGTCGTCATCCCCGCCGCCACCACCTGGATCTTCACCAGCCTGCACGTCAGCTTCGGCTTCGCACTGATCGGCGCCATCGTCGGCGAGTACATCGGCGCCACCAAGGGCCTCGGCCTGCTGGTCGCCGCCGCCCAGGGCACCTTCAACGCGGCCGGCGTCTACGCCGCCATGACCATCCTCGCCGTCGTCGCGCTGCTCACCGAGGGGCTGCTGACCTTCGCCGAGAAGAAGCTGTTCCGCTGGAAGCCCGCCGACTCCGGCGACGGCCGCTGAAACCCCCCACCCCGCAGAGAGGCACCCCCACCCATGCGCCCGAACTCGACCAGCAGAGCCGCTGCCGTCGCCCTCGCCGCCGCCCTGCTCCTCCCGCTCACCGCCTGTGCCAACGACGCCGCCACGACCACCCACGGCGCCGCCGCCCCGGCCGGGCAGCAGGTGGACGGACCCAAGGTCAAGATCATGGTCGGTGGCCTGGACAAGGTCATCTACCTGCCCGCGATGCTCACCCAGCGGCTCGGCTACTTCGCCGACGCCGGCGTCAACGTCGAGCTGATGAGCGAGCCCGCCGGCGTCAACGCCACCACCGCCCTGCTCGCCGGTGACGTCCAGGGCGCCGTCGGCTTCTACGACCACACCATCGACCTCCAGGCCAAGGGCAAGAACGTCGAGTCAGTCGTCCAGTTCTCGCAGGCCCCCGGAGAGGTCGAGATCGTCTCCACCAAGCAGGCCGACGCCGTCAAGTCCGGCGCCGACTTCAAGGGGAAGAAGCTCGGCGTCACCAGCATCGGCTCCTCCACCGACTTCCTCACCAAGTACCTCGCCGTCAAGAACGGCACCGCCGTCAGCGAGTTCAGCCCGATCGCGGTCGGCGCCGGTCAGACCTTCATCGCCGCGCTCCAGCAGGGCAGCATCGACGCCGGGATGACCACCGACCCCACCGTCGCCAACGTCCTCGACAAGGGCCTCGGCAAGATCCTCTACGACATGCGCACCCCCGAGGGCTCCCGCCAGGCGCTCGGCGGGCTCTACCCCTCGTCGTCGCTCTACATGAACACCGACTGGGTGGCGAAGAACAAGGACACCACCCAGAAGCTCGCCAACGCCTTCGTGAAGACCCTCAAGTGGATGTCCACGCACAGCCCCGAGGAGATCGCCGCGAAGATGCCCGCCGACTACGCGCAGGGCGGCGCCGAGCAGTACGCGGCCGCCATCAAGGCCACCCTGCCGATGTTCACCACCGACGGCGTGATGCCCGCCGACGGCCCCAAGACCGTCCTCGCGGTGCTCGCCGCCTTCCACCCGGACGTCAAGGGCAAGGAGGGGTCGATCGACCTGTCCAAGACGTACACCACGGAGTTCGTCGGCAAGGCCACCGGCTGAGGCCCCGACGCCGCCGCGGTCCCGCGCTCACCCCCACGGGCGCGGGGCCGCTGCGGCGTTCGGATCTCCGGACTTCGGATCCGCCGGACTCCAGACCCCCCGGAGTTCAGACCCTTCGGACGTCAGACCCCTCGGAATTCAGACCCCCCGGACGCTGAGCACGTCCATCCGCGACGGCGTCGCCGCCGCCTTGCCGCAGCTCTCCGGACGCGCCGGCTCGCTCACGCCCTCGATCACGTCCACCTCCCAGGCCCGGCCGTCCTCGTGCAGCACCGCCACCAGCCAGCGGCCCTCGCCGTCCGGCCGCTGCGCCAGCGTCAGCGCGTCCACCCGGGTCTCGCCGATCGCCAGCCGCACCGCGTGCTCGGCCGCCTGACCCGGGCGGTCCCAGCCCGAACAGCCCCGTGACCACTCCGGCACCATGTGCCCCGCCGCCGTCGCCGCCAGCACCTCCTTGGCCGTCTCCGGCGTCAGCCGCCCGTACGCGTAGCCGTACGGCAGCACCAGCATCGTGGGGGAGAACCGGTGCCCGCCCAGGTGCGTGACCTCCCACACCTCGCTGTGCCCGGCCGCCGCCAGCTCCGCCGCCAGCGGGCGGCCCAGCAGCGCGCAGCAGCGGTCCCGGCGCCCGTTCGTGCACACCAACGCCACCGGGCCGCCCACGTGCTCGACCCCGAAACCGCCGTGGTCACCGACGCCCAGCGCGGCGAAGTCCAGCGCCAGCAGCTCCGCCGGATCGGCCACCGCCGTCCGGCGCACCCAGCCCCGGCCCGGCACCGTGTGCGCCACGATCACCTCGTGCCGCGCCGACGGCAGGCAGTCCGCGTGCCGACCCGGCCGCCGGATCAGCGCCACCCGCACGCCCGTCCCCGCCGCGGCCGCCTCCAGCGCCCGGCCCAACGCCACGTCCAGATGGCTCTCGACCAGCGCCTTCGCGCCCCACGGGCCGGCCTGCTCCAGCAACAGCCAGGTGGTCGCCGTCGCGGCCGTGGCGGCCAGCGGCTCCGACAGTTCACGCGACGCGGTCGCACAGGTGCTCACCCGGGCAAGGCTACCCTCACCAAAAACCCGGAGGGGGTGCCACCTGGCACCCCCTCCGGACGGGCTCACCGCTACGCCGGGCCCGCGACCACCGCGATCGGCGTCGTCACCGGCGTCCCCGAACCGTCCCGGCGCGGGTCGCGCTCCGGCAGGACCACCGGCGCGCCCTTCTCCGTCGCCGCCCGGGCCGGCGCCGCACCCGCCCAGGCGAAGGACAGCGCGTCCTCACCGCGCAGGAACCGCTGGCAGCGCACCCCGCCCGTCGCCCGGCCCTTGCGCGGGTACTGCTCGAACGGCGTCACCTTCCACGTCGACTGCTCACCGCCGGACAGCGTCCCCGAAGCGCCGGCCACCGACACCACCACCGCGTCCGCCGCCGGATCCACCGCCGTGAACGACAGCACCCGCGCCCCGTCCGCCAGCTTGATGCCCGCCATGCCACCCGCCGGACGGCCCTGCGGACGCACCTGGCCCGCCGGGTAGCGCAGCAGCTGCGCGTCCGAGGTGATGAAGACCAAGTCCTCCTCGCCGGTGCGCAGTTCGACCGCGCCCACCAGCTCGTCACCCTCCTTGAGGGCGATCACCTCGAACTCGTCCTTGTTCGCCGGCCACTCCGGCACCACCCGCTTCACCACGCCCTGCACGGTGCCCAGCGCCAGCCCCGGCGAGGACTCGTCCAGCGTGGTCAGCGCCAGCACCCGCTCCCCGGCCTCCAACCGCAGGAACTCGCCCACCGCCGCGCCGCCCGCCAGAGTCGGCGACGGCGTCGGCGGCAGCGCCGGCAGATCGATCACCGGCAGCCGCAGCACCCGGCCCACCGACGTCACCACACCCACGTCCGCCCGCGCCGTCGCCGGCACCGCCGACACGATCACGTCGTGCTTCGACCGCTGCTCCGACAGCTCGAACGGCTCGCCGTCCGCCGTCCGCGCCAGCAGACCCGTCGAGGACAGCAGCACCCGGCACGGGTCGTCCGCCACCTCCAGCGGCACCGACAGCGCCGCCGACGGCACCGCCCCCGCCTCCAGCAGCACCGTCCGCCGCTCCGTCCCGAACTGCTTCGCCACCGCGCCCAGTTCGGACGAGACCACACTGCGCAGCCGGGTGTCCGACTCCAGGATCTCGGTCAGCTCCGCGATCTCCGCGGTCAGCTTCGCCTTCTCCTGCTCCAGCTCCACCCGGTCGAACCTGGTCAGCCGCCGCAGCGGCGTGTCCAGGATGTACGCCGTCTGCGTCTCCGACAGCGAGAAGCGCTCCATCAGGCGCTCCTTCGCCTGCGTCGCGTTGTCACTCGACCGGATGATCGCGATGACCTCGTCGATGTCGACCAGCGCCACCAGCAGACCCTCGACCAGGTGCAGCCGCTCCTCGCGCTTGCGCCGACGGAAGTCGCTGCGCCGGCGCACCACGGTGAAGCGGTGGTCGACGTAGACCTCCAGCAGCTCCTTCAGGCCCAGCGTCAGCGGCTGGCCGTCCACCAGCGCCACGTTGTTGATGCCGAAGGTCTCCTCCATCGGCGTCAGCTTGTACAGCTGCTCCAGCAGCGCCTCCGGCACGAAGCCGTTCTTCACCTCGATCACCAGCCGCAGCCCGTGCTCGCGGTCGGTCAGGTCCTTGACGTCCGCGATGCCCTGCAGCTTCTTCGCGTTGACCAGGTCCTTGATCTTCGAGACGACCTTCTCCGGGCCGACGTTGTACGGCAGCTCGGTGACCACGATGCCCTTGCGGCGGGCCGTGACGCTCTCGATCGACGTCGTCGCCCGGATCTTGAACGTGCCACGACCCGACTCGTACGCGTCCCGGATCCCCGACAGGCCCACGATCCGCCCGCCCGTCGGCAGGTCCGGCCCCGGCACGAACCGCATCAGCGTGTCCAGGTCCGCGTTCGGGTGCTTGATCAGGTGCCGGGCCGCCGCCACCACCTCGGACAGGTTGTGCGGCGGCATGTTCGTCGCCATGCCCACCGCGATGCCCGTCGCGCCGTTCACCAGCAGGTTCGGGAACGCGGCCGGCAGTGCCAGCGGCTCCTGCTCACTGCCGTCGTAGTTCGGCCCGAAGTCGACCGTGTCCTCGTGGATCGACTCCACCATCGCCATCGACGCCGCGGTCAGCCGCGACTCCGTGTAGCGCATCGCCGCCGGCGGGTCGTCGTTGCCCAGCGAACCGAAGTTCCCGTGACCGTCGATCAGCGGCAGCCGCATCGAGAACGGCTGCGCCATCCGGACGACCGAGTCGTAGATCGAGGCGTCACCGTGCGGGTGCAGCCGGCCCATCACCTCGCCCACCACACGGGCGCACTTCACGTGCGCGCGGTCCGGCCGCAGGCCCATCTCGTTGGCCTGGTACAGGATCCGCCGGTGCACCGGCTTCAGACCGTCCCGCGCGTCCGGCAGCGCACGCGAGTAGATCACCGAGTAGGCGTACTCCAGGAAGGAGCCCTGCATCTCGTCCACGACGTCGACATCGAGGATCCGCTCCTCGAAGTCTCCGGGCGGCGGGGTCTGCGAACTGCGGCGGGCCATCGCGGCGGGGCTCCCTTACGTGTCGCTTGCTGTGTCTCGGTCGGACTCTGTCGGGCCGTGCGCCGGACCCGTCAACAGGGTGCGGTCAACAGGGCGCGGCGCCCCCATTGTGGACCCTCGCACCGACACACCCGGCCAGCGGCCCTCTTCCGCCCCTGGCGAACGCCGTGTCCGGCCGGACCCAAACACACCCCCCGCGCGTTGCACCACAATGGGGGACGCCACACGAACCCCCGACATCGACGACGGGAAGGACCCGAGCGCATGGCCAACCCGGCCCCCGCCTCCAGCCGAGGCATCGCCATCACCGAGCACCGCCTGGCCAACGGCCTGCGCGTCGTCCTCTCCGAGGACCACCTCACCCCGGTCGCCGCGGTCTGCCTCTGGTACGACGTGGGCTCCCGGCACGAGGTCAAGGGCCGCACCGGCCTCGCCCACCTCTTCGAGCACCTGATGTTCCAGGGCTCCGCCAACGTCTCCAACAACGGACACTTCGAGCTCGTCCAGGGCGCCGGCGGCTCGCTCAACGGCACCACCAGCTTCGAGCGCACCAACTACTTCGAGACCATGCCCGCCCACCAGCTGGAGCTCGCCCTCTGGCTGGAGGCCGACCGCATGGGCTCGCTGCTCGCCGCCCTCGACGAGACGTCCATGGAGAACCAGCGCGACGTCGTCAAGAACGAGCGCCGCCAGCGCTACGACAACGTCCCGTACGGCACCGCCTTCGAGAAGCTCACCGCACTCTCCTTCCCCGACGGCCACCCGTACCACCACACCCCCATCGGCTCCATGGCCGACCTCGACGCCGCCACCCTCGACGACGCCCGCGCGTTCTTCCGCACCTACTACGCGCCCAACAACGCCGTGCTGTCCGTCGTCGGCGACATCGACCCCGAGCAGACCATCGCCTGGGTCGAGAAGTACTTCGGCTCCATCCCCGGCCACGACGGCAAGCAGCCCCCGCGCTCCGGCGAACTCCCCGAGACCATCGGCAGCGAACTGCGCGAGGAGATCCACGAGGACGTCCCCTCCCGCGCCCTGATGGCCGCCTACCGCCTCCCGCACGACGGCACCCGCGAGGCCGACGCCGCCGACCTCGCCCTCACCATCCTCGGCAGCGGCGAATCCAGCCGCCTGTACAACCGCCTCGTCCGCCGCGACCGCACCGCCGTCGCCGCCGGCTTCGGCCTGCTCCGCCTCGCCGGCGCCCCCAGCCTCGGCTGGCTCGACGTCAAGACCTCCGGCGACGCCACCATCCAGCAGATCGAGACCGCCGTCGACGAGGAGCTCGCCCGCTTCGCCGCCGAAGGCCCCACCCCCGCCGAACTCGAACGCGCCCAGGCCCAGATCGAGCGCGAGTGGCTCGACCGGCTCACCACCGTCGCCGGCCGCGCCGACGAACTCTGCCGCTACGCCGTCCTGTTCGGCGACCCCAAGCTGCTCAACGACGCCCTCCCCAAGGTCCTCGACGTCACCGCCGAGGAGGTCCAGGCCGTCGCCAAGGCCCGACTCCACCCCGACAACCGGGCCGTCCTGGTCTACGAGCCGACCGCCGCCGACACCGACGACACCGACGACTCCGACGCTGCTACCGAAGAGGAGGGCGCGGCCGCATGAGCACCGACTACGTCCCCGCCATGACGTTCCACCCCCAGCCCCAGCCCGGCACCCCCAGCCCCTGGGCCTTCCCCGCCCCCGAGCGCACCGCCCTCGGCAACGGCATCACCGTCCTGCACTGCCACCGGCCCGGCCAGCAGCTCGTCGCCGTCGAGGTCCTCCTCGACGCGCCGCTCGCCGCCGAACCCGACGGCCTCGACGGCATCGCCGCCATCCTCGCCCGCGCCTTCAACGAGGGCACCGACACCCTCACCGCCGAGGAGTTCGCCGCCGAACTCGAACGCGCCGGCGCCACCCTCGACGCCCACGCCGACCACCCGTGCATCCGCGTCTCGCTGGAGGTCCCCGCCTCCCGCCTCCAGCGCGGCCTCACCCTGCTCGCCGACGCCCTGCGCGCCCCCGCCCTCCCCGAGGACGAGATCGAGCGGCTGGTCGCCAACCGCCTCGACGAGATCGTCCACGAGCAGGCCAACCCCGCCCGGCGCGCCGCCAAGGCCCTCTACGCCGAGCTCTTCGACGCCGCCGACCGCCTCTCGCGGCCCCGCAGCGGCACCGCCGACACGGTCAAGTCCATCGACCGCGCCGCCGTCAAGGCCTTCTACGACGCCCACGTCCACCCGGCCACCGCCACCGTCGTCGTGGTCGGCGACCTCACCGGCGTCGACCTGTCCGCCCTGCTGGAGAGCACCCTCGGCAGCTGGACCGGCCCGGCCGCCCAGCCCTCCGCGCACGCCCCCGTCACCGCCGACGACCGCGGCCGCGTCGTCATCGTCGACCGGCCCGGCTCCGTCCAGACCCAGCTCCTCATCGGCCGCATCGGCCCCGACCGGCACGACCCCGCCTGGGCCGCCCAGATCCTCGGCACCTACTGCCTCGGCGGCACCCTCACCTCCCGCCTGGACCGCGTCCTGCGCGAGGAGAAGGGTTACACCTACGGCGTCCGCGCCTTCGCCCAGCCGCTGCGCTCCGCCGCCGACGGCAGCGGCCGCTCGCTGCTCGCCATCAGCGGCTCGGTGGACACCGCCTCCACCGCCCCCGCCCTGGCCGACACCTGGACCATCCTGCGCACCCTCGCCGCCGAGGGCCTCACCGACGCCGAGCGCGACGAGGCCGTGCAGTTCCTGGTCGGCGTGGCGCCGCTGAAGTACGAGACGGCCGGCTCGGTCGCCGGGACCCTGGCCGACCAGGTCGAGCAGCACCTGCCCGACGACTACCAGGCCGAGGTCTACCGTCTGCTCGCCGAACTGCCCACCGCGGCCGCCACCGAGGCCGTGGTCGCCGCCTTCCCGCCGGACCGCCTGGTCACCGTGCTGGTCGGCGACGCCGCCGCGATCGCGGACGACGTCCGGGCGCTCGGCATCGGCGAGGTCACGGTCGTCACCACCTGACGCCCGCGGTCCGCGCACGGCCCGGTGGAGCAGCTGCTCCGCCGGGCCGTCGCGTTTTAAATCCGTTGCGGGCCGGGCCGGTTCCGTGGATAGATGGTCCCCGGCACACACGTGCGAACTGCGACAGTTGCGAAGGGAGGCGGTCACCATGCGGGTCGAGCGAGCCATACGACGACGCTCCCCAAGGCCGTACTCCCCCTGTGTCGCCCTGGGCGCCTGAGCCCCACCCCCCGAACTTCCCCGAGCCACGCCGGGATTCCTTTTCGCGTGGCGCCTTCCTTCCTCGAACTCCCCGACCCCTGGAGGTCGTTCACCCATGTCGTACACCGAAGTCCCCGGCGTCCGGGTCCCGATCCGGATGTGGACCGACCCGGCCACCGTCGAGAGCCAGGCCATGGACCAGCTGCGCAACATCAGCTCCCTGCCGTGGCTGCACGGCCTCGCCGTGATGCCCGACGTCCACCTGGGCAAGGGCGCGACCGTCGGCTCCGTCATCGCCATGAAGGGCGCCGTCTGCCCGGCGGCGGTCGGCGTCGACATCGGCTGCGGAATGAGCGCGGTGAAGACCTCGCTCACCGCCAAGGACCTCCCGGACGACCTGTCCGGCCTGCGCAGCAAGATCGAGCAGGCCATCCCGGTCGGCCGCGGCCTGCACACCGACCCGGTCGACCCGACCAAGCTGCACGGCTTCCGCGCGGCGGGGTGGGACGACTTCTGGCACCGCTTCGACGGGGTGGCGGAGGCGGTCAAATGGCGTCGCGAAAGGGCCATGCAGCAGATGGGAACGCTCGGAAGCGGCAACCACTTCTCGGAAGTGTGCCTGGATGAGACCGGTTCTGTTTGGTTGATGTTGCATTCCGGATCGCGCAACATCGGCAAGGAACTGGCGGAGCACCACATGGGCGTCGCCCGTTCGCTGTCGCACAACCAGGGCCTGATCGACCGGGACCTCGCGGTCTTCCTCGCGAAGACCCCGGAGATGGACGCCTACCGGCAGGACCTCTTCTGGGCGCAGGAGTATGCGAAGCACAACCGCGCGGTGATGATGGCTCTCTTCCAGGACGTCGTCCGCCGCGAGTTCGCCAAGACGCAGGTCACCTTCGACGAGGTGATCAGCTGCCACCACAACTACGTGGCGGAGGAGCGGTACGACGGCGTCGACCTGCTCGTCACCCGCAAGGGGGCGATCCGGGCGGGCTCCGGCGACTACGGGATCATCCCGGGCTCGATGGGCACTGGTTCCTACATCGTCCGCGGCCTCGGCAACGCGGCGGCGTTCAACTCGGCGTCGCACGGCGCCGGCCGCAAGATGAGCCGCAACGCCGCGAAGAAGCGGTTCACCACCCGCGACCTGGCCGAGCAGACCAAGGGCGTGGAGTGCCGCAAGGACAGTGGCGTGGTGGACGAGATCCCGGGCGCCTACAAGAACATCGAGAAGGTCATCGAGCAGCAGAAGGACCTGGTCGAGGTGGTCGCCCACCTCAAGCAGGTCGTCTGCGTCAAGGGCTGACGGCCGTCAAGCTCTGACGGCCGTCAGGGGCTGATCAACGCCGACAGGGGTGTGCCAGCACGTGGCACACCCCTGTCGGCCGTCCGCCGGGTTCGCTCAGGCGGCGGCGGGGAGTTCGTCGAGGCCTTCCTGGACGAGCTTGGCGAGGCGGTCGAGGGCCTCGTCGGCGTTGGGGGCGTCGGAGGCGAGGACGATCTCCTCGCCGCCCTGGGCGCCGAGGCCGAGCAGGCCGAGCATGGAGGCGGCGTTGACGGGGCTGCCGCCGGGCTTGGCGATGGTGATCGGCACGCCGGTGGCCGTGACGGCCCGGACGAAGATGGAGGCGGGACGGGCGTGCAGGCCCTCGGCCCAACCGATGGTGACGCGGCGCTCAGCCATGAGACGTGCCTTTCCGGTGAAGCTGGTCACGGCCGTGCTCGGGGAAGCGGCCATGTTGTCTAGACCAGTGTCGCATGCAGGCGGCCCCTTCGAGCGGCTGCGTTCGGGACTTGTGATTGTTTCTTTTCGGGGCATAAGGCCCGGTCGGAGGCCCTGTCCACCCTGCCGTGAGCGCAGGCCAGGCGCCATTCGGCCCGCCGCCGGATAACCTGACGAACGTGGACGACTCCGCGGTGGCGAACCCCGATCAGCCGGACGACCAGCAGGCCGACTATCCGCAGCACTGGGAGGCCGACGTCCTGCTGCGCGACGGTGGGACGGCCCGGATCCGGCCGATCACGCCGGCCGACGCCGGTCGGCTGGTGGAGTTCTACGAGCAGGTCTCGGAGCAGTCGAAGTACTTCCGCTTCTTCGCGCCCTACCCCCGGCTGTCCGACCGGGACGTCCGTCGCTTCACCCACCACGACTTCGTGAACCGGGTCGGCCTCGCGGTGGTGATCCGGGACCGGTTCATCGCCACCGTCCGCTACGACCGGATCGACGCCGACGGCCGTCCGTCCGACACCGGCACGGACGCCGAGGTGGCCTTCCTGGTGCAGGACGCCCACCAGGGGCGCGGGGTGGCGTCCGCGCTGCTGGAGCACATCGCCGCGGTGGCGCGGGAGCGCGGGATCCGCCGGTTCCAGGCCGAGGTGCTGCCGGAGAACCGGAAGATGGTGAAGGTCTTCACCGACGCCGGCTACACCCAGCACCGGAGCTTCGCCGACGGCGTCGTCCACCTGGAGTTCGACCTCGAACAGACCGAGCGGTCGCTGGCGGTGATGCGCGCCCGCGAGCACCGCGCCGAGGCCCGGTCGGTGCAGCGGCTGCTGACCCCGCGGTCGGTGGCGGTGATCGGGGTGTCCCGCAACCCGCAGACGGTGGGCCGGGCCCTGCTGCGGGACCTGCTGGGCAGCTTCGACACCGAGTTCGCGAGCCGGTACGAGGCCGGGGACGCGGTCCGGCCGGTCTACGCCGTCAACCGCAACGCCCCGCCGGGGGCGGAGCTGGACGGCGTCCCGGTGCACCGCTCGATTCTGGACATTCCCGGGCCGGTGGACCTCGCGGTACTCGCGGTGCCCGAGGGCGCCGTCCCGGCCGCCGTCGCCGAGTGCGGGGCGCACGGGGTGCGCGGCCTGGTGGTGGTGACGGCCGGGTACGCGGAGACCGGGCCGGAGGGCCGGGACCGGCAGCGGGCGCTGGTCCGACAGGCCCGGGCGGCCGGGATGCGGGTGATCGGCCCGAACGCGTTCGGCCTGATCAACACCGATCCGGAGCGCCCGTTGAACGCCTCGCTGGCGCCGCACCTGCCGCGGCGCGGCGGATTCGGGATCTTCTGCCAGTCGGGCGCGATCGGGGTGGCGCTGCTGGAGGCGGCCCACAAGCGCGGCCTCGGCGTCTCCTCCTTCGCCTCGGTCGGCAACCGGGCGGACGTCTCCGGCAACGACTTCCTGCAGTACTGGGCGGAGGACGACGCCACCGAGGTGGTGCTGCTCTACCTGGAGTCCTTCGGCAATCCGCGCAAGTTCACCCGGATCGCGCGTCGGCTGGCGGCCGTGAAGCCGGTCGTGGTGGTGAAGGGCGCCCGGCACACCGGCAGCCTGCCGCCCGGCCACGCCGTCCCGGCCACCGCCACCGGTCTGCGCGACGCGACGGTGGACGCACTGTTCGAGCAGGCCGGGGTGACCAGGGTGGAGACGATCACCGAGCTGTACGACACCGGCGAGCTGCTGGCCCTGCAACCACTGCCGCCGGGGGACCGGGTCGCGGTGGTCGGCAACTCGGACTCGCTCGGCCTGCTGACCTACGACGCCTGCCTGAGCGCCGGCCTGCGTCCGCGCACGCCCGTCGACCTGACCACCGCCGCGACCGGCGAGAACTTCCGGATCGCGCTGGACGTCGCGCTCTCCGACTCCGCCGTGGACGCGGTGATCGCGGTGGCGATCCCGCCGATCGGCACCTCCGCGCACGCGTTCATGGGCGGCCGGCTGACCGGCCCGGACGACCCGGAGATGGGCTCGGACGATCCGGAGATCGCCGCCGCCCTGCTCGAAGCGGGCGCGCGAGCCCGGGAGTTGGGCAAGCCGCTGGTGCTGGCCCACCTGGCGCTGACGGACCTGCCGACCCGGCTGCGGCCGGGCCGCATCCCGGCGTTCGCGGCGCCGGAGCGGGCGGTGCGCGCCCTCGCGCACGCCGTGCACTACGCGCGGTGGCGCCGCCGGACGGCCGAGGCGGAGGAGACGGCGCGCGTCCCGGAGCTGGACCGGATCGACGAGCCGGGCGCCCGCGCGCTGGTGGAGGCGGCGCTCGGCACCCGCGCCGCCATAGCCGCCCGCACCCAGCCGGGCGGGGCCCGGATCACCCTGCCGGACGCCGAGGCCCGCGAGCTGCTGGCCCGCTACGGCATCGACGTCGCGCCGACGCTGCCCGCGCCGGACGAGGAGAGCGCCGTCCGGGCGGCCGAACGGCTCGGTTACCCGGTGGCGCTCAAGGCGACCGCCCCGCACCTGCGCCACCGCCCGGACCTGGGCAGCGTGCGGCTGGACCTGACCGGCGAGCCGGGTCTGCGCCGGGCCCACCGGGAGCTGGACGCCCTGCTGGGCGGCGCGGCGCAGGCCGAACTGGTGGTGCAGCGGCTGGCGCCGCGCGGGGTGGACACCGTGATCGGCGCCACCGTGGACCCGGCGGTGGGCGCGATTCTCTCCTTCGGCCTGGCGGGCGCGCCGGCCGAGCTGCTGGGCGACGTCGCGCACCGGCTGGTGCCGGCCACCGACCAGGAGGTGGCGGCGCTGGTGCGGGAGGTGCGGGCGGCGCCGTTGCTGTTCGGCTGGCGGGGCGCGGAGGCGGTGGACACGGACGCCCTGGAGGAGCTGCTGCTGCGGGTGTCGCAGCTGGTGGACGACGTGCCGGAGATCGCCTCGGTGGACCTCGAACCGGTGGTCGTGGCCCCGCACGGGCTGGCGATCCTGGGGGCGCGGGTGCGGATCGCGCCGCTGCCCGTCCGCAGCGATCTGGGCCCGCGCGCCATGAGCACCCTGTAACCTTCCTTGGTTGCGCCCTGTCCGGGGGCGCTGTTGTCCGAAGCTCGGCGCCGCGCCGCCCGCTTCGTCGGCGGACCATGCCAGGATGGAGTTATGGCGAAGACCGGTACCACCACCACTCAGGACCTGCGCTCGGCGATCGAGCGCAGCGGCTACTACCCGGCCCTGGTGTCCGAGGCGGTGGAGTCCGCGGTGGGCCCGGAGCCGATCAGCTCCTACCTGGTGCACCAGGAGACGACCTTCGACGCCAACGAGGTGCGCCGGCACGTGACGGTGCTGGTGCTGACCCCGACCCGGTTCGTGGTGAGCCACACCGACGAGCAGTCCGGGGACGCGGGCACCCCGGCGGTGCCGTTCGCGACGACCTCCACGGAGAGCGTCCGGCTGGACCGGATCGGCTCGGTGGTGGTGAGCCGCATGGTGGCGAACCCGGAGACGTACACGCCGGGGACGCTGCCGCGCGAGGTGGTGCTGACCATCGGCTGGGGCGCGGTGCAGCGGCTGGACCTGGAGCCGGCGGGCTGCTCGGACCCGAACTGCGAGGCGGACCACGGCTACACCGGTTCGGCGACGGCTGACGACCTGTCACTGCGGGTGAGTGAGGCCGGTGACGGCCCGGAGACGGTCGCGCAGGCGCTGGTGTTCGCCCGTGCGCTGTCCGACGCGACGATCAGCAACGGCCCGCGGGTCTGAGCGCGGCCGCCCGAGAAGACGCTACGAATCCGGATCCATGTCCTTCGCACCTGCCGACGGCTACGACGCCTTTGAGGTCCTTGACCCGGCCGAGGCCCCCGCACCCCCGTACGGCGGCGGTTCGCTCTGCGACCTGCTGCCCTCGGTGGCGGCGGGGCTCGGTGTCCCGGGGTTCTCCGCGACGCTGCCGATCGCCCCGGCGGACCGGGTGGTGGTGTTCCTGGTCGACGGGCTCGGCTGGGAGCTGCTGCTGCGCCACCCCGAGTACGCGCCGTTCCTGTCCTCGCTGGCGGGCAGCTCGCTGGGCGGCAGTGGCCGTCCGCTGACGGCGGGCTTCCCGTCCACCACGGCGACCTCGCTGGCCTCGGTCGGTACCGGTACGCCGCCGGGCCTGCACGGGCTGGCGGGGTACACGGTGGCGGTGCCGGGTGCCGGTTACCTGATGAACCAGCTGCGCTGGCAGCCGCACACCGATCCGCAGGTGTGGCAGCCGTACCCGACGGTCTTCGAGCGGACGCAGGACGCGGGGGTGGCGACCGCGCAGGTGTCGTCCCCGCTGTTCGCGCAGACCCCGCTGACCCGGGTGGCGCTGTCCGGCGGCACCTTCATGGGCCGCAGCACCGGCGAGGAGCGGATGGACCAGGCGGCCGCCTGGCTGGCCGAGCACGACCGGGCGCTGGTGTACACCTACGTCAGTGAGCTGGACGGTGCGGGCCACCGGTTCGGGGTGGACTCCGACGAGTGGCGGATGATGCTGGACGCGGTGGACCGCCTGGCGCGGCGCCTGGCCGAGCAGCTGCCGCCGCGCTCGGCGATGTACGTGACGGCCGACCACGGCATGATCGACATCGCGCCGGAGGACCGGATCGACTTCGACGAGGACTGGGAGCTGGGCGCCGGTGTCGCCCTGCTCGGCGGTGAGGGCCGGGCCCGGCACGTGTACGCGGTGCCCGGTGCGGCCGCGGACGTGCACGCGGTCTGGAGCGAGGTGCTGGGCGACCGGATGTGGGTGGCCACCCGGGACCAGGCGATCGCGGCGGGCTGGTTCGGCCCGGTCGTGGACGAGCGGGTGTACGGGCGGATCGGCGACGTGGTCGCGGCGGCGCGGGACGACATCGCGGTGATCGCCTCCCGCAACGAGCCCGGCGAGTCCGCGATGATCGGTCTGCACGGTTCGATGACCCCGGTCGAGCAGTTCGTGCCGCTGCTCGAAGTGCGCGGCTGAGCCCGGTCTCCGTCCTCCTCCGTGCCCGAACCCCCTTGATGTGAAAGGCCTTTGCTCCACCCATGGCTGAACTGGTGTTCTTCTCGGGCACGATGGACTGCGGTAAGTCAACGTTGGCGCTGCAGATGGACCACAACCACGCCGCGCGTGGCCGGCAGGGGATCATCCTGACCCGGCACGACCGGGCCGGTGCGGCGACCATCTCCAGCCGGCTGGGCCTGCGTGCCGACGCGGTCGAGGTGACGGACGACTTCGACTTCCACGCCCACGTGGTGCACCGGCTCTCGGCCGGCGGCCGGGTGGACTACCTGATCTGTGACGAGGCGCAGTTCTTCGCCGCCGAGCAGGTCGACCAGTTGGCCCGGGTGGTGGACGAACTGGACATCGACGTCTACACGTTCGGCATCACCACGGACTTCCGGACCCGGCTGTTCCCGGGCTCGCAGCGGTTGATCGAGCTGGCCGACCGGGTCGAGGTGCTCCAGGTCGAGGCGCTGTGCTGGTGCGGCGCGCGGGCCACCCACAACGCCCGGACGGTGGGCGGGGTGATGGTGGTCGAGGGCGCCCAGGTGGTGATCGGCGACATCGCGGTGAGCGAGGGCGAGGTCGGCTACGAGGTGTTGTGCCGCCGGCACCACCGCCGCCGCCTGACCGCCGCGACCGCGCACGCCTCGGTGCTCTCCCCGGACGTCCTGCCCTTCGAGGAGCAGCAGGCCTGACGGGGCCCCGCCCTTCGAGGAGCAGGCCTGGGGCGGGCAGCGGCTCTAGCCGAGTTCCAGTACGGAGAAGTGGCCGCCCTGCGGGTCGGCCAGCCGGGCGGCGAGGCCGCGGGTGGTGTCGTGCGGCTCCACCAGGACCCGGCCGCCGAGTTCGACGGCCCGACGGGTGGTCAGTTCGGCGTCGCGGACGGTGAAGTGGACCCGCCAGCGCGGCGGGTGGCCGCGCAGTTCGGCGCGGTGCCGGATGCCGGCGACCGGCCGGCCGTGCACGAGCAGTGCGGACTCGCCGTCGGCGGGGCGGACCGGGCGGTCGAGCACGGTGCCGTAGAAGGCGACGGCGCCGTCGGTGTCGGGGGTGAGCAGTTCGGTCCAGGCCGGTCCGCCGGGTTCGGGTCCGGCCTCCCGGCCGGTGTGCTCCTCGCCCTGCCAGAGGCCGAAGACGGCGCCGGAGACGTCGGCGGCGATGGCCATCCGCCCGGCGCGTTCGGCCTGGAGCGGGCCGACGGCGACGGTTCCGCCGCACTCGCGCACGAGTTGGGCGGTGCGGTCGGCGTCGTCGACGGCGAAGTAGGTGGTCCACTGCACCGGGAAGCCGGTGGCGGTGGAGACGCCGAGGCCGGCGACCGGCTGGCCGTCGAGCTCGGCCCGGACGTAGGCGCCGAGTTGGCTGGGGCCCGGCGTGTAGGTCCAGCCGAGCAGGTCGCCGTAGAAGGCGCGGGCGCCGGGCAGGTCGTCGGTCAGCAGGCTGACCCAGCAGGGCGTGCCCTGGGCCAGTCGGAGTTCCACCGCTTGCAATGCGGGCCTCCTCACGGGCGGTTGGCGCACGGAAGTCCTCGGGCGGAAATCCTCGGGCGCGAGGGTGATGCTTCCACTCTGGCGCGCGCCGAACCCTCGGGCCGCGCGGAAAGTCCGGCAAAGAGCGCACAAAGAGCGGCGGTGTGGCGGCGCTGCGCGACAATGGCCGCCATGACCACCTATCACGACGGTTCTCCGCTGATCTCCGCGGCCGAGTTGAGCGGGGCGCTCGGCTCGGCGCGCCCGCCGGTGCTGCTCGACGTGCGCTACGTGCTCGTCGGTGCCGCCCCCACCGGGCCGACCGCGATCGAGCAGTACCGGGCCGGGCACCTGCCGGGCGCCCACTTCGTCGAGTTGGACCGGGACCTGGCGGCCCCGCCCGGTGCCCCCGGGCGGGGCGGTCGCCACCCGCTGCCGGATCCGGAGGAGTTCGGCGCGGCGATGCGCCGCTTCGGGGTGAGCGGGGACCGCCCGGTGGTGGTGTACGACGGCGCGGCCGGGCTGTCGGCGGCCCGGGCCTGGTGGCTGCTGCGCTGGGCCGGGCATTCGGACGTGCGGGTGCTGGACGGCGGGTTCGCGGCCTGGCGGGCGGCCGGGCTGCCGGTGACGACCGAGGTCCCGGCGCCGGAGCAGGGTGACTTCAAGCCGCTCCCGGGGCAGTTGCCGACGGTGGACGCGGACGGTGCGGCGGCCTGGGCGCGCAGCGGTCTGCTGCTGGACGCCCGGGCGGGGGAGCGGTACCGGGGCGAGACCGAGCCGGTGGACCCGCGCGCGGGGCACATTCCGGGTGCGGTGTCGGCGCCGACGGCGGAGAACGTGGGACCGGACGGGCGGTTCCGGCCGGCGGCGGAGCTGGCGGAGCGGTTCCGCGGGCTGGGCGCGGGTGAGCGGGAGACGGCGGTGTACTGCGGCTCGGGGGTGACGGCGGCGCACCAGGTCCTGGCGCTGGAGGTGGCGGGTCTGCCGGCGACGCTGTACCCGGGCTCGTGGAGCGAGTGGTCGAGCGACGCGGGCCGCCCGGTGGCGGTGACCGAGCAGCCGGGCTGAGCCCGGACACGTCGAAGGGGCGGGAGGCACCGGGCCTCCCGCCCCCTCGACGTACGGGCTACTCCTGCTTCTTGCGCCGGCTGCCGAAGACGATCTCGTCCCAGCTGGGCACGGTGGCCCGGCGGCCGGGCCGGACGCCGTCCGCCTCGGCCTGCCGGTCGGTGGTGCCGACCAGGCGCTCGCGGTGCGGGGCGACGGCGCGCGGCATCAGGATGTCGGCGTAGGCCGAGCCCGCGCCGACCGCCGGGGCGGCCGCCGCGGCGGACTCCTCGCTCTCCTCGGCGACCTCGGCGGGCACCGGCTCGATCGATGGCGGACCGCCGACGGCCAGGTCGCCGCGGAAGGCGGGGACCACGTCGAGCAGGCTGGTCAGCGAGTCGCGGGATTCGGCGGTGGCCTCGCGGGCCTCCCGGACCTCGCGGGCCGACATGATGCGGTCGGCGGACGGTCGGTCGATCATCGGGCGGGGCGGCCGGTCCTGGGGGAGCCGGGCGATCCGCGGGATGAACGGGAAGACCGACTCCTCCTCGCGCTCGACGTTCTCGCCGATCAGCGCGCGGGCCTCGTCGTCGTTGGGCTGGACCAGGCGGCGCGGCGGGTCGTACGTCCAGGAGGCGCTGCGGCCCTCGCCGTCGGCCCGGTAGGAGAGGATGACCTCCCAGGTGCCGTCGTCGCGCCGCCAGGAGTCCCAGCGCTCGGTGTCCTTCTCGGCGCCGCGCAGCGCGAGCCGCTCGGCGACGGCCTCGCCGAGCTGCGGCCCGGTGGACTCGCCGTTGCGGCGGATGGCGGTCTTGCGGGCGCGTTCGGCCATGAAGGCGCGCTCGGCCAGGACCGGCCCCTCGAAGCGGCGGACCCGGTCGACGGAGATGCCGGCGGCCTGGGCGACCTCCTCGGCGGAGGCACCGGCTCGTATCCGGGCCTGGATGTCCCGGGGGCGCAGGTGGCTCTCGACCTCGATCTCGATCTGGCCGAGGCGCGGCCGGTCGCCGCGGATGGCGGCGCGCAGCCGCTCGTCGATGGGGAGGGTGTACTCCGTGCTGTCGGCAGCCTTGAGCACCAGCCGTGTGCCGTCGTTGCTGACGGCCACAACCCGCAGTTCGGGCACGGTTACCTCCCGGGTGGTGCCTGCCGACGTCACCTGCGTCGCTGCTCCCGTACTGAGTGTGGCCTGCCCGCTCGCGACTGGCCACAACCTTGCTGAGTTCCCCGGCGTGTCGGGCCTGCGCCCGGTCACGCCGCTGTGGCACGGTTGCCTTTTTGCCACGTCATCCGTCGACGTCGCGCCTGGGTGTCCCGGCCGTCCTCGCACGCGGAGTGTTCGCGACGATCCGGGACCGGCGTCGCCGTGCGTGCCCATTCCGTGGCTCTTCGTCAGGCTGCCGGTGAAGGCGCAGTCGACAAGTCGACCCAAGGCTCGGGCTTTACGAACAGTACTCCATTCGTGGCATCCGGAGGGGCGGCTCGCCGCTCAAGTCTCCCGCGATTCACGGGAATCTCAAGAGTGCGCGCCCCCAATGGCGCGCCACCGTCGGGTGAACGGTGATCATCTTCACATATATTGCCGGAGCGGAACCGCATTTTCGTCCCTTGTGTCCTTCTTTGGGCAAGATGGGGGGTCTTGTTCGAGAAACAGTGGAACGGACGTACGGACCGAGGGATGGCGATGCCGGAGCGGAGCCCCGACACGGAGGGCGCGAAGGACGAGCGCAGGCGGATCGATCTGAGTGTGGCTCAGGTCGCGGCGAGTGCCCTGGCCGCGGTGGTCGGGGCGGTGCTCGCCTCCGAACTCGGCGTGTACGGAACGATTCTGGGCGCCGCGGTGGTCAGCATCGGGGCGACCACCGGCGGCGCGGTGTTCCAACACGTCTTCAAGCGCACCGGTGACCAGCTGCGCGAGGCGGTGGACCGCGGGCCGAACCGGACCGTGAACGGGCTGCGCCAGGTGCCGGCCGTACCCGGCGGACCGGCCGGACCGCCGGTGGTCTCGGCGGAGTGGAACGAGCCGCGGGTGGTGCGGGCGCGGCGGCGGTGGACGTGGCAGGGCTACGCCGTGGTGGCGGGGCTGGTGTTCGTGCTGGCGATGACGCCGATCGTGGCGTTCGAACTGGTCACCGGGCAGCCGGTGTCGGCGACGGTGCAGGGCGGGTCCGGCCACGGCACCTCGTTCGGCGGCACGGTGAGCCGCACGCCGGCCCCGCCGGAGGGCCCGGAGCGCGAGCCGGCGGGTCGTCCGTCGTCCGGTGGCGGGCACGGTCCGGACGCCGCGCCGTCCGGCGGTGCCTCGGCCCCGGCCACCACCGCGCCGAGCCGGGAGCCGTCCGGCGGCCCGAGTGGACGCCCGAGCGCGAGCCCGGGCGGCGGTACGGCCTCGCCCTCCGCGGATCCGAGTCCGAGCGCGAGTCCGAGTGCGAGCGCGAGCCCGAGCCCGACGCCGTCGGCCGGACCCTCGTCCGCGGCCGGGGGCAGGCCGACCGGCGGGGCCGGCACCCCGCAGCCGCCCGTGCCGGGCGCCGCCACGGTGCCGCAGGGGCCGACCGGGTCGGCGGGGTCGGCCGGTTAGGCGCCGAGGACCCGGCGCAGGTAGTCGTTGCCGAAGACGCGCTGCGGGTCGACCTCGTCGCGCAGGGCGGTGAAGTCGGCGAAGTGCGGGTAGACGCCGGCCAGGTACTCGGCGTCGCGGGTGTGCAGCTTGCCCCAGTGCGGGCGGCCCTGGTGAGCGGTCATCAGCTGTTCGACGCCGGTGAAGTAGCCCTGGTCGGCGGTGCCCCGGTAGAGGTGGACGGCGATGTAGGCGCTGTCCCGGCCGGAGGCGGTGGAGAGCCAGAGGTCGTCGGCGGGGGCGAAGCGGACCTCCACCGGGAAGCTGATCCGCCAGTCGGACCGTTCGACCAGGGCCTTGAGCTCGCGCAGCACCTCGGCGACGGCCGCGCGCGGCACCGCGTACTCCATCTCCACGAAGCGGACCTTGCGCGGGCTGGTGAACACCCGGTGCGCGGTGTCGGTGTAACTGCGGTCGGACCAGGCGCGGCTGGCCAGCGCGGCGATGGTGGGGATCGAGCCGGGGAAGCGCCGGCCGACCCGGCAGGCGCCCTCCCAGACGGTGTTGGAGAGGAAGTCGTCCTCCAGCCACTCCTTGAACCTGGGCAGCGGGGCGGCCGGGCCCTGGCTGCGGTTGTTGCGCTTGGTGGAGCAGCGGTCGGTGTGCGGGAACCAGTAGAACTCGAAGTGCTCGTTGACGGCGGTGAGGTCGTCCAGCCGTTCCAGCACCTCGTCGAAGGTCATCGGCTGTTCGTGCGCGGTGAGCAGGAAGGCCGGTTCGACGCCGAAGGTCAGCGCGGTGATCACGCCGAGGGCGCCGAGGCCGAGCCGGGCGCCCTGGAAGAGCCGGGGGTGCTCGGTGGGGGAGCAGCGCCGGACGGTGCCGTCGGCGAGGACGATCTCCAGGGCGCGGATCTGGGCGGCGAGCGAGCCGGAGTCGCGGCCGGTGCCGTGGGTGCCGGTGCTGGTGGCGCCGGCCACGGTCTGCACCTCGATGTCGCCCATGTTGGTGAGGGAGAGGCCCTCGGCGGCGAGCAGCCGGTTGAGCCGGTGCAGCGGGAGGCCGGACTCGACGGTGACGGTGCCGGCCTCGCGGTCGATCTCGCGGACGGCGGTCAGCGCGTGCGGCCGGACCAGCAGGCCGTCACCGGCGGAGGCGATCGAGGTGAAGGAGTGGCCGGAGCCGACGGCCTTGACGGTCTGGCCCTGTCCGGCGGCGCGCAGGATCTCCTTGGCCAGTTCCTCCGCGGTGCCCGGGGCGGCCGTCCGGGCCGGGTGGGCGCTCTGGTTGCCGGCCCAGTTGGTCCACCGGGTGCGGGTCGCGGTACTGGCCTGGGGCATTGCGGCTGCCTCCTGCTCCGTGGTCCGGCGGGAACCGCCCGGACACGCCCTACCCGCGGGTAGGCCGCGGGTAGGGAGAGATTAGTCAGTTCACCGTTCGAGGTCTACGGGTTGTCCGAGCTCTTCGGCGGCCTCGGTCGCGGCGACTCCGGCCCGCAGCCGGCGCAGGCCGACGAGGGCGACGAGGACGCCGAACACCCCGGCGACCAGCGGCACCCAGTAGCCGGCGGCGGCGCCGGAGGCGTCGACCACCCAGCCGCCGGTGGAGGAGCCGAAGGCGACGCCGAGGGCGAGCCCGGTGGTGGTCCAGGACATGCCCTCGGTGAGCTGGGCGGCCGGGACGAGCCGTTCGACGAGGGCCATCGCGGAGATCAGGGTGGGGGAGATGGCGACGCCGGCGAGCAGCAGGGCGGCGCCGGCCGCGACCAGCCCGCCGAGGCCGTGCACGGACGAGGCGACGAACAGGATCGGGACCATGCTGAGCGCCATCATCAGCACACCGGTGAAGAAGCGGGTGGCCAGCGTGCCCTTGGGCTTGAGCGCGCCGTAGACGACGCCGGCCAGGCCGGAGCCGAGCGCCCAGACGGCGAGGACGACGCTGGAGAGGCCCTTGTGGCCCTGCGCGTCGGCGAAGGCGACGGTGACGATCTCGACCGAGCCGAAGATCGCGCCGGTGGCGATGAAGGTGAGCACCAGGACGACCAGGCCGCCGTTGAGGATGGCGCTGCGGCCGCCGTGGGCGGCCGCCGGGTGGACCGGGGGCTCGGTGCGCCGCTGGGCGGTGAACAGGACGATGCCGACGGCGAGCGCGATGACGGCGGCGAGCGCCCCCGCCTCGGGGAAGGCGTTGGTGGCCAGGCCGATGGCGAGGATCGGGCCGACGATGAAACAGACCTCGTCGACCACCGCCTCGAAGGAGTAGGCGGTGTGCAGCTTGGCGGGCTCGTCCCGGTAGAGGTGGGCCCAGCGGGCGCGGACCATGGCGCCGGCACTGGGCATCACGCCCATGCCGATGGCGAACAGGAACAGCGTCCAGGACGGTGCGTTGAAGTGGGCGCAGAGCAGCAACCCGGCCGAGGCGAGGACGGTGAGCGCGGCGGCGGGGAGGGCGACGCGGCGCTGCCCCTGCCGGTCGACCAGCCAGGAGACCGCCGGTCCGAGCGCCGCGGCGGCCAACGCCAGCGTCGCCGACACCGCGCCCGCCACTCCGTACGACCCTCTCAGCTGGGAGAGCATGGTCACGATGCCGATGCCGGCCATGGAGATCGGCAGGCGGGCTATGAAGCCGGTGGAGGAGAAGGCCAGCGAGCCGGGGGCGGCGAAGATCTGGCGGTAGCTGGACAGCACGGGGGAGCTCCGTGGGGTAAGGAACAAGGCTGATCAAGACAGCTTACGTACCTTGGCAAACGGTATTTTCCGGACACCCGAGCGGCCCCACCGCCGGTCTCCGGCCCCTCAATGGCAGGATCGGTGCCATGTCCGACGCGCGCAAACCCTCACCCTCCGGCGCCGCCCCCTACGACGCCCTGCTGCTGCTCTCCTTCGGCGGGCCCGAGGCCCCCGAGGAGGTCGTCCCGTTCCTGGAGAACGTCACCCGCGGCCGCGGCATCCCCAAGGAACGGCTGACGGAGGTGGGCAAGCACTACTTCCTGTTCGGCGGGGTCAGCCCGATCAACGAGCAGAACCGCGAGCTGCTCGCCGCGCTGCGCAAGGACTTCGCCGAGCACGGGCTGGACCTGCCGGTCTACTGGGGCAACCGGAACTGGGCGCCCTACCTGGTCGACACCCTGCGCGAGATCGCCGCCGACGGCCACCGCCGCGTCGCCGTCCTCGCCACCAGCGCCTACGCCGGCTACTCGGGCTGCCGCCAGTACCGGGAGAACCTGGCCGACGCCCTGGCCACCCTCGCCGAGGAGGGCCTGCCCGCGCCGCGGGTCGACAAGCTGCGGCACTTCTACAACCACCCGGGCTTCGTCGAGCCGATGATCGACGCCACCGTGGCCGCCCTGGCGCAGCTGCCCGCCGGGGTGCGCGACGGCGCCCGGCTGGCGTTCACCACCCACTCCATCCCGGACGCCATGGCCGAGACCTCCGGCGCCCCGGACGACCCGGCCCGCGGCCGCCCCGGCGGCGCGTACGTCGCCCAGCACCTGGACGTCGCCCGGCTGATCGCCGAGGCGGTCGCCGCCCGCACCGGCGTCGCGGACCGCCCGTGGGAGCTGGTCTTCCAGAGCCGCAGCGGCGCCCCGCACATCCCGTGGCTGGAGCCGGACATCTGCGACCACCTGGAGGCCCAGCAGGCCGACGGCGCACCCGCCGTGGTGATGGTCCCGATCGGCTTCGTCTCCGACCACATGGAGGTCAAGTACGACCTCGACACCGAGGCCGTCGCCAAGGCCGCCGAACTCGGCCTGCCGGTGGCCCGCGCCGCCACCGTCGGCGCCGACCCCCGCTTCACCGCCGCCGTGCGCGAGCTCGTCCAGGAGCGGGCCGCCGTCGAACGCGGCGAGGACGTGACCCGCTGCGCCCTCGGGGCGCTCGGCCCCAGCCACGACCTGTGCGCGGTGGCCTGCTGCCCCAACCCGCGCGCCCCGCGCCCGGCCGCCGCCGAGCGCTGACCCCGAACCGGCACCCCGGAGGAGAACCCCGTGTCCAGCCCCGCCCTGCCCGACGACCGGCTGCTCGACGACCTGCTCGACGTCGCCCTGGACGCGGCCCGGCAGGCCGGCGCCCTGCTGCGCGACGGCCGGCCGGCCGACCTGGGCGTGGCCGGCACCAAGAGCAGCCCGGTCGACGTGGTCACCGAGATGGACCTCGCCTCCGAGAAGCTGATCGTGGAGCTGATCGGCGACCGCCGCCCGGACGACGGCTACCTCGGCGAGGAGGGCACCGAGCGCCGCGGCACCAGCGGGGTGCGCTGGGTCGTCGACCCGCTCGACGGCACGGTCAACTACCTGTACGGGCTGCCCTCCTGGGCGGTCAGCGTGGCCGCCGAGGTGGACGGCCGGGCGGCCGTCGGCGTGGTCTACGCCCCGGCGCGCGGCGAGCTGTTCCAGGCCGTCGCGGGCCGCGGTGCCCGGCTCGACGGCCGCCCGCTCGCGGCCCGCCCGGCCCCGCCGTGGGGGCAGGCGCTGATCGGCACCGGCTTCAACTACGTGCAGTCCGTGCGGGTGCGCCAGGCCGAGGTGCTGCTGGCCCTGATGCCCGAGGTGCGTGACATCCGCCGGGGCGGCGCCGCCGCCGTGGACCTGTGCGACGTCGCCGCCGGGCGGCTGGACGGCTACTACGAGCGCGGCCTCGCCCCCTGGGACCGGGCCGCCGGCTGCCTGATCGCCACCGAGGCGGGCGCCCTGGTCGGCGGCCGCCCCGGGCACGGCCCGGACGGCGAGCTGACCGTCGCCGCCGCCCCCGGGGTGTACCAGCCCCTTCAGGAGCGACTGGCCGCGCTGCGCGCCTGGGCGGACTGAGGCCCGGGCCGCCCCGGGCGGGCGGCGGATCCGGGCAAGCGAAGAGCCCTGGCATACGGGGGATGCCAGGGCCTGGGTTCTCGCACGGCCCCCGCAGGGCCGCTGGTGCCGGAGGACCGGCGACGGGTCGGTTGGGACGGGCGGGTCAGGCGGCGGTGCGGTGGCGCTCCAGCACCGTGTCCACGCCGTGTTCGGCGGCGAGCCGGCGGAGGTCGTCCAGCTCGGACTGCTCCACCTCGGCGAGGAACTCGTCCCCGGCCTCGATCGCGCGGTGCAGGTCCTGCTCGGCGTTGGCTATGCGCTGCAGGATTCCGGCCTTGAAGGCGTCCATACGGGCCCCCTTACTGTGTCGGACGTGCACGGTCGTGCGTACTCCGCCCCGAGGTGGCGTGGCCAGCGGAAGCGTCCGGGCCGGCAGGTCGTGAAATCTCCGGTCGGGCGCGGAGACGGCCCTTGGCCGCTCCCGGTGACGTCCCCAGCCCCAGGGCCGGCGCGGATGAACGCACGGCGGGTGGGTGCGACCGACCTACAGGCCAGATCGCGGGTGTGCAGCTGTCCTCCCCGCCGGGGAGCCGGGGAAACCTCCCGGCCCGAGAAAGTTGCCCGTGTCACAGTCCAACCGGACTGCTCCCGGTGCGAACGGTCGCCCCCACGGCCTCCGGACCCGTGCCCGAGAGGCAGCTTATCGCTGCTTTACCGAAGGACCAGGCAGGATGGGAGGCACCGTCGGAGCCGCGCGTCCGCTTCCGGGGCCGGCCTGGGAGAAGGGACAACGATCGTGCGGGTTCTCGTCGTCGAGGACGAGCAGCTGCTCGCCGAGGCTGTCGCCACCGGCCTGCGCCGCGAGGCGATGGCCGTCGACGTGGTGTACGACGGGGAGGCCGCGCTCCAGCGCATCGCGGTCAACGACTACGACGTCGTGGTGCTGGACCGGGACCTCCCGCTGGTCCACGGCGACGACGTCTGCCGCAAGGTGGTCGAACAGGGCCTGGCCACCCGGGTGATCATGCTGACCGCCTCCGGTGACATCAGCGACCGGGTCGAGGGCCTGGAGATCGGCGCGGACGACTACCTTCCGAAGCCGTTCGCCTTCAGCGAACTCGTCGCCCGGGTCAGGGCGTTGGGGCGTCGCGCGACCATCCCGCTGCCGCCGGTGCTGGAGCGCGCCGGCATCTCGCTCGACCCCGGCCGCCGCGAGGTGATCCGCGACGGACGCACCGTCCAGCTCGCCCCCAAGGAGTTCGCCGTCCTGGAGGTGCTGATGCGCGCCGGCGGCGCCGTCGTCTCCGCCGAACAGCTGCTGGAGAAGGCCTGGGACGAGCACACCGACCCGTTCACCAACGTCGTGCGCGTCACCGTGATGACGCTGCGCCGCAAGCTCGGCGACCCGCCGGTGATCGTCACCGTCCCCGGCTCCGGCTACCGGATCTGATCCGGCACCGCCCGGCCCCCACCCACCCCGCGCCCGCCCCGGCGGACGCCCCGAGAGGACCGTCATGACCACCCCGCCCCCGGCCGGCGGGGCCTCCGGCGCGCCCGCCGGCGGCCCGCGCGCCGTCCCGCCCAAGCCCGCGCACCCCCCGGGCCCGCCCCGGAACCAGTCGCGCCCAGAGGCGTACGTCCCCGGCGACGGCATGCTCGCCTGGCTGCCGTTCCGCCCCACCATCCGGATGCGGCTCACCCTGCTGTACGGCGGCATGTTCCTGATGGCCGGCGTGGTGCTGCTGCTGCTGATGTACGTGTTCTTCCAGGACGCGGTGCAGTACCTCGCCCCGCGCAAGTTCGACTTCGCCAACAACTTCCAGGTCAACGGCGTGCCGATGAACAGCGCGCAGTTCAACCAGGAGCAGGCCAACGACTACCTGCTGCGCTCCAACTCCGCGCTCAACACCCTGCTGCGCAAGTCGCTCACCATGCTGGTCTGCCTCGCCGTGATCGCCTTCGCGGCCGGCTTCGCGATGGCCGGCCGGGTGCTGCGCCCGCTCGGCCGGATCACCCGTACCGCCCGCGACGTCGCCTCCTCCGACCTGCACCGGCGGATCGAGCTGGACGGCCCGGACGACGAGCTCAAGGAGCTCGCCGACACCTTCGACGACATGCTCGACCGGCTCGACCGCTCCTTCGACTCCCAGCGCCGCTTCGTCGCCAACGCCTCGCACGAGCTGCGCACCCCGCTGGCGATCAACCGCACCCTGCTGGAGGTCCAGCTCTCCGACCCGGCCGCCTCGCCCGACCTCCAGCAGCTCGGCAAGACCCTGCTGGCCACCAACGAGCGCAGCGAACAGCTCGTGGAGGGCCTGCTGCTGCTCGCCCGCAGCGAGAACGAGCTGACCGACCGCCGCCCGGTGGAGCTCTCCGAGGTGGCCACCCGGGCGCTGGAGCAGACCCGCACCGAGGCCGGCCGGCGCGAGGTCGAGCTCCGCTCGAAGCTCGATCCGGCCGTGGTCGCGGGCAACGGCGTGCTGCTGGAGCGGCTCGCGCTCAACCTGCTCCAGAACGCCGTGCGCTACAACACCCCGGGCGGCTGGGTGGAGCTCACCACCGCCGAGGTGCCGGGCGGCGGCGAACTGGTGGTCTCCAACACCGGCCCGGTGGTGCCCGGCTACGAGCTGGAGCACATCTTCGAACCGTTCCGCCGGATCAAGGGCGCCGACCGCACCCGCAGCGACAAGGGGGTCGGACTCGGCCTGTCCATCGTCCGCTCGGTGGTGCGCGCCCACGCCGGCACCATCGAGGCCACTCCGCGCGCCGGGGGCGGCCTCACCATGCGGGTGCGCATCCCCGGCCCCTGACGCCCCTCCTGGGGCCCTCCCGGGCTCCCTCCGGGGGCCGCCCGCGCCACGCCCGGGTCCGCGTCCCGCTCGCCGCGTTCCGTGAGCGACCGTTTCCAGCCGCTCCCGTCAGGCCTGTCAAGACGACATAAGGCCTGGCGGGGGCGGCTTGTCTTTTCTGGACCGGGCAACCTACGGTGTCGTAACCTACGGAACCGTAAGTGCGTCCGCCGACGTGCCCGCCCAACGCGCCAGTCCCAGCGCGTGTCGTCCCCCAGGAGCAAGCCCGTGACCATCGCCCCTGTGCAGAGCAGCACCTCGCTCGGATCGAGCGGCTGGACCGACACGCGGCTGATCCTGGCCCTCGAAGAGGTCGTGGAGAAGGAGCTCAACCGCCACCTGGCCATCGCCAAGGAGTGGATGCCGCACGAGTTCGTCCCGTGGAGCCAGGGCCGCGACTTCGACGGCGTGCTGGGCGGCGAGGCCTGGTCGCTGGAGCAGTCCCAGGTGACCCCGCTCGGCCGGGTGTCGCTGGTGGTGAACCTGCTGACCGAGGACAACCTCCCCAGCTACCACCACGAGATCGCGACCATGTTCGGCCGCGAGGGCGCCTGGGGCACCTGGGTGCACCGCTGGACCGCCGAGGAGGGTCGGCACGGCATAGCCATCCGCGACTTCCTGCTCGCCACCCGGGCCGTCGACCCGGTCGAGCTGGAGCGGGCCCGGATGAACCACATGTCCGAGGGCTTCGAGTCCGACAACGCGCACAGCATGCTGCACTCGGTCGCGTACGTCGCCTTCCAGGAGCTCGCCACCCGCATCGCACACCGCAACACCGGCAAGTACGCCGGCGACCCGCTCTGCGACCAGCTGCTGGCGAAGATCGCCAACGACGAGAACCTGCACATGGTCTTCTACCGGAACCTGCTGAAGGCCGCCCTGGAGATCGCCCCCGACCAGGCCATGCGGGCCATCGCCGACGTGGTGACCGGTTTCCGGATGCCCGGCCACGGCATCCCCGGCTTCGAGCGGGCCGCGGCGCAGATCGCCCTCGGCGGGGTCTACAACCTGCGCATCCACCACGACGACGTGCTCCAGCCGGTGCTGCGCCACCTCAAGGTGATGGAGCTCGGCGGCCTCGGCCCCGAGGGCCTGCTGGCGCAGAACGAGCTCGGCGTCTTCCTCGACGGGCTGGACGCCCAGGCGCGGAAGTTCGACGAGCGGCAGGCCGCGCTGCTGGCCCGGCGGGCGGCCCGGCAGAACGCCGGCTGAGCGGCCGCCCGGACTGCTGACGGGCCGGTCGGAGTGGGTGGATTTTCCGTGGTTTGCCCCGGAAGATTCTGAACGTGACCAAGCTCACATCGTGTCGCTGCGTGACGTGGGTCAACCCCGGAGAGTGATCATGCCCTCCGGGGTGTTGATCGCCGTCCGTGACCGGATTTCCGACCCCCTCCGGCGGGTAGGGTTGGCGGCCGCCCCTGGTGGGCAAGGGAGAGGGCGGGTACCCGCACGGCCCGTGCTCACTGTGAGTGGTCGCCGCGCGGGGCCCGGCGGAGGCCGACGATGGCCCAGCGTGAGGCCTCGCGCGCCTCGGAGGATCACCCCAACGGACCCCTGGCTGAGTGTCGATTGAGTAACAGGGCTTGAAGTAAGGCAAAATCTCCGCCTCGGGTCGGGCACAAGACCGGCCCCCCATGCGTTACGTGCGCTGGAGATACCGCACACACCGCACAACCCGGAGGGGGAGAGCGAAAAATGGCAACGGACTACGACACCCCACGCAAGACCGATGACGAGCTCAACGAGGACAGCATCGAGGAGCTCAAGGCTCGTCGGAACGACAAGGGCGGCGGCTCTGTCGACATCGACGAGTTCGACGCCGCCGAAGGCATGGAGCTTCCCGGCGCCGACCTCTCCAACGAGGAGCTCGCGGTTCGCGTGCTGCCGAAGCAGGCGGACGAGTTCACCTGCATGAGCTGCTTCCTGGTGCACCACCGCAGCCAGCTGTACAGCGAGAAGAACGGCAACCCGATCTGCCGGGACTGCGGCGCCTGAGCACCAGGGCGGACACGGTCCGGTACCCGCGGCCCCCGCGGGACCGGCACACCACCCCTTCCGGCCCCGGGCAGCGGGGCCGGACGGCAGTACCGGGGGCCGTCCGCACGGGCGGCGCCGGTAGGACGGAGTCGGCCGGGTCGGCATCGGCCAGGACAAAGTCGTAGGGACGGTCCCGCAGTAGCGGAACCGTCCCTCTCCGTTTTGTTCGACCGATTTTTCGACCGTGGTGTCCGACGCTGTCCGACCCCCGGCCTCAGGTGCGGGCGCCCCGGCGGGCCTCCTCCAGCGCCTCCGCCAGCTTCACCGGCGAGCGGGTCGACAGGTAGAGGTACGGCGTCGGGTCGGCCGGGTCGGTCACCTCGACCCGCAGTGCCGTCGGGACGTAGCTGCGCAGCAGCATGAAGGCGCGCGGGTTGGCCTTCGGTCCGCGCCAGGCCGCCGCCTCCTTGGGGCTCAGCGGCTGCGCGGCGCCCAGGGCGTCCACCGGGATCCGGGCCGGGCCGGCCACCAGGGAACCCTGGACCACCCGGATCCGGACCGAACCGTAGCTGCTGATCGCGGCCGCGCCGGCGGCGATGCCGACCACCAGCCCGATCAGCGCGCCCAGGGGGCTGACCCGCAGGAGGATCAGTGCGAGCGTCAGCCCGGTCGCGACCGGGAGCAGCCACCAGGAGCGCGGCACCGTGAGGCGTTCGTCGTACATGCCCCCCATTGTGGGCGTCCTGACGCCCGGGACCGGACGGCACCCCCACCGGCCGCCTCCCTACCGATCGGTAGGGTTGGGCCCCGTGACCGGTTCGACCACCCCCACCACCCCCGCCGACCGGCCGGCCCCCGTCCTGCCGCCGTCGCCCACCACCCCGCCGCCGGACGCCGTGCTCCCGCCGCGCGCCCCCGAGGCGCCGGCCCCCGGCACCCGGCTCGGCTCCCACTACGAACACTGCTTCGGCTGCGGCCCGCAGCACCCCGGCGGCCTGCGGATCGACGCGGTGGCCGGCGAAGGGCTCGACGTCACGGCGGAGTTCACCGTCCGGGACGTCCACCAGGGCGGCCCCGGCCTGGCCCACGGCGGCGTGCTGACGACAGCCATGGACGAGACCCTCGGCACGCTCAACTGGCTGCTGCACGCCCCCGCCGTCACCGGCCGGCTGGAGACCGACTTCCTCTGCCCGGTGCCCGTCGACTCGGTGCTGCACCTGCGTGCCTGGGTCACCGGTGTGCACGGCCGCAAGATCTACAGCGCCGCCGAGGCGCGGATCGGCGGCCCCGACGGACCGGTCGCGGTGCGTGCTCAGGCGCTCTTCATCCAGGTGAAGCTGGAACACTTCACCACGCACGGTCGTCCCGAGGACATCGACAAGGTCCTCGACGACCCGGATCTGATGAAGCGCGCACGAGCCTTTGAGGTGAACCCTTGAGCAGCCCCCGCCAGCCCCTGGACGTCCTGATCAGGCGCATCGACCCCGAGCTGCCGCTGCCGGCGTACGCGCAGCCCGGCGACGCCGGGGCCGACCTGCGGACCACCGTCGACGCCGAGCTGGCGCCGGGCGAGCGGGCGGTGCTGCCCACCGGCATCGCCGTCGCGCTCCCGGACGGCTACGCGGCCTTCGTCCACCCCCGTTCCGGGCTGGCAGCTCGTTGCGGAGTTGCGCTCGTGAACGCCCCGGGGACGGTCGATGCCGGGTACCGTGGAGAGATCAAGGTGATCGTCGTCAATCTGGACCCGCGCGAGGGGGTCAGCTTCCGCCGAGGGGACCGGATCGCCCAGCTGGTCATCCAGCAGGTCGAGAAGGCCCGCTTCCACGAGGTGGCCGAGCTGCCGGGGTCGGCACGCGCCGAGGGTGGGTTCGGGTCGACCGGCGGCCACGCCGCGGTCTAGCATGCCCGCGGCCTCGCAGGAAGCCGAGCAGGTATTCGCATCGGTCTTGGACCGGGAAGGACAGTGACCGTGTTCCGTCGTCGCCAGAAGAGCGAGGACGCTGTCGAGCAGCTCGCCGACGACGCCATCAGCGCCGACGAGACGGCCGATGACGTCGAAGGTTCCGCCGAGAGCGAGAACGTGACCGAGCTGGACCCGGCCGACAGGGTCGGCCTGCCTCCGGCCCCGCGGCCGGACGGCCCGTGGGACCACTCCGAGCTCGAGAACCCTGAGGAGGGGCGAGTCGACCTCGGGGGTCTGCTGGTCCCCGGTGTCGAGGGCATGGAACTGCGCGTCGAGGTCGCCGGAGACGCGATCGTCGCCGCGACCCTGGTCCTCGGCAACAGCGCCGTCCAGCTCCAGGCCTTCGCGGCCCCCAAGTCGGAGGGCATCTGGGGCGAGGTCCGCGAGGAGATCGCCAACGGCATCACCTCGCAGGGCGGCCTCGTCGAGGAGGAGGAGGGCCCGCTCGGCTGGCACCTCCGCGCCCAGGTCCCGGTGCAGCTGCCGGACGGCACCCAGGGTGTGCAGCTGGTGCGCTTCGTCGGTTGCGACGGTCCGCGCTGGTTCCTGCGCGGTGTGATCTCGGGCCAGGCCGCCGTGCAGCCCGAGATGGCCGGCATCCTGGAGCAGGTGTTCCGGCAGACGGTCGTCGTCCGCGGCGAGGCCCCGATGGCGCCCCGCGACCCGATCGTGCTGAAGCTGCCCGAGGACGCCCAGATGGTCGCCGACGGTGGCGGTGCGGTGGCGGCCGCCGGCGAGGGGGACAGCCGTTTCGCCGGCACCTCGCTGGACCCGTTCGCCCGCGGCCCGGAGATCACCGAGGTCCGCTGATCGCGCGCCCGCCAACCAGCCTGTCGCCCCCGCCCGGATCCCGGGCGGGGGCGATTTGCATGTGGCGGGCCCGGCCCCGTACAGTTCCGGAGTCGCCGCGAGAGAGCGGTGGCGGGAAACGGAAAGCAAATCCGATGAATGAAACT
>NZ_JBEOSA010000014.1:0-147163 GCF_040302625.1 Kitasatospora sp. NPDC097643 | reverse complement strand
GCGCACACCGTTTGGTGCGCGCCCCTCACGCACGCCGGACCGGCCTCCGGCTGCTCAGGCCGTCGCCGGGGAGGCGTCCTGACGCCGGGACAGGGCGTCGGAAGCCTTGGCGGTCGCGTAGAGCGAGACGGCCAGGGCGGCGACCAGGGCGGCCCCGGCGGCGAAGACGCTGCCGGAGGAGACAGCCTTGGCGCTGCCGGCCTCCGTGCGGGCGGAGCCGGCGAGGAAGGGCATGACCACGAGGACGGCGAGGCCGAGGGCGACCTCACCCCAGACGACCTTGGGGAAGTGGCGCAGCGTCAGGTGCAGGAGCGTGGCGGTGTCGTCGGCACGGCGAGCCCGGACGATCCGGGGCATGAGCCAGAACTGGTTGACGGCGCCGGCGGCCACCAGGCCGACGACCAGCAGGATTTTGACGAGCAGGGCGATGCCGTACCCCGTGGTCCAGAGCTGGGAGATGCCGCCGACGTGCTTCCAGCTGAGCCACAGCCCGGAGACGGTGACGGCACCGACGCAGATCATCGCGACGAGGCTGAAGCGGCGCCACAGGTCGGCCCAGAGCAGGCCGGCGCCGTCGCCGAGACGGCCTCGGGTGCCGACGAGGGCGACCAGGGCGGCGAGGCCGCCGAGCCAGACCGTGCCGGAGACGATGTGGGTCTGGTCGAAGGCGAGGTCGAGCCAGCGGTCGAGGTCGGCGGGGGCCGTGGTCGGGACGGCGGCGATCAGGCTCACGGCGAGGGAGAGCGGCAGCGCGGTGAGGGCGATCGCGTCCGTGTGGCGCCGGGCGGCCGGTATGAACAGTGCCATCAGGGCGGCGGCCGTCACGGCGAGGACGGCGTTCTGGACGAGGTGGACGGTGCCCTGGGCGATCCAGGCGTCCTTGGCGGCGGGCGCCCGCAGGTAGTCCCGGATCGCGCCGGGGGCGAGGGCGTCGCCGAACGGCATGCCCTTGCCGGCGCGGGCGACGCGGGCGGCCAGCTGGAAGTAGCCGGCGACCAGCAGCGCCACACCCGCCCCAGCCAGGAAGGTGGCCGACCTGCTGCGCAGCACCGTGGCGTCCCGGGTGTCGGTACCGGCGGCGCGCAGGGCGGGGCGGACGGTCGTCGCGTAGGTGACGGTGGCACCGATGGAGCCGCTGAGGCCGATGAAGTAGCCGGTCTTGGTCAGGATCCGCCAGACCGGGGGCATGGTGTATCCGACCGTGTTCGCGGCCGACAGCAGATGGTTCATAAGGTAAGGCTAGCCTAAATAAGGAAGCTGTTCGATACCCCGTGCGGAGGTGCGGGTGGGGGAGCGGCGGCGCAGGCTGGAGAAGGAGCGTGACGGCCCGGCCGGACGGGGCGGGCCAGTGGTTCGGGAGGTGACGGCTCCGATGGGCAGACTGGAAGAACAGATCGAGATCGACGTGCCGGCCGAGCAGGTGTGGGACCAACTGCACCGGATCGACGAGTATCCGCGCTTCGTGGACGGCGTGCGCAGCGCGCTCGCGGAGCGCGACAACCGGGCGCACTTCGACGTCGGCATCGGCGGCGAGCAGCGCGGTTTCGACACCCAACTCACCGACAGCGGCGGGCAGGTGCTGGCGTGGGAGACGACCGGCGGCAGCCCGGAGCTGAAGGGCGCCTTCGCCGTGCGGGCGTTGGACAGCGCTCACTGCGAGTTGCAGGCACGGCTGGAGTACGACGCGGACGAACTGCGGGCGGCCTTCGGCGGCCCGAAGGGCTTCGCCCAGGTGCGGGCCGTCGAGCAGGCGGTGCGGACGGATCTGGAGCAGTTCAAGGACCTGGTGGAGCACAGGTAGACCGGGGAAACGGGCGCGCGGAGTGGGAAGTCGGCCGGTCCGACTTCCCGCTCCGCGCGGTCAGTGACGCTGCTCGGGTAGAGGCTCATCGACTCCGGGCGCAGGGCTGTGCACACTGCTGAGGACCTGTCGGCCCTTCTCGTCGAGGAAGCGGGTGAGCGCGTGTTGGGCGACGCCGAACAGCGCCGCCCAGGCCAGGATCTGCCCCTGGGTCGACAGTTTGTCGAGGCCGGGGATCAGGCCGCCACGGATCAGCATCAGGCCGATCACCGCCGACACCGCCCCGGCGGGGAGCTTGAGCAGGGACAGGGCCAGCGGAATGGCGAACGGTGTCCCGCCGCTGTTCAGTCGGCGCAGCGCCACCGCGGTGGTCAGCGCGGCGGCGGCCAGGCCGCACAGCTCGACGAGCGGGATGTCCCACTGGCTCGGTTGGGCCTCCTGAGCCGTGCTGCTGGGCGCCGAGGGGCCGGGTGCGGCCGTCGCCGTGACCGTGGGGTTCGGAGTCGAACTCGCGCCCGGGCTCGCGCCGGGGCTTGGGCTGGGGCTCGCGCCGGGGCTCGCGCTCGGGGACACCGTGCTGCTGGCGGCGCACGCGGTGGGATTCGGATCAGGGAAGCAGAGTTCCAGTGTGGACGGATGGTTCCACCCGAGCCACGCCAGGCCGGCGGCCACACCGAAGAGCACGAGGGTGCCCGCGTGGACGACGGCGCGGAAGCTGCGTGCGCGGGTCTTCTCCACCGAGTTCGCCGCGAACGCACCCTGGAGGGCGTGGATCGCGATGTGGCGACTGCCGGCCTCCAGGGGCTGCAACTTCTGCGGCGCCGGGGGCGGATCGAGCCGCTCTTCGAGGGCCACCCGCCGGGGGTCGTCCGAGCGCAGGTGAAGACGGGCGAACTCCAGGACCTCCGGCCCCCAGCCGACCAGCTCCTCGTCGTCGGCCAACGTCAGCAGGACGATCACAGCCGCCTGGAGGTTGGTCCAGGCGCGTTCCGATGCCGCCCCGGTGAGGTTCGTACGCGTGTTGGCCGCCGCGTCGCGGGCCGCTGCCAGATTCCTCCTGGCCCCGTCCAGGAGCGCGGAGCGGGCTTCGTCGTGAGGCCTCTGCTCCAAGGCCTCCAGCCGGGCGCTCGCCTGGGTGACCCGCGCGAGCACGGACTGCCGCCAGCTGGCGGCCTTGAACCTGCCTGCCGGGTCAGGGAGGTCGCTGGACGCAGTTCCCCGGCGGGGCAGTCGGTCCGGCGGCCACCTCCGGAACAGTCGTGCACGATCGGACATGGTGCCCACCATGTCAGCCGGCTGGCCGGGTCGCAGAGCGGGTGCCATCGCCCGGGTGAGCACCGCCGGTGCCGTCAATCCGCGACCGCCTCGAGACTCACCCGTTCAGCGGGCGTCTTCAGTACGGTCAGTGAGTGGTCACCCGTGCAGAATCGCGCCAAGTGATCGTCTGCCGGAAAGGCCAAGAGCCGTGATCCTTCGATCCGTTCGTCGCAACCAGTCGCTGACGAAGCTGTGGCAGCGCTTCGCGTCCGTCTGCTCGGTCGGGGTGGCGGTGGGTGGTATCACCGCGACCTGTCTGACCGCACCGGCGGTGGCCGGTGCGGCGAGTACGCGGGTGACGCCGGGACACTCCACCGCCCGGCTGGTCATCGACGGCAGCAGCGTGACCTGGAGCGGCAACACCGTCGGCTGGTCCAGTGGTGACCTCCACCTCCATGTCCGGCTGTACTGGAACGGCGCCTTGCAGGACGACCGGGACCAGGACTGCTTCGGCACCACCTACTGCAGCACCCCCACGATGACCCGGAACTGGCTCTGCGCCGGCCGCTGGACGGTCAAGGCGTGGGCGGAGGGCCCCGGCGGATCGTCCAACGTCGACGTCAAGGAAGAGGTCGTCGGCGACGGCCTGGATCCTGCGCGGACGAAGCGCGCGCTCTGCGCGCAGCCCATCTGAGGCGGGCCGGCTCTCAGGTGAGGCGGAGATCGCGCAGCTCGGCTCCGCGTGCCGGGTGTCCGCCGACCGATGCCTGCCAGGCGACCACCACGCCGGTGTCCGCGTCCACCGTGAGGCGGTAGCCGTCGGAGCCGAGGACGACCAAGTCGCCGAGTTCGAACGAGGCGTCCTCCCAACGGGGGAGATCCGCTCCCGGGTCCGGCAGGGCGCCGGCGTATTCGATGAGCGCCCGGCCGCCGGTCCGCGCCGGCCGGGCGGTGGGGCGCAGCCCGAGCAGCTCGACGACGTCCGGGGGGCGCAGCATGGTCGCCAGTCCGTCCGTCCCGATCGACTGGCCTTCCCTGGCGTCGCCCGAGTGGGCCCGGCCCCGCGACCGGGCCCACCAGCGCGTGCCGTCCACGCGGATCTCCTCGCGGCCGTCGTCAACTCCCGTACGCTCCACGGCGGTCATCCGTAGCCGCCAGGGCTCGGCCGAGGCCTCGAAGCGCCAGAGCACCGAGGTGCGTTCGGGCGCCGCAGGCTCCGCCGCATCAGGTGCGTCCCCGGCTGCCCACGCGCGCCGGCCCTCCTCCAACAGGGCGTCGTAGCGCCAGCTCCGGAGGAGCCCGTTGGCCTGCCGCCACGGCGTGGCGGGCGCCGGCCGGGGTTGGTCCGGGGTTTCGCGACGGCTCATGCCGGAACGGTAGAACGTGGGGCCCGGTGCGGCGGGCCCCCACGCCGGGCCCGGGCTACAGGTCGTGCGGCATCTGCCAGCCCTGGGCGAGGCGGGAGGGGTGGATGTTCTCGCCGCCGCCGAAGAACTCACAGAACTTCATGATCAGCGGGTCCCACCCGACCGGATCCACGTAGTGGGTGCCGGGGATGACCAACTCCTCCTCGACGTGGGCGCGGAGCACCTCCAGTTGGAAGGCGGTGGCGAAGCCCTTCTCGCCGTTCGCGTCGGTGCCCAGCGGGTGTGCGTCGACGAGCCGGCACTCCAGTTGGACCGGGCATTCGGCGGCGCGCGGCGGGGAGACCAACTCGGAGGGCTGCTCCGTGAGTTCGGCGAGCTTGAACTTCTCGGGTTCGTAGCGGTAGCCCTGCTTCTGCCGGTACTCCCGGATCTCCGGGCTGCCGGTGGTGAGCGCGATCCGGTCGACGACGTCCACCATCGCCGAGGACGGCAGGTTGAGCACGCACTCGCGTTCGCGCAGCAGGTTCTGCGTCGTCCGGGCGCTGCCGCCCATGCCGATCATGCAGTACTGGCCCAGCCACCACGCGGACGAGATCGGGGCGAGGTTGGCGCTTCCGTCCTCGTTGCGGGTGCTGACGAGCACCACCGGGGTGCCGAAGTAGAGGACCTTGAGGCCGGGGGCGACGTGCACGGGTGTCCGCCTTTCGTTCAGGATGCGTCAGTGAGTCTTGTCCGGTGCCCCCGGCACTGCTGGCGGGTATCGGACCTCGCGTTGGGGCATCGAGAGAAGGAGGCCGTCCATGGCGGCAGTTCACGAATCCGTACTGGACGCGATCGGCGGGACGCCGCTGTTCCGCCTGGCCCGCCTCGGCGCCGGGATCGCCGCGCCGATCTACGCCAAGGCGGAGTTCCTCAACATCGGCGGCAGCGTGAAGGACCGGGCCGCGCTGTCGATGGTGCTGGCCGCCGAGCGGGACGGGCTGCTGCGCCCCGGCGGGACGATCGTCGAGGCGACCTCCGGCAACACCGGCATCGGGCTGACCATCGCGGGCCGGCAGCGCGGGTACCGGGTGATCGCCGGGGTGTCCGACCGTTCGGCCGCCGAGAAGTCGGACATCCTGCGGGCGTACGGCGCCGAGGTGGTGACCGCGCCGACCAACGTGCCGCAGGAGGACCCGCGCCACCTGTTCAACCTCGTCCGGCGGCTCGCGGAGGAGATCCCCGGCGCCTGGCTGGCCAACCAGTACGACAACCCGGCCAACCCGGATGCCCACATCCGGACCACCGGCCCGGAGGTCTGGGAGCAGACCGGCGGCCGGGTGACGCACTTCGTCGCGGGCGTCGGTACGGGTGGGACGATCACCGGCACCGGGAGCTACCTGAAGGAGGTCTCGGGTGGTGCGGTGACCGTGGTCGGGGCGGACCCGCTCTCCTCGCAGTACGGGGGCGGCGACGGCAGCCCCTGGTACGTCGAGAGCATCGGGCACTTCCACCACCCCGAGACCGTCGAGGACCGCTGGCCGCAGGCGTACCGGTCGGAGGTGGTGGACGCCTTCGAGCGGATCCCGGACCGGGAGGCACTGTTGACGGCACGTCAACTCGCCAGGGAGGAAGGCATTCTGGCCGGACCCTCCTCGGGTGCGGCGGTGGCGGCGGCGCTGCGGGTGGCGCGGCGGCTCGGGCCGGACGACCTGGTCGTGGTGCTGCTGCCGGACTCGGGGCGCTCCTACCTGTCCAAGGTGCACAGCGATGACTGGATGCGGCAGTGGGGGTTCCTGGAGTCCTCGGACGGCCTCCGGCCGCTGATCGACGACGCCGGGCCGCTGGTGACGGTCACCGCCGACGCGACGGTGGGTGCGGCGCTGGAGGCGCTGGGTGCGGCGCCGGGCGGGGTGGCGCCGGTGGTGCTCGCGCGGACGGCGTGGCCGTACGGGGTGAGCGCGACGGAGGTGGTCGGCTCGGTGTCGCGGGAGGCGCTGGCGGCGGCGCTCGCGGACGGCGGTGCCAAGCCCGACGATCCGGTGGGCGCGCTGCTCGGGCCGACGCTGCCGACGGTGGGGGTCGGGCAGTCGCCGGCCGAGGCGCGGGCGGAGCTGGGGGAGGGGCACCCGGGCGTGCTGGTACTGGTCGACGGACGGGCGGTCGCGCTGCTGGACCGGGCGCAGCTGGCGGGCTGAGCGGGCCCCGATTCAAGGGCCGGCGTCCTCGTGACGGACAGGCCCTAGCCGGCCGGCGGGGCCAGGATCGCCGTGATCACCCGGTCGAGTGAGCGGTCGAAGGCGGTGTCCGGATCGGCGGGCGGTCCGGACGTCGCGAACGCCTGGGCCAGGTGCGGGTATTCGCCGCTCATCGCCGCCTTGGTCAGGTAACCGACCAGCTCCGCCTGCCACTTGGCGCCCGCGGCGGCCGTCTGCTCGTACTGGGCGTACTGGCAGACGAAGCCGTTGAACATCGCCATCGCCTCCATCCGCGCCCCGCCGTCGAGGCCGGTGGGGGCGGTGACGGCGAGGAAGTGGTCGGTGTAGCGCAGGGCGTTGGGGCCGATGCCGGGGCGGGCGATGACCAGGGCGGGCAGCCAGGGGTGGCGGCGGCAGAGGGCGAGCTGCTGGTGGCCGAGGTGGCGCAGGTCGGCGCGCGGGTCGCCGGTGGGGGCGAGGGCGGCGAGGTCGTACTCGCCGGCGGCCGCGTCGAGCATCAGGTCGAGCAGGTGCTCCTTCTTCGGCACGTAGTTGTAGAGCGACATGGTGCCTGCTCCGAGGGCGGCCGCGACCCGGCGCATGGAGACGGCGTCCAGGCCCTCCGCGTCGGCGATCTCGACGGCCGCCGCCGCGATGGTGGTCCGGCTGTGGGCCGGGCGGGGGCCGCGGCCGGTGCGCTCGGGGCGCAGCCAGATCAGCTCGGGTGCCTCGGGGGGCGCGGGCTTGGCGCTGCTGGGGGTCTTGCTGGACGGCACGGAAGATCACCTCGGTCTCCCATCTTAGATACGTACGGCGTACCTAGTAGCATGGGCTCACGCTTCTACGTACGCTGTACCTAGAGAGAGGGCAGAGCCATGTCCGATGCCAACCGGCCCTACGCCAACCGGCCCGATGCCGACCGGCCCGCCATCGAGATGGTGGGCGTGGCCAAACGCTTCGGCGCCACCGAGGCCCTGCGCGGCCTCGACCTCACCGTCCCCGTCGGCACCGTCTGCGGCCTGCTCGGCCCCAACGGCGCCGGCAAGACCACCGCCGTGCGGGTTCTCGCCACCCTGGTCGCCCCTGACCGGGGCACCGCCCGGGTCGCCGGACACGACGTGCTGCGCGAGGCCGAAGCCGTCCGACGCTCCATCGGCCTCGCCGGGCAGCACGCCGCCGTCGACGAGGGCATCACCGGGCGCGACAACCTCCACCTGCTCGGCCGGCTCCACCGCCTGGGCGGCCGCCGGGCCCGGGCGCGCGCCGACGAACTGCTGGAACGCTTCGGGCTGGCCGAGGCCGGCGGCCGCCTCGTCCGCACCTACTCCGGCGGCATGCGTCGGCGCCTCGACCTGATCGCCAGCCTCGTCACCAGCCCGCCCGTGCTCTTCCTGGACGAGCCCACCACCGGGCTCGACCCGCGCAGCCGTCAGGAAATCTGGGACACCGTACGGGAGTTGGCCGAGGGTGGCACCACCGTGCTGCTCACCACCCAGTACCTGGAGGAGGCCGATCGGCTCGCCGACGAGATCGTCGTCGTCGACCACGGCGCCGCCATCGCCACCGGGCCGCCGGACCGGCTCAAGGCGGCGATCGGCAGCCAGGTGTCCGTCACGCTCGCCGAGCCGGGCCAACTCGCCGCCACCGCCGTGGTGTTGTCCGCGCTGTCCGGCGGCGACGTGCGGGTGGACGTCCCCGAGCGGACCGTCACGGCGCTGACGCAGCCCGGGAGGTCCGTCCTCCTGCCCCTGCTGGTACGGGAGTTGGAGTCGGCCGGGGTGGTGGCCGAGGACGCCGCGGTGCGGGCGCCCTCGCTGGACGACGTGTTCCTCGCGCTGACCGCCACCGAGGGGAGGGCCGCCTGATGGCCACCACGTACTCCGTCGCGTCTCCCGCCACGTCTCCCGTCGCGGTCCCGTCCGCAGCCGCGCGGCTGGTCGCCGACAGCTGGACCTCGATGCTGCGCATCCTGCTCAATTACCGGCACTCGCCGGGCCTGTTGGCCGCCTCGCTGGGCGTGCCGGTGGTCATGGTGGTGGTCTTCGGGTACGTCTTCGGCAGCGCCATCCAGGTGCCTGGCGGGGGCGACTACCGGGAGTTCCTGATGCCCGGGCTGTTCGCCATGGTCGCCACCAACGGCATCATGCCCACCATGGTCGGCGCCGCCCGCGACCTCGGGCGCGGCGTCACCGACCGGCTGCGCTCGATGCCGGTCTCCCGGACCGGACTGCTGCTCGGGCAGAACCTCGCCGACCTGCTGGTCAGCGTCGTCGTGCTGGCGCTGCTCGCGCTCGTCGGGCTCGCCGCCGGCTGGCGGGTCCGGCACGGACTCGCCGACGCGGCGGGCGGGTTCGCGCTGCTGCTGCTCTTCCGGTTCGTGATGACCTGGGTCGGGACCTGCCTCGGCCTCGCCGTCGGCAAGGAGGAGGCCGCCGGCCAACTCGCCGTCGCCGTCTTCCCGGTGGCGATGGTGACCAACGCCTACGTGCCCACCGGCGGCATGCCCGGCTGGCTGCGGACCGTCGCCGACTGGAACCCGGTCAGCTCCGTGGTCCAGGCCTGCCGGGAACTCTTCGGCAACCCCTCGGCCCCGGGCGACGCCTGGCCGATGCAGCACGCCGGGCTCGCCGCGCTGCTCTGGAGCGGGGTGCTGCTGGCGCTCTGCGTGCCGCTCGCCGTACGGAAGTTCGGCACGCACGGGCGGTGAGGCGACCGCCCGGTCGGCTCGTCCGGTGGAATGTGCTGGACACCGCCGCCGGTGCGGCCGAAGGTGGACGCCATGGAGTTCACCCACCTCGGCCGCACCGGCCTGACCGTCTCCCGACTGTGCCTGGGCACCATGAACTTCGGCCCGCACACCGAGGAGTCCGAGGCCCACCGCATCATGGACACCGCCCACGAGCGGGGCGTCAACTTCTTCGACACCGCCAACGCCTACGGCCGCGACAGCGAAGGCAACCTCAAGGGTCGCACCGAGGAGATCATCGGCCGCTGGTTCGCCCAGGGCGGCGGGCGGCGCGAGCGCACCGTCCTCGCCACCAAGGCCTACGCCCCGATGGGCGACTGGCCAAACGAGGGCCGGCTCTCCGCCCTCGCCATCCGCAGAGCCGTCGAGGCCAGCCTGCGGCGCCTCCGGACCGACCACATCGACCTCTACCAGATGCACCACATCGACCGGGACACGCCCTGGGAGGAGATCTGGCAGGCGATGGAGCTCCTGGTCGCCCAGGGCAAGATCATCTACGTCGGCTCCAGCAACTTCGCCGGCTGGCACATCGCCCAGGCCCAGGAGGCCGCCCGCGCCCGGCACTTCCTCGGGCTGGTCAGCGAACAGTCGCTGTACAACCTGCTCGACCGCACCGTCGAACTGGAGGTCATTCCCGCGCTCCAGCACTACGGCCTCGGGCTGCTGCCCTGGTCCCCGCTGCGCAGCGGGCTGCTCGGCGGCGTCCTGCGGAAGGAGCGGGAGGGGACCAGGGTGCGGGGCGCGCTGGGGCACGCCGGTGAAATCCTGGAGACCCACCGCGACCGGATCCAGGCCTACGAGGACTTCGCCGCCGAACTCGGCGCCGACCCCGCCGACCTCGCCCTCGCCTGGCTGCTCAGCCGCCCCGCCGTCACCGCCCCCATCATCGGCCCGCGCACCCTCGCCCACCTCGACGGCGCTCTCGGCGCCCTCGACCTGCACCTGGACCAGAAGACCCTCGACCGCCTCGACGAGATCTTCCCCGGCCACCAGCCCGCCCCGGAGGACTACGCCTGGTAGGCGGTTCCGCACCTGGTGGGGCGGTTCCGCACCCTCGAAGTCCTGGTGCCGGGGCTTCGAGGGTGGGTGTCCCCGTCCGGCGCCCGTGGTGGCGGCCGGGAACGGAGTGTCGTGACCCGGCGGCCGCCGCGGCGTGAGAGCGTCGGGGGATGGCGGAGAGGGCTGTGGTGCACGAGGTGCCGTACTACGCGCAGTGGGAGTCGGCGGAGCTCGTGCGGGCGATCATCGAGGGTGAGGTCGACGCGGCCGAGGACCCGCGGTGGGGGCAGTCCGGTGCCGCCACCCCGGAGGAGTACGCGTGGTGGTCGTGGCGGCTGTGCGGGGTGGCCTGCCTGCGGATGGCGCTGGACCACTGGTGGGGCCTGGCGCCGCGGGCGCTGACCCTGGCTGGGGAGTGCGTGGCGGCGGGCGCGTACGTGCGGGAGGGCGACGGCCTGCGCGGGCTGATCCACACGCCGTTCGCCGCCTACGCCCGGCAGCGGTGGGGACTGGCCGCGGAGGCGCGGGAGTTGGCACCGCAGGAGATCGCCGGCGAGGTGGTCGACGGCCGGCTGGTGATGCTGTCGGTGCACCCGTCGATCCGGCACCCGGCCGGTCCGGAGCCGGTGCGGCGGGGCGGGCACCTGGTGCTGGCGGTGGGGGCCACGGACACGGCGCTGGTGATCCACAACCCGTCCGGGTTCCCGGGCGAGTCGCAGGCCTTCGCGCACGTGCCGTGGCCGTCCTTCGGGCCCTTCTACGCCGGGCGGGGGATCGTCCTCGGCCCGCCGGCGGCGCAGTAGCGGGTGGAGCCGTACGGGCGCGTTCGCCGGGTCGCGCCCTACGGGTGGTCGGTGGGCAGGCCCATCGGGTTGACCGGGATGGCGGCGCGACAGAGCGCCGAGATCGGCTTCAACGCCGCGGCCAGCCGGTCGAGTTCGGCGCGCGGGTAGTTCTCCCACACCCGGGCCGCGGCCAGGTCGGTGGCCGCCTCCAGCCCCTGGTGCCGGATCCGGCCGAGCTCGGTGATCGCGCCCTCCGCGGTCAGCCAGCCCCGCTCGACCAGGCGCGCCGCGGCCGCCTCCCACTCCTCGTCCGTCCAGCCGCGCATCGGCTGGAGCACCTCGCGCCGCATGTCCATCGCACAGCGGACCACCAGGGCCTCGCAGCCGTCCAGCCCGGCCGTGACCAGGGCCGCCACGTGCCCGTCGCCGCGGTGCTCGCGCATCACCGTGGCGGCCTGCCAGAGCCTCTCGTACAGGCCGTCGGGGCGGGGGAGCACGGCGTTGGCGGCGGCCAGCACCCGGCCGCCGCAGTCCAGCCGCCCGGCGGCCTGCTCCAGCGCGTCCGTGGCCAGCTCGACCTGCGCCGGGTCCACGTGCTCCAGCAGCCGGGCCAGCGAGGCCGAGGCGCCCTTCAGCCGGGCGGCCAGCACCTCCTCCGGGCTCGCGTGCGTCCACACCTCGGGCAGCGCGCGCTCGACCGTCGCCGGCGCGAAGTTGAAGAACGCGGCGATCACCGGCGGGGCGTCCACGGCGCCCAACGGCGCCGAGCGGCTCGCGAAGTAGCCGCGCCAGGGGCCGCGCAGCCCGGCCGCCTCGTAGGCGTCGAGGCCCTCGGGCACGAAGTAGGTGACGGCGTGCACCGGCTCGAAGAGCCACCACAACGCGCGGGCGGGGTGGACGAGATCAGCCATCGGAACACCTTCCTCGGAGCGAGCGGACAGCTCGGCTGGACGGGGGCGGCCCGGTCCCGCGCCGACGGATCGGCTGCGCGGGCCGCTCAGGTGCTGATGACCACGCCGCCGGGCGGAGTAACCCTCCCGCCGGTGTGATGAGGGTCACGCACGGGCCGCGGGGTGCGCCGGGCCGGGCGGCGGCGCGAGATGATGGGGCGAGGTGCCCGCTCCCGGGGCGCCCCCGTCCTCCTGTGAAGGTATTCGGTAATGGCGCAGATCAACCCCAGCATCCTGTCCGCGGACTTCGCCCGGCTCGCCGAGGAGGCCGAGGCCGTCAGGGGCTCGGACTGGCTGCACGTCGACGTGATGGACAACCACTTCGTGCCCAACCTGACCCTGGGCGTACCGATCGTCGAGTCGCTGGCCCGGGCCACCGACACCCCGCTCGACTGCCACCTGATGATCGAGGACCCGGACCGCTGGGCCCCCCAGTACGTCGAGGCCGGCGCGGGCTCCGTCACCTTCCACGTCGAGGCGGCCGCCGCGCCCGTCCGGCTGGCCCGCGAGATCCGCGCCAAGGGCGCGCGGGCCTCGATGGCGCTCAAGCCGGGCACGCCGATCGAGCCGTACGAGGACCTGCTGCCCGAGCTCGACATGCTGCTGATCATGACCGTCGAGCCCGGCTTCGGCGGCCAGGCGTTCCTGGACATCATGCTGCCGAAGATCCGCCGCACCCGGGAGCTGATCGACAAGCACGGCCTGGAACTGTGGCTCCAGGTCGACGGCGGCGTCTCCGCGAGCACCATCGAGCGCTGCGCCGAGGCCGGGGCGGACGTGTTCGTCGCCGGTTCCGCGGTGTACGGCGCGCAGGACCCGGCCGGGGCCGTGCGCAGCCTGCGCGAGCTGGCGGCCAGGGCCACCGCCGACGCCTGGTGGGCCTGCGCGCACTGAATCACCCGCCGGATCCTCCGCCCCCCGGCGCGGGGTGGGGGATCCGAGGGCGGTTCCGGAGGATCATGGGCGACGACGGCCCGGACCCTCTCCGCACGGTGGTGGAACCGCAGATGAGCAACCTCGACCTCAAGCCCGCCCCGACCACCTGCGGCCGCGAGGCCGACACCGGCCCGGTGCACGACCTGATGACGGGCCGTCAAGTGCCGCTCGGCGAGAGCACGGTGGTCAACCGGCTGCTGCCCAACCTGGGCCGCCGGATGGTGGGCGCCTGGTGTTTCGTCGACCACTACGGCCCGGACGACATCGCCGACGAGCCCGGTATGCAGGTCCCGCCGCACCCGCACATGGGCCTCCAGACGGTCAGCTGGCTGCACCAGGGCGAGGTGCTGCACCGCGACAGCCTCGGCAGCCTGCAGACCGTCCGCCCGTACGAGCTGGGCCTGATGACCTCCGGCCGGGCCATCTCGCACTCCGAGGAATCCCCCCGCCCGCACGCCCGCTACCTGCACGGCGCCCAGCTCTGGGTCGCCCTCCCCGACGCCCACCGCAACGCCGCGCCCGCCTTCGAGCACCACGCCGACCTCCCCGTCGTCACCGCCCCCGGCCTGCGCGCCACCGTCATCCTCGGTGGCCTGGACGGCGCGAGTTCGCCCGGCACCACCTACACGCCCCTGGCCGGCGCCGACCTCGCCCTCACCGAGGGCGCCGACCTGAAGCTGCCGCTCGTCCCCGACTTCGAGTACGCCGTGCTCTCGATGTCGGGCAGCCTCGACGTCGACGGCGTCCGGGTGGAACCCGGCACCATGCTCTACCTCGGTTGCGGCCGCCCCGAACTCCCCCTACTCGCCCGCACCGACGCCGCCGTCCTCCTCCTCGGCGGCGCACCCTTCGAGGAGCGGATCGTCATGTGGTGGAACTTCATCGGCCGCTCCACCGAGGACATCGCCCGCGCCCGCGCGGACTGGATGACGGGAGACCGCTTCGGCACCGTCCACGGCTACGCCGGCGCCCGGTTGCCGGCACCGGCGCTCCCGGCCACCCCGCTGAAACCGCGGGGGCGGGAGCGCTGAGCCGGGCCTTTTGCGTCGTGGGCGGGCGGACGGGATGCCCGGGGGAGTGGTCAGGGCGGTGGTGGGGTGTCCGGGGGGCCGTTGCCCCGGGTCCAGGCCTCGTACGCGGCCACTGCCGTGGAGAGGGCGGGGAAGATCCGGTCGGCGCCGACGGACCCGCTCAGTCCGTACGCGTCGAGTTCGTCGCGCAGATCCTGTTTGACCCGGGCCAGGGCGAACACGATTCCGTGGGCGGTCAGTTCGAGCCGCAGGGCGTCCAGGGCATCCAGCGCGGTGATGTCCACCTCGACGTTCGCCTCGGTGTTGAGGACGAACCACCGTACCGGCTCGGGCTGTTCGGCCAGGGCGGCCAGGGCGCGGCGGCGGAGGTTCTCCGCGTTGGCGAAGAACAGCGGGGAGTCGTAGCGGTAGACCAGCAGGCCGGGGACGGTCCGTGCCTCGGGGTAGTCGTCGACGTCGTGCATCCCGGCCAGGCCGGGCACCAGGCCGAGCACGGCGTCGTGCGGTCGGGCGACCCGGCTGAGCAACTCGATCACCGACAGCCCGACCGCGACCAGCACGCCGTAGAGGATGTCCAGGGTCAGCACACCGAGCATGCAGCCGAGTGCCAGCAGCAGCTCGCGGCTCCGGAAGGAGGCCAGTCGGCGGAAGCCGGCGAGGTCGATCATCCGCAGCGCGGCGAACACCACCAGGGAGCCCAGCACGGCGTCCGGGGTGTCGTGCAGCAGCGGGCTGAGGAAGAGCAGCACGGCGACCACTCCGACGCCGGCCGTCAGCGCGTACAGCTGGCTGCGGCCGCCGGCCGACTCGGCGAGGGCGGTCCGGCTGGCGCTGCTGCTCACCGGGAAGCCCTGGAAGAAGCCGGCACCGAGGTTGACCGCACCGAGAGCCAGCAGTTCCTGGTTGGCATCCAGCCGTCGCTCCTCCCCGGCGCTCTCGAAGGCGCGGGCGGTGAGGATGAAGTCGGTGTAGCCGACCAGCAGGATGCCCAGAGCGGGCATCACCAGCCGGTTCAGCTGGGAGAGGTCCGGCCACGCGGGACGGGGCAACCCGGCCGGGATCTCGCCGATCACCGCGAGCCCGTGGTCCGAGAGCGAGAACGCCGCCGAGACCGCGGTGCCGAGCACGACGGCCAGCAGCGGGCCGGGCAGGCGCGGGAGGAAGCGGGCCACCAGGAGGAGGAAGAGCAGGGTCGCGGCGCTGAAGGCGACGGTCGGCAGGTCGGCCTCGGTGATGTTCGCCGCGAACGAGGTCAGCTGCGGGAAGAACCCCTCCCCCCGTACGTCGACCCCGGTGAGCTTGGACAGCTGGTCCACGATCATGATCAGTGCCACGCCGGCGAGGTAGCCGATCAGCACCGGCCGTGAGAGCAGGTCGGCGACGAAGCCGAGCCGGGCCAGCCACGCCAGCACGCACAGCAGACCGACCACCACGGCGAGGCTCGCGGCGAGGACGGCGTAGCGGCCGGTGTCGCCGCCGGCCAGCGGCCCGACCACGGTGGCGGTCATCAGCGCCGTGGTGGACTCCGGCCCGACCGACAGCAGGCGGGACGAGCCGACGAGGGCGTACAGCACGAGCGCGGGCAGGATGGCCCACAGTCCGGTGACCGGCGGCAGGCCGGCCACGCTCGCGTACGCCATGACCTGGGGCACGAGGTAGGCCACCACCGTCGCACCGGCCAGCAGGTCGCCCCGCAGCCAGTCACGCCGGTAGGCGCGGAGCACCGCGAGCCCCGGCAGGGCAGGCACGATGCGGCGCCACCCCGCGGGGGGATCACCGACAGACATGGATCTCCTTCCGTCGCGCGGCCGCGTGGTGCCGTGTGTCGCCGGGTGACGCGGTCCTCGGCGGTTCGGCCGGCCCCGGGACCTGAGCGCTCCGGGGCCCGTACGTGGAGGTCCGACAGCGGGGCACCGTCACGGGCGGGAGGCGGTCACAGCTGCGCCGCGGGCGTTCGGTGATCGGGAGGCCAGGAACTTGCCCAGCTCCCACAGCAGCAGGAGCGCGACGGCGGCCAGCAGTGCCCAGCCGAACTGTCGGGCGTCGAGGTCGGTGGTGCCGAGGATGCGGTGGAACGCGTCCATCTGGGTCACGAGCACCGCCAGGACGAACTCTCCGAGTGCCGCCAGGTTCATCTGCTTGCTGTCGAAGGTCCGGACGGTCAGCGCCGATCCACGCTCACTGCGGCACTCGTAGGCCGCCACGATCAGGCAGAGCGCGAAGGCGGTGAACGCGATCGAGTTGCCGATGGCGGCGCTGCCGTAGTGGGCCTGTCCGAGCTTGGTCAGACCGAGCAGGGCTGCCGCGACGGCCAGCCCGGCGAGTCCGACGGTGATCAGGACGGGCCTGGTCAGCACGGACTCCCCGCGGGGGCGGGGGGTGCGCCGCATCAGTCCGGGACTCTCCTGGTCGAACCCCAGGGCGAAGCCGAACGGGGCGTTGACGACGAAGTGGATCCACAGCACCTGCGGCGGGGTGAACGGCTCGCCGGCGGCGATGTCGAGGACGGCGGCTCCGAGGAAGGCCAGCACGAACGTCACCAGCAGCACCAGGACGAAGCGGATGTACTTGGTGAGGTTGTCGTAGAGCTTCCGGCCCTCCTCCACGGCGTGGACGATGGTGGCGAAGTTGTCGTCGGCGAGGACCATCCGGCTGGCGTTCTTCGCCACGTCGGTGCCGCTTCCCATGGCGATGCCGATGTCGGCGGCCTTGATGGCCGGGGCGTCGTTCACGCCGTCGCCGGTCATCGCGACCACGTCGCCCTTCTTCTTCAGCGTGTCTGCGAGCAGCACCTTGTGCTCGGGCGCGACGCGGCCGAGGACGCCGATGCCGTCGATCCGGGCCAGGCGCTCGTGCTCCGACAACGCCGCGAAGTCGGCTCCGAGGATGGCCTCGCCGTCGATGCCGAGCCGGCGGGCGATGGCGGCGCCGGTGGTGACGTCGTCCCCCGTCACCATGCGCACCCGGATGTGGGCGGCCTGCGCGCCGGCGACGGCGGCCTTCGACTCCTCACGTGGCGGGTCGACCATGCCCACCAGGCTGGTCATCCGCAGGTCGGTGACGAGGGCCAGCAGGTCGCCGTCCGGGTCGAAGTCCGCCGGGTCCAGGTCGCGGTAGGCGGCGGCCATCACCCGCAGGCCCTCGCCGCCCATCCGCTCGGTCTGGGCCTGGGCGCGGCCGCTGAGCTCCTCGTCCCAGGGGACGCTCACGCCGTCCGCGAGGGCGGTGGCGGCGCGGGCCGTCACGGCGGGGGCCGCGCCCTTGACGAAGCACCGCACCACCTGCCGGCCGGCCGCGTCCTTCGCCTCGTTGAAGCTGGCCATCAGCTTGTAGCCCGGATCGAACGGCAGGGTCGCGAGGCGGGGGAAGCGCTCCCGGGTGGCCTCGATGTCCAGTCCGGCCTTGTGGCCGAGGACGAGCAGGGCTCCCTCGGTCGGGTCGCCGACGACCTCGCCGTCGACCAGTTTCGCGTCGTTGGCGACGAGGTACGGCAGTACGGCGTCCTCGATGCCCGGGGCGGAGCCCGCGGCGTGGTGGATCCGCCCGTCGAGGCGGTAGCCGGTGCCGGAGACGGTGTAGCGGTCGGTGGGGCTCAGCACCTCCACCACCGTCATCTGGTTCATCGTCAGGGTGCCGGTCTTGTCCGAGTTGATGGCCGAGGTGAAGCCGAGCGTCTCGACGGACGGCAGTTCCTTCACGATCGCCTGCCGCTTGGCCAGGTTGAGGCTGCCGACGGAGAGGATGACCTGACTGACCGTGGGCAGCGCCTCCGGGATGGCCGCGATGGCCAGCGAGACCGCGCTGACGAACAACGCGTCCCATGCCTGGTCGCGGCTGCGGCCGAGCGCGAACATCACGACCATGGTCAGGCCGGCCGCCGCCGCGATCCACAGCGTCAGCGTGTTGAGCTCGCGGGTGAGCGGCGACTGCTCCTTCTCCGTCGTCGCCAGCATCCCGGAGATCTTGCCCAGTTCGGTCCCGGCGCCCGTCGCGGTGACGACGAGGAGTCCGCTGCCGTGGGTGACCGGGGTGTTCATGAACGCCATGTTCGTCTGGTCACCCGGGCCGAGCCGGTCGCCCGTCAGGGTGCCCGCGTCCTTCGCGGCCGGGACGCTCTCGCCGGTCAGCGCCGACTCGTCGATCTGTAGCGAGCTGGCCTCGACGATCCGTCCGTCCGCTGGGACCTCGTCGCCCGCCGACACGAGCACGACGTCGCCGACCACCAGTCGTTCGGCGGGGATCTCCGCCTCCGCACCGTCCCGTCGGACCCGTGCCGTCGCCTCCATCATCGACTTCAGCGCGTTCATCGCGCTCTCGGCCTTGCCCTCCTGCCGCAGGCCCACCAGCGCGTTGATCAGGGTGAGCACGAGGAGCAGGACCGCGGTCGTCCACTCCTTGATCGCCAACGAGACCACCGCCGAGGCCACCAGGATGATCTGCATGTAGCTGCGGTACTGGTCGAGGAAGCGCAGCCAGCCCGGCTTCTGCCGCTCCTCGGGGAGCGCGTTCGGGCCGTGGGCGGCCAGCAGCTCCGCCGCGCGGGCGGCGGTGAGCCCGATCGCCGGGTCGAGTCCGAGCCGGGCCGCGACCTCCTCGGGCGTCCGCGCGTACCAGGACTCCTGGGATTCCTGCGGTCCGGACCGGCCGGCCTGCTCCGCCATGTCACTCCTCGGGATCCGGGACGCTCCGCCGGAGCGTCAGACCGTCCGGTGCTTCGCCGCGTACGGGTCGCGCGCGGCGCCCCTGGGGGCCTGCTTCTCCAGCCGGTGCCTGGCGGCGAGGAGGTCCTTCCTGGCCTGCTCGTCGACCGTGGGGTACTGCGGATCGATCCCGATCAGGGTGTGCGCGAGCACCGCTGCCGCGCAGATGCGCGCGAACCACTTGCGGTCGGCCGGCACGACGTACCACGGCGCCCACGGTGTGCTCGTGGCCGACAGCATGTCGGAGAACGCCTCTTGGTAGTCGTCCCACCGCTCGCGTTCGCGGACATCGGCCGCGGAGAACTTCCAGTTCTTCTCCGGCAGGTCGATCCGCTTCAGGAAGCGGGTGCGCTGGGCCTCCTTGGAGAGGTTCAGGAAGATCTTCACCACCTTGATCCCGTTGTCGGTGAGGTAGCGCTCCCAGTCGTTGATCTCCCGGTAGCGGCGGTGCCAGACCCCCGGGCCCTTCGCTTCCTCGGGCAGCTTCTGCCGGTCGAGGTTCTCCGGATGGACCCGCACCACGAGGACCTCCTCGTAGTGCGACCGGTTGAAGATCCCGATCTCGCCGCGTGACGGGAGCCGCTGCGCGTACCGCCACAGGTAGTCGTGGTCGAGCTCCTCCGGGGACGGCACCTTGAAGCTGCTCACCCGGACGCCCTGCGGGTTCACCCCGCTCATGACGTGACGGATGGTCCCGTCCTTCCCGCCGGCGTCGAGGGCCTGGAGACAGAGCAACACACCGTAGGTGTCCTGAGCGGCCAGCCGCGCCTGGTACTCCGACAGCAGCGAGACACCGGTGTCCAACAGCTCCACACCCTCGCGCTTCTTCATGCCCGCCTTGTACCGGGGGTCGAAGTCCTCCGCGAGGTTCACCTGCGACCCCGGCTTCACCCGCAGCGGCTTGATGAACTTCGCAATGCGCTTGGCCGTCCGTCCGTCCGACATCGCCCGCACCAGCTTCCTCTCGGGTCCGGCGGTCACCGCGCGGCCCGCCGTGCCGCCCCACGCGCCCCACGCGCCCCACCCGCACCGACGTCGGCGTCGGCGACGCGGGCCGAACCGGGATCGACGAGCCCGGGAGAGCGTTACCTGCCACGCTGTGGCCCCCGGGTGTCGACGTCAATCAGACCGCGTCCTCCCGGGTGGCCCGGGTCGCCCTCCCGACGGGCGTGCCAGGTGTTCCGGACGGCCCAGGCCGACGAGCCGACGGCGTGCATCGGCACGAACCTTTCTGTACGAGGTGTCAGCTCATCGCGATTGCGGCGTAGGAGGATCCCATGAGCAGTGCGGACGTACCGGCGGACGATGCCGGGCGATCGGGCGCCGCCCGGGCCGCGGGCGCCGCCCGGGCAACGGTCGGATCGCAGAAGATCACCTGGCTCACGCTGGCGATGATGACGACCAGCTCGGTCGCGAGCCTGCGGGCGTCGCCCACCATGGCGGTGTACGGCCTCGCGTGCGTCTTCCTCTACCTGCTGCCGGCCGTCGTGTTCCTCATCCCCACCGCCCTGGTGTCGGCGGAGCTGGCCTCCGGGTGGAGCGGCGGAGTCTACAACTGGGTCGCCCAAGGCCTCTCGAAACCGCTCGGCTTCCTGGCCGTGTGGTGCCAGTTCGCCATGACGATCTTCTACTACCCCAGCCTGCTCGCCTACGTCGCCAGCACGATCGCGTACGTGATCGACCCGGACCTGGCCAGCAACGGCGTCTACACGGCGATCGTGATCGTGGTCGTGTACTGGACCGGCGTCTGGGTCTCCTCCCGAGGCACCAACGCCGTTGCGGGACTGGCCTCCTGGGGGCTGATCATCGGCACCCTGATCCCTGGCGCGCTGCTGGTCGTGCTGGGCATGGTCTTCCTCGGGCAGGGCAACCCCTCCGCCGCGCCGATGGACGCCTCCCACTTCTTCCCCCAGTGGACCGGCATCGCCAGCCTGGTGCTGATCGTCAACAACTTCCTCAGCTACTCCGGCATGGAGATGAACGCCGTCCACGTCAACAAGCTGCGCGACCCGGCCAAGGAGTTCCCGAAGTCGATGTTCCTGGCGATGGGCATGGTGCTGCTGATCTTCATCCTGCCGGCACTCGCCATCAGCTGGGTCATCCCCGCCGACCAGCTCTCCCTGACCGCCGGCGTCATGCAGGCCTTCGACGCCTTCTTCCAGTACTTCCACATCGGCTGGCTGGTCCCGATCGTCGCCGTCGGGCTGTGTGCTGCCTCGGTGGGCGGCATGCTCACCTGGCTCGCCGGGCCGTCCAAGGGCCTGCTGCTGATCTCCCGGCAGGAGGGCTACCTGCCGCCCTTCCTGCAGAAGCTCAACGCCCAGGGCATCCAGCAGAACATCCTGGTCACCCAGGGTCTCGTCACCACGGTCATCGCCCTGCTGTACGCACTGATCCCGGACGTGTCCAGCGTCTACTGGATCTTCTCCGTGATCACCACGCAGGTGTACCTGATCATGTACCTCCTCATGTTCCTCGCCGCCATCCAGCTGCGCCGCAAGCAGCCCGACCACCCGCGCGGCTACCGTGCACCGCTGCTCACCACGATCTGCGTCGTCGGGTTCATCGCCTCGGCGCTGGCCATGGCGATCGGCTTCGTCCCCTCCTCCCAGTTCGGCGGGAGCAGCGTCTGGGCCTACATCGCCATCGTCGGCGGCGGCCTGCTGCTGCTCGGCCTGGTCATCCCGTTCGCCTTCCTCAAGGCCCGCAAACCCGGCTGGCGCCAACCCGACGCCACCGACGCGCAGATGGAAGGGGGTGCGGCATGAGCCCCACCCGGATGGCGTCGGAGCACCGGTGGATCTACCTCGGCGCGATCGTGGTCCTGGTCGGTCTGGTGATCGCCGGACTGCTCACCTACACCCAGCAGCACGCCACCAACGAGGCCCACCGCAAGGCGAACCAGCTGAACGAGGCCCTCGTCGCCCAGGGGTTCGCATCCCGGAACACCGGCAACATCGCGGACACCCTCGGTACCGACGGTGGCGCGGTCTGCAACGACCCCGTCTCGGCCCTGAAGCATGGACTGTGGCTCGTCCAACTCGCCAACGGAGCGGGAGGACCGGGGATGCGCCCGGTCATCGCCGACCGGAAGGTCCTGGAAGCGGGCGCCGAAGTGGTCAAGGTGTACTGCCCCGAGAAGCTGACGGAGTACCAGAAAAAGATCGACGACCTCAAGACCTCGGACGTGATCAATGACTGAGCCCGGGCCGGCGAGCGACCCGACCGGCGGCCTCGCCGGCCGGGTGCGGCGCACGACGCCCCCGGCAGGACCGTCCGGGCGCGTCGGGGTCCAGCGACAGCGGCTTCTGTCCCTGCTCGACCGCCAGGTGGAGCTTGGCTGCGCGGTTGTCCTCACCCGCTGGAGTGGGGGCGGGAGTTCGGACCGTACGGAGGGGCCGTACGGGTGGCCGGTGCGCGCCCCGGCGCGGGCTCCGGTGGGGCCGGGCGCGGTGGCCGATCCGATGTTCCGCTCTCTTGACTGCCGTCAACAGAGCGCCATACTGGGCCTCATTCCCCGCTCGCCGGAGACCCCGCCGAAGAGGTGCCCCGCATGGAGCTCAGCCCCTCAGCGCATTCGGACCCGTTCTGCCGCGACAACCTCCCGCCGCCCGACCAGTGGCCGGAACTCCTCTTCGACCTCCCCGAACTCGCCTACCCGAACCGCCTCAACTGCGCCCGGGTCCTGCTCGACGAGACGATCGACCGGTTCGGCCCCGACCGCCGCTGCCTGCTCACTCCGACGGAGCAATGGAGCTACGGGCAGCTGCGCGAGCGCGCCGACGCCGTGGCCCGGGTGCTCACCGAGGACCTCGGCCTGGACACCGGCAACCGGGTACTGCTGCGCGGCCCCAACACCCCCTGGCTGGTGGCGTGTTGGCTCGGTGTGCTGAAGGCCGGCATGGTGGCGGTCACCACCATGCCGCTGCTGCGGGCCACCGAACTCGCCGCGGTGCACGAGATCAGCCTGCCCGTCGTCGCGCTCTGCGACCACCGCTGCCGCGATGAACTGGACCGGGCCGCCCTGCCCGGGCTGACCGTCCTCGGCTACGGAGGCCCCGGCCCGGACGACCTGACCGCTCGCTGCGCCGCCCGGCCCGGCCCGTTCGCCGCGGTGCCGACCGCCGCCGACGACGTGGCATTGATCGCCTTCACCTCCGGCACCACCGGCCGGCCCAAGGCCACCCTGCACTTCCACCGCGACGTGCTCGCCAACGCCGACACCTTCTCGCGCCACCTGCTCCGGCCCACCCCCGAGGACCTGTTCGCCGGCACCCCGCCGCTCGCCTTCACCTTCGGCCTCGGCGGCCTGGTGGTCTTCCCGCTCCGGGTCGGCGCCGCCAGCCTGCTGCTGGAGCAGCCGACCCCGGAGGAACTCGCCGAACAGGTCGCCCGGCACCGGGCCAGCGTGCTGTTCACCGCGCCCACCGCCTACCGGGCGATCCTGGCCGCCGGGCTGGCCGACCGGCTGGCCGGCGTCCGGCGCTGCGTCTCGGCCGGCGAGCACCTGCCGGCGGCCGTCTGGCAGGCCTTCCACGCGGCCACCGGGCAGAAGTTGATCGACGGCATCGGCGCCACGGAACTGCTGCACGTGTTCATCTCGGCCGCCGACGAGGACGTCCGCCCCGGCGCGACCGGCCGCCCGGTGCCCGGCTACCGGGCCGCCGTGCTCGGCCCGGACGGCACGCCGGTGCCCGACGGCCGACCCGGGCTGCTCGCGGTCAAGGGCCCGACGGGCTGCCGCTACCTGCGCGGCGAGCGGCAGGGCGAGTACGTGCGCAACGGCTGGAACCTCACCGGGGACACCTACGTCCGGGACCGGGACGGCTACTTCTGGTACCAGGCCCGCAACGACGACATGATCGTCTCGGCCGGGTACAACATCGCCGGCCCCGAGGTCGAGCAGGCGCTGGCCGCCCACCCGGACGTGCTGGACAGCGCGGTGGTCGCCGCGCCGGACGAGCGGCGCGGCAGCGTGGTGCGGGCGTACGTCGTGCTGCGCGAGGGCGTGCCGACCGGGCCGGAGACCGTACGGGTGCTCCAGGAGCACGTCAAGCAGGCCATCGCGCCGTACAAGTACCCGCGCCAGGTCGAGTTCGTGGACGTGCTGCCGCGCACCGCGACCGGCAAGCTGCACCGGGCCGAACTGCGCCGCCGGGCGGCGGACGGGGGGCCGGTGGACGGGCCTGCGGCGGACGGCCGTGCGGTGGACGGAGACGTGGCGGACGGGAGCCCGGCCAGTGTCGCCGTGGAGCGGCGGGTCGAGTGGTCGGACACCGACGCGGCCGGGCACTACCACTTCTCGGCGGTCCAGCGCTGGGTGGAGGCGGCCGAGGCGGTGCTGCTGCGCCGGCTCGGGCTGGCCGAGCTGTTCGGCCGGATCCCCCGGGTGCGCTTCGAGGCCGACTACCGCGAACGCCTCTGGTTCGGGGACCTCGTCCGCACCGAACTGCGGGTGCTGCGGGTCGGCGGCTCCTCGCTGCACTACGGCTTCGAGGTGCACGGCCCGAACGGGCTCGCCGCCGCCGGGCGGATGTCGGTGGTGCACGCCGCCGTGCAGGCCAAGGGCGCCGAACCCTGGCCCGACGAGGTGCGCCGCGCCCTCGCCGGGTCCGGGCCGCAGCAGCCGGAGGGCTACCGGTGAGCGCGGACGGGCGCCGGGTGAGCGGCGCGGCGCGGCGGATCGCCGTGATCGGGGCCGGGCCCGGCGGGCTGTACTTCGCCGCGCTGGCCAAGAAGGCCGCGCCCGAGCGGGAGATCACGGTGTGGGAGCGCGACGCCCGGGACCACGCGTTCGGCTTCGGCGTGGTCTTCTCGGACGAGACGCTGGACGGCATCGCCCAGGCCGACCCGCCCGTCTTCGCCGCCCTGTCCGCCGAGTTCGCCCGCTGGAGCGACATCGACGTCCGCTACGCCGGCCGGGTGCGCACCTGCGGCGGGCACGGCTTCGCGGCGCTGGACCGCAACCGGCTGCGTGCGATCCTGCAACAGCGCTGCGCCGAGCTGGGGGTGGACGTGCGCTACCGCACGCCCGCCCCGCCGGTGGGCCGACTCGCCGACGGGTACGACCTGGTGGTGGCCGCCGACGGGGTGCGCTCGGCGACCCGCGCCGCGTACCGGGACAGCTTCCGGCCGGAGCTGGACGAGCGGCACGGCCGGTACATCTGGCTCGCCACCGACAAGGTCTTCGAGGCCTTCACCTTCGTCGTCGAGCAGCACGAGTTCGGCGCGTTGCAGGTGCACGCCTACCCGTACAGCGACCGGCGCTCGACCTTCATCGTGGAGCTGGCCGAGGAGGCCTGGCGCAAGGCCGGCTTCGAGGCGCTGTCGGAGGCCGAACTCGCCAAAGGGGAGAGCGACTTGGCGAGCGTGCGGCGCTGTGAGCAGCTGCTCGCCGGGCACCTGGACGGGCACAGGCTGATCCCCAACGGCTCCCGCTGGATCCGCTTCACCACCGTCCGCAACGCCCGCTGGCACCACCGCAACGTGGTGCTGCTCGGTGACGCCGCGCACACCGCGCACTTCTCGATCGGCTCGGGCACCAAGCTGGCCCTGGAGGACGCCGTCGCGCTGGCCGCCGCACTGGACGAACAGCCGCTGCTGGAAGGGGCGTTGACGGCGTACGAGGCACAGCGGCGGCCGGTGGTGGAGTCCGCGCAGCGCGCCGCGCAGGCCAGCCTGGAGTGGTTCGAGACGGTCGAGCGGCACACCGGCCAGGACGCCGGGCAGTTCGCCTTCAACCTGCTCACCCGCAGCCGCCGCGTCACCTACGGCAACCTGCGCGCCCGGGACGCGGCCTTCGTGGAGGCCGTGGAAGAGTCGTACGAGGAGTCCTTCGACGGAAGCGTCGGTGCCCCGCCGATGTTCCGGCCGCTGCGGCTGGGCGGGCTTGAGCTGCGCAACCGGATCGTCGTCCCGCCGCTGGCCACCTTCACCGCCGAGGACGGCCTGCCCAGCGGCTTCGACCGGGCCCAGCTCGGCGCGCAGGCCCTCGGCGGCGCCGCACTGGTGTTCACCGGGATGACCGCCGTCAGTGCGCGCGGCCGGGCCACCGAACGCTGCCCCGGCCTGTGGACGGACGCCCAGGAGGCCGCCTGGCGCTCCCTGGTGCAATCCGTCCGGGCGCTCACCGACACCCCGCTCGGCATCCAGCTCACCCACGCCGGGCGGCGTGCCGCGAGCACCGTACCCGGCCCCGACGGCATCGGGCGGCCGCTCGCCGACGGCTGGCCGACGCTCGCCGCCTCACCGCTGCCCTGGGTGGCCGGCAGTCCGCCGCCGTGCGCCGCCACCGAGGCCGAACTGGCCGAGGTGACCGCCGACTTCGCCGCCACCGCGGTCCGCGCCGACCGGGCCGGCTTCGACGTGCTCGGGCTCCAGTTCGGCCACGGCCACCTGGTCTCCGGCTTCCTCTCCCCGCTGACCAACCACCGCGCCGACGGTTACGGCGGCCCGCTGGAGCACCGGCTGCGGCTGGCGCTGGAGGTGCTGGCCGCCGTCCGGGCCGTCTGGCCGGCCGGCAAGCCGGTGGTGGTGCGGATCTCCGCCGCCGACTGGGCGCCCGGCGGCACCACCGAGGCCGAGGCGGTGGCGATCGCCCGGGCGCTGGCCGAGGCCGGGGCGGACGCGCTGGACGTCTCCACCGGCGAGGTGGTGGCGCACCAGCGGCCGCCGTACGGGCGCGGCTACCAGGTGCCGTTCGCCGACCTGATCCGCCACGCGGTCGGTGTCCCGACCATCGCGGTCGGCGCGATCTCCGGCCACGACGACGCTAACTCGGTGCTGCTGGCGGGCCGCGCCGACCTGGTCGCGGTCGGCCGGGCGCAGTTGTACGACCCGCTGTGGACGCTGCACGCGGCCGCCGAGCTCGGGTACACCGGGCCGGGCGCCCGTTGGCCCGAACCCTGGCGGGCCGGCAGCCGCAAGCCCCCCGGACCCGGCGCCGACCGGGCCGCGCCGCGCGGTTCGGCCGGGAGGCCCGGTGCGGCGGCCGCCCCGGTGCACCGCCGCTGGCTGCCCGACGGCCATCACCCGCGCACGGACTGAGGAGGCACCCGGATGCCGCAGGACCTGCCCCGCTTCACCGCCGCCGCCGTCCAGGCCGCGCCGGTCTACCTGGACCCGGACGCGACCGTCGACAAGGCCGTCGCCCTGATCGCCGAGGCGGCCCGGAACGGCGCCCAACTCGTCGTGTTCCCCGAGGTGTTCGTCCCCGGCTACCCCTACTGGAACTGGACCATGAACCCGATCCAGGGCTCGCCCTGGTTCGAACGCCTCCAGCGCGCCGCCGTCGACCTGCCCGGCCCGCACGTGGAGGCGCTGTGCGCCGCCGCCCGCCGGGCCGGGGTGGTGCTGGTGATCGGCGTCAACGAACGCGCCGCGCACAGCCTCGGCGCGCTCTACAACACGATGCTCACCATCGGCCCGGACGGCACGCTGCTCGGCGCCCACCGCAAACTCGTCCCGACCTGGGCCGAGAAGCTGACCTGGACCCCGGGGGACGGCAGTTCGCTGCGCGTCCACGACACCCCGGTCGGCCCGCTCGGGGTGCTCGCCTGCGGTGAGAACACCAACCCGCTGGCCCGCTTCACCCTGCTCGCCCAGGGTGAACTCGTCCACGCCGCAAGCTACATCGCGCTGCCGGTCGCCCCCGAGGATTACGACATGGCGGAGGCCATCGCGCTGCGCGCGGCCGCGCACTGCTTCGAGGGCAAGGTCTTCACCGTGGTGTCCTGCTCGACCGTCTCCCCGGAGATCGTCGACCTGATCGCGGGCGAGGACCAGGAACTGCGCAAACAGCTCGCCCGCCCGCGCTCCGCCCTCTCCGGCGTCTTCGGGCCGGACGGCCGCCCGGTGGTCGAGCCGCTGGTCGACGAGGAGGGCATCGTCTACGCCGAGATCGACCTCGCCCGCTGCATCCAGCCCAAGCAGATGCACGACATCGTCGGCCACTACAACCGCTTCGACGTGTTCCGCCTGCACGTCGACCCCCGACCGCACCGCCCCGTGCTCTTCCCCGACGGATCGAAGGAGGACGAGTGAACGACGACGTGAACGCCTCCGTGAACGACGGCGCGAACGACGCGAACGACGTGAACGACGTGAACGACTACGACGACAGCCGGATCGGCCGGGCCAGGGTCGGCGACAGTGCCGAACTGAAGTCCTACTACGAGGAGTTGGCCGCCCACGAGGCGGGCGCCCTGTGGACGGTCGCGAACGAGATCGAACCCTGGTACCCGCAGCCCCGGTCCGTCCCGGTGCTCTGGCGCTACACCGACCTCGCCCCGCTGGTCCGCAAGGCGCTGCCGCTGGTCACCGCCGACGACGCCGGCCGCCGGGTGGTGATGCTGGTCAACCCCGCCCGGCGCGAACTCAGCGCCGCCGTGGGCCTGTTGTACACCGGCCTGCAGATCATGGGTCCGGGCGAGGCGATGACCGCCCACCGCCACCAGGCCGCCGCACTGCGCTTCGTCCACGAGGGCACCGGCGCCTGGACCATCGTCGACGGCCAGAAACTCCGCGTCGGCCCGCGCGACTTCGCGATCACCCCGAACAACACCTGGCACGAGCACGGCAACGAGGGCACCGACGGGCCGGTCATCTGGCAGGACGGCCTGGACATCCCGCTGATCAACACCCTCGACGCCAACTTCTACGAGATCCACCCCGAGCTCCACCAGCAGCCCGGCGCCGTCGTCAACTCCTCGCTGTTGCAGTACGCCGGCACCCTGCTGCCGTACGGCGTGGAGAGCTGGAGCCGCCCCTACTCCCCGCTGCTCGGCTGGCCCTGGGAACCGAGCTACGAGGCGCTGCGCCGGCTCGCCCGGGCCGGCGAGGGCTCCCCGTACGACGGCGTGATCATGGAGTACACCAACCCGGTCACCGGCGGGTCGGTGATGCCCACCATGAGCGCCCACCTGCAACTGCTCCGCCCCGGCCAGGCCACCCTCGCCCACCGGCACACCGGCTCGGTGGTCTACACCGCCGCCCAGGGCCACGGCGTCACGGTCATCGCCGGACAGCGCTTCGAGTGGCGGCAGGGCGACATCTTCGTGGTCCCCGCCTGGGCCTGGCACGAGCACGCGAACCTCGACCAGGGCGAGGACGCCTGCCTGTTCTCCTTCAACGACTTCCCGGTGATGCGCGCGCTCGGCCTGTACCGCGAAGAGGCGTACCCGGACCACCACGGCCACCAGCCGGTAAATCCCCGACCCTAGCGAGGAGTTCGTCCACCATGCAGCTGCTCACCTACCGCGCCGACGGCGCCTCCGCCACCCCGCGCCTCGGCGCGCTGACCGGCGGGCGGGTGGCCGACCTGACCGCGCTCGCCGACGCCGCCGGAGCCCAACTGCCCGCCGACCTCGCCGGGTTGATCCGGGCCGGCGAGCCGGCCCTGGCCGCCGCCCGCACCCTGCTCGGCACCGCCCCGGCCGAGGCCCTGCGCCCGCTCGCCGAGGTCACGCTCTGCGCGCCGCTGCGCCCCGGCAAGGTCGTCGGGGTCGGCCTCAACTACGTCGAGCACGTCGCCGAATCGCACCGCTCGCTCGACACCGACCGCGAACTGCCCTCCCGGCCGGTCCTGTTCGGCAAGCCGGCCACCGCCGTCACCGGCCCGGGCAGCCCGATCCTGCACAACGCCGACCTCACCAAACAGCTCGACTGGGAGGTCGAACTCGCCGTCGTGATCGGCCGCACCGCCCGCCGGGTCGACGAGGCCGACGCGCTGCGGCACGTTTTCGGCTACAGCATCGTGAACGACCTCAGCGCCCGCGACCAACGCCGCTCCGGGCAGTGGTTCTTCTCCAAGGGGCAGGACTCCTACTGCCCGTTCGGCCCCGTCGTGGTCACCGCCGACGAGATCCCCGACCCGCAGAACCTCGACCTCTCGCTGCGCGTCAACGGCGCCGTCAAACAGGACTCCAACACCCGGCACATGCTCTTCGGCATCGCCCGGCTGATCGCCGACATCTCCGCCGGCATGACGCTCGAACCCGGCGACGTCATCGCCACCGGCTCGCCGTCCGGCGTCGGCGCCGGCATGGTGCCGCCGCAGTACCTCCAGCCCGGCGACCTGGTCGAGGCGACCATCGAGGGGATCGGCACGCTCGCCAACCCGGTCGTCGACGCCCGCACGTACGAGGCGGGCCGGTGAGGACGTACCGGATCGGCCAGATCGTCCCCAGCTCCAACGTGACCATGGAGACCGAGGTCCCGGCGCTGCTGCGGGCCCGGGAGGCCGTCGCCCCCGAACGCTTCACCTTCCACTCCAGCCGGATGCGGATGACCCGCGTCACCCCCGAACAGCTGCGCGCCATGGACGCCGACTCCGACCGCTGCGCGCTCGAACTCTCCGACGCCCGGGTCGACGCCCTCGGCTACGCCTGCCTGGTCGCCGTGATGGCCACCGGCCCCGGCTACCACCGGGAGGCCGAACAGCGGCTGCACCGGCGCACCGTCGAGAACGGCGCGCCCGCGCCCGTGGTCACCAGCGCGGGCGCCCTGGTCGCCGGGCTGCACACGCTCGGGGCGAAGAAGGTCGCGATGGTCGCCCCCTACCTGCGCCCGCTCGCCCGGACCGTCGTCGACTACCTGGCCGGCGAGGGCATCGAGGTGATCGACCACGCGGCCCTGGAGATCGCCGACAACCTGGCCGTCGCCGCCCACGACCCGGCCCGGCTGCCCGGCATCGCCGAGCGCCTCGCCCACAGCGGGGCCGACGCCGTGGTGCTCTCCGCCTGCGTGCAGATGCCCTCGCTCGGCGCCGTCGAGGAGGCCGAACAGCGGCTCGGCAAACCCGTCGTCTCGGCGGCCATCTGCACCGCCCACCAGCTGCTGCGCTCGCTCGGCCTGCCCGCCGTCGCCCCTGGCGCGGGGACGCTGCTCTCCGGCGCCTACGCGTAGCGCGAGCGGACCGGCGGCTGCCCGCGTCGACAGTATGATCACGCCGCACGGCAGGCGCGGGCAGGTGGAGGGAGCGCAGCCGGCACGGGAGGAGGGCCGCCATGGCGGACGGTACGACGAGACCGAGTTCGCTGATCCACACCGTCTACGGTGAGTTCGTCCGCCGGCTCGGCGGCTGGATCTCGATCGCCGACCTGATCGCCCTGATGGCCGAGCTCGACGTCGACGCCCCGGCCGTCCGGTCCGCGATCTCCCGTCTCAAGAAGTCCGGCACCCTGCTCCAGGAACGGCACGGCGCCACCGGCTACCGCCTCAGCCCCGCGATGGGACCGGTCTTCGACGAGGGCGACCACCGGATCTTCCACAGCCTGGAGCCCGCCGAACTCGCCGACGGCTGGGTGGTCGCCGTCTTCTCCGTCCCCGAGTCCGAACGCGCCAGCCGTCACCAGCTCCGCTCCCGGCTGAGCTGGCTCGGCTTCGGCAACGCCGCCCCCGGCGTCTGGCTCGCCCCCGCCCGCGTCCTGCCGACCGCCCGCCGACTGCTGGAACGCCTCGGCCTCAGCCCGTACGTCCACCTCTTCCGCTCCGAGTACGAGGGCTTCGCCGAACTGCGCGAGGCGGTCGGCACCTGGTGGGACTTCCCGGCGATCGAGGCCCAGTACGCCGAGTTCACCGAGACCTGGCACCCGGTCGCGGCCGAACTGCGCCGCCACCCGGCGGTGGGTACGGTCGAGGAGGTGGCGCCGGTCGAGGCGGTCGAGGCGTTCCGCACGTACGTCCCGATGCTCACCCAGTGGCGCCGGCTGCCCTACCTCGACCCGGGCCTGCCCGCGCCGCTGCTCCCGGCCGACTGGAACGCCGTCGCGGCCCGTGCGCTCTTCACCGAACTGCACGCCCTGCTCGCCGAACCCAGCCTGTGCCACGTCGAGAAGGTCACCGGACTGTCGCGGCCCGCCCGCCCGGAGGAGCCACCATGACCGACCCCGCCGCTTCCCCTTCCCCCACCTTCGCATCCGCCCCCGCCTCCGCTGACTTGGTGGTGCGCGCGGACGCCGTGCACACCCTGGTGCCCGGCGAGGCGCCCCGACGGGCCCTCGCCGTCACCGGCGGACGGATCACCGCGCTCTCCGCGACCCCCGACGGCCTGGACCACCTGATCGGCCCGGGCACCGACGTCCTCGACGCCCCCGGTGCCACCGTGCTGCCCACCTTCGACGACACCCACACCCACCTGATCCTCGCCGCCCACAGCGTGCACGACGTCCCCGTCCACCAGGCCCGCGACCTCGCCGAGTTCCTCGGCATGATCCGCGACCGCGCGGCCCGCACGCCCCCCGGCCGGTGGATCCGTACGACCGTCAACTGGCAGGAGGTCAACCTCACCGAGCAGCGCCTGCCCCGCACCGGGGAACTGGACGCCGCCACCGACCGGCACCCGGTGCTGGTCCGCCGGGGCGCCTACAACATGGTGCTCAACACCCCCGCGCTGCGCCTGGCCGGCATCACCGCCGACACCGACGCCCCGCCCGGTGGCGTGATCGAGCGCGACGACCACGGCCGGCTCACCGGCCGACTCGTCGACAAGGCCGTCGCCCTCGCCGAACGCGTCCTGCCGCGCCCCGCCCTCGCCGAACGCATCGACGGCCTGCGGGCCGCCTCCGCCGACTACGCCGCCACCGGCATCGGCCTGGTCCGGGACTGCCTCGTCCCGGTCGAGGACCTGGACGTGCTGCGCGCCGCCCGCGAGGCCGACGCGTTGCGCGTCCGGGTCCGCGCCCTGGTCTCCGGCTTCGGCGCCCGCACCGTCGAGCAGGTCGACGGCCTGCTCGACCGGATGGCCCCCTGGCGCGACTCGGGCGACGACCAACTCCGCGTCTGGGGCGTCAAGTTCGGCATCGACGGCGGGATCGAGGCGGGCGCCCTGGACGAGCCGTACGAGGGCCGCCCCTGCTACCACGGCACGTTGCTCTGGGAGCCCGGGGAACTCGCCGCCGCCGTCGGGCGGGTGGTCGACCGCGGCTGGCGGGTCGGGGTGCACGCCTGGGGCGACCGCGGGCTGCGCGCCCTGCTCGACGCCTACGAGCAGGTGCTCGCCGAGCGCCCCGGCCTCGCCCCCGGCACCCTGGTCGTCGAACACGGCGGACTGGCCCGCCCCGACCAGCGGGCCCGGGCCATCGCCCTCGGCATCCCGGTCACCGTCCAGCATCCGCTGCTGCACGACGCCGCCACCGCCCAGATCCGGGCCTGGGGCGCCGAGCGCGTCCGCGGGATCTTCCCGCTGCGCGAATGGCTCGACGAGGGAGCACAGCTGGCCGCCGGCTCCGACTTCCCGGTCGGGCCGTACGGCGCGATGATCTCGGTCTGGGGCATGACCACCCGCCAGACCGTGGCCGGCCCGCAGGGCGTCGAGCACTCCCTCACCCGCGCCGAGGCGATCGCCCTGCACACCGTCGACGCGGCCCGGCTGGTCGGTGACCCCACCCCGCGCGGCAGTCTGCGACCGGGCGCGCTCGCCGACCTCACCCTCTGGCCGGTCGACCCGCTGAGCTGCCCCGACGAGGCGCTGCGCACGCTCCGGCCGCTGCGCACCGTGCTCGGCGGGCGGACGGTGTACGGGGGCTGAGCGGGCCTGGCCTGTGGGTCCTGCGGTGCCTGCCGGGCCTGCCGGGCTGCCGGTCCTGCTGCGACGTGCGCAGATCTGACTGTCGTCTGATTGAAATAGCTCAATCGAGCCTGCCCTGTTGATCGCGTCTGGTCATGGCGCTTCTTGGGGCTCCCTGCTGCCCGGAATCACTACGGTGGGCGTCGGCCATGGCAGGCGTCACAGAGGCGTGGGTGTTCATCGCTGCGCAAATCGTCTATCTTGTGCTCAGTTTCGATCACATCCGTGAAACTTCGCGCAGGAGAGCCGATGTCCCACGTCATCGCGGAAATCGCCAGCCAGCCCGAGTGCTGGTCGCAGGCACTGGAGCTGACCCCCGAAGGCCTCCCCGAGCCGGGGGAGCGCGTCGCCGTCGTCGGCTGCGGCACCTCGCTCTACATCGCGCAGGCCTACGCGGCCCTGCGCGAGGCCGCCGGCCTCGGCGAGACCGACGCCTTCGCCGCCTCCGAGCTCCCGGAAGCCCGCAGCTACGACCGGGTGCTCGCGATCACCCGCTCAGGCACCACCACCGAGGTCCTGGACGCCCTCGCCCGCACCCGGGCCGCCGCGACCACGGCCATCACCGGCGACCTCGCCACCCCCGTCACCACCGCCGCCGGCACCGTCGTCGACCTCTCCTTCGCCGACGAGAAGTCCGTCGTCCAGACCCGGTTCGCCACCACCGCCCTGGTCCTGCTGCGCGCCCACCTCGGGCAGGCCCCCGCCGACCTGCCCGAGCAGGCCCGCACCGCCGTCCTCGACGAGCTGCCCGAGGAGGCCGTCAGAGCCGAGCAGTTCACCTTCCTCGGCACCGACTGGACGGTCGGCCTGGCCCACGAGGCCGCCCTCAAGCTCCGTGAGGCGTCCGGCAGTTGGACCGAGTCCTACCCGGCCATGGAGTACCGGCACGGCCCGATCAGCATCAGCGCCCCCGGCCGGGTCGTCTGGTTCTTCGGCGCGCCGCCGGCCGGCCTGCTGGAGCAGGTCCGTGCCACCGGCGCGACCGCCGTCAGCTCCGGCCTCGACCCGCTGGCCGACCTCGTCCGCGCCCAGCGGCTCGCCGTCGCCCTGGCCGAGCGCCGCGGCCTGGACCCCGACCAGCCGCGCAACCTGACCCGTTCGATCATCCTCGACCAGCCGTGACCGTCATAGCCCTGGACGTCGGCGGCACCGAGCTCAAGGGCGCGGTCGTGGCCGAGGACGGGACCGTCCTGCAGACCGAACGCTGGCTCACCCGGTCCGGACGCGGCGCCGGCGCCGTCGTCGACACCGTGCTCGGCCGGGCCGCCGACCTCGTCGAGCTCGCCCGGCGCGCAGGCACCCCGCCCCGGGCCGCCGGGGTGGTCGTGCCCGGCCTGGTCGACGAGGCCACCGGGACCGTCCGCCGCGCCGTCAACCTCGACTGGCAGGACGTCCCGATCCGCGCCTGGCTGGCCGAACACCTCGGTCTCCCGGTCGCGTTCGGCCACGACGTCCGCGCCGGCGGCCTCGCCGAGGCCCGCCTCGGCGCCGGACGCGGCAGCGCCTCCTTCGTCTTCGTCCCGGTCGGCACCGGCATCGCCGCCGCCGTCATGACCGACGGCCGGGCCGTCACCGGCGCCCTCGGGGCGGCCGGCGAACTCGGTCACCTCACCGTCCGGCCCGGCGGTGACCGCTGCGCCTGCGGCGGCCGGGGCTGCCTGGAGACCGTCGCCTCCGCCGGGGCGATCGCCCGCCGGTACGAGCACCGCACCGGCCTGCCCGGCGTCGGCGCGGACGAGGTGCACCGGCGCTCGGCCGCCGGCGAACCCGCCGCCGTGGAGGTCTGGACCGAGGCCGTCGAGGCGCTCGCCGACGGCCTGACCGCCACCGTCACCCTGCTCGACCCGGAGCGGATCGTGATCGGCGGCGGCCTCGCCCGGGCCGGCGAGGACCTGCTCGGCCCGCTGGCCACCGCGCTCGCCGCTCGGCTGGCCTTCCGGACCGCGCCCCGGCTGGTCGCCGCCGAACTCGGCCACCGCGCGGGCTGCCTGGGCGCCGCACTGCTCGCCCGGGACCTGCTGGAGCGGGAGGTGCCGGAGGGCCCGGTGCCGGAGGGCTCGGTGCCGGAGGGCTCGCCGCTGGTGCGCGAGGCGCCGGAGCGCGAGGCACCGGGGCGCGAGGTGCCCGCCCAGAACCCGCCGACCGGAGGCTCGTCGTGATCCTCACCGTCACCCTCAACGCGGCCGTCGACATCACCTACCGGCTCGACCGGGTGGCCCAGCACGGCAGCAACCGGATCGACACCGTCACCCAACGGGCCGGCGGCAAGGGCGTCAACGTCGCCCGGGTGCTCGCCGCCCTCGGCCACGACACCGTCGTCACCGGACTGGCCGGCGGCACCACCGGGCACGCCCTGCGCGCCGACCTCGCGGCCGCCGGACTGCGCGACGAACTCGTCCCGGTCGAGGGCGAGACCCGGCGTACCGTCACGGTGGTCGAGCAGACGGCCGGCGACGCCACCGTCTACCTGGAACCCGGGCCCGTCGTCAGCGCCGAGGAGTGGTCCGACTTCACCGTCCGCTACCGCCGGCTGCTGCGCACCGCCCAGGCCGTGGTGCTGTCCGGCTCGCTGCCGGTCGGCGTCCCCCCGGACGCGTACGGGACGCTGGTCGCCCTCGCCGTGGAGGCGGGCGTCCCCGCCGTCCTCGACGCGGAGGGCCCCGCGCTGCGCGCCGGCCTGCCCGCCGGGCCCGCGCTGGTCAAGCCCAACGCGGCCGAACTCGCCGCCACCGCAGGCCCGGTGGACCCGCTGACCGGCGCGCGGATGCTGCGTGCCGCCGGCGCCCGGGCCGTCGTCGTCTCGCTCGGCCCAGGCGGCCTGCTCGCCAGCACCCCGGACGGCGACTGGCGGGCCCGCCCGCCCGAGCAGGTGCGCGGCAACCCGACCGGCGCCGGCGACTCGGCCGTCGCCGCGCTCACCGTCGGCCTCGTCACCCGCACCCCCTGGCCCGAACGGCTCGCCGACGCGGTCGCGCTCTCCGCCGCGACCGTGCTGGCCCCGCTCGCCGGGAGCTTCGACCCGGCCGACCACCGACGGCTGCTGCCGCTGGTCCAGGTCCGGCCGGTCTACCCGGCCGGCCCGGTCCCGGCCCGAACCACCCCCTCCCGAACCACCCCCTCCTCCGGCCCTCAGGAAGAACCATGCCCCTCGTAGCCACCGGCTCGATCGTCGAGCCAGCCGCCCGGCACCGACAGGGCGTCGGCGCCTTCAACGTCATCCAGCTGGAACACGCCGAGGCGATCGTCGCCGGGGCGGAGCGGGCCGGGGCCCCGGTGATCCTGCAGATCAGCGAGAACGCGGTGCGCTACCACGGCGCGCTCGCCCCGATCGGCCGGGCCGCCCTGGCCGTGGCCGACGCCGCCCGGGTGCCGGTCGCGCTGCACCTCGACCACGTGACCTCCGCCGAACTGGTCCGCGAGGGGGTCGAACTCGGCTTCACCTCCGTCATGTTCGACGCGTCCGCGCTCGACTACGAGGCCAACGTCCGGGCCACCGCCGACGTGGTGGCCCGCTGCCACGCGGAGGGCGTCTGGGTGGAGGCCGAACTGGGCGAGATCGGCGGCAAGGACGGCGTGCACGCGCCCGGCGTCCGGACCGACCCCGAGGAGGCGGCGGCCTTCGTCGCCGCCACCGGCGTGGACGCGCTCGCCGTCGCGGTCGGCAGCTCGCACGCCATGCTGACCCGCGACGCCGTGCTCGACCTGGACCTGATCGCCGCCCTCGACCGGGCCGTTCCGGTGCCGCTGGTGCTGCACGGCTCCTCCGGCGTCGCCGACGACCACCTGGCGGCGGCCGTCGAGCACGGCATGACCAAGGTGAACATCGCCACCCACCTCAACAAGGCGTTCACCGCGGCGGTCCGTGCCTGCCTCGGGGAGCAGCCGCAGCTGGTCGACACCCGGCGCTACCTGGGCGCCGGCCGCGCCTCGGTGGCCGACGAGGTCGCCCGCCTGCTGTCGGTGCTCCGGGCCGCCTGATCGGTGCGGCCCTGATCGGTGCGGCCCTGATCGGTGCGGTCGGCCGTAGCGGCTCCCGGGCTGCGGGGTTGCCGTGCTGCGGGGCGCACCACGGCAACCCGGCAGCCTGCCAGCTCGGCAGCCAGGCGACCTGGTGTCCCGGACAGTCCGTTCGCGTACGCCGGGAGGAGGAGTGGGGCGGTGGCCGGGTCCGCCCGCGGAAGGACGAACGGTCCGGGAGCCTCCTCCTAGGATCGCCAGCATGATCGACGTGATGTTCCTCGTGATGCTGTCCACCATGTTCGCGAGCGCCGGTTACCTGGTGGCCTGGGCCGCCGCCTCCCTCGCGCGCCGCCGGCCCGTCGACACCGTCCTCCTGGGCCTCGGGGCGGGCGCCGCCCTCTCCCTCGTGGGCGGCCGCTGGCTGCTGCCCGGCTTCATGGGCCTGTCCTTCGCCCTGATCGGCGTCATCGGCGCGATCGGCGGCACCCTCACCGTGTACGCCACCCGCCGCGCCGCCGCCGAGTCGGCGACCCTGTGGGTGCAGGGGGTCCTGGGCGCCCGCTGACCCCGGGTCCCCGTTCTCCGCCCTCGGATGCCGGCCCAAAATATGCAGACCGGTCTACATATCGTCCGGGCGATGGGCGGGGCTGCGCAGGAAGTCGGCCTGGCCGGCTTCCTGCGCAGCTGGTTGTGGTGGTGCAGGGAAATCTGTAGACCGATCGACATATTCGGCGCGATTTCAGCCTAGAAAATGTAGACCGGTCTACATAATTTTCCCTGGTGGAGCGCAGGGCGCGGGCGCGGGCGCGGGCCCGGCGGAGGGGAGAGGAGGTGTCAGGGGGTGCGAGGCCGGCGCGCCCGGGTTGGTCACCAGGTGGCGGGCAGGTGGGTGGGGCTGCGGGTTGTGGTGCCGGGTTGCCAGGCGAGGTGGCTGACGGGGGTGGTGAGCCGGAGGTCGGGGAGGGCGGTGGCCAGGCGCTGGAGGGATTCGCGGAGTTCGAGCCGCATCCGCCAGGCGCCGAGGCAGTAGTGGGGGCCGGCGCTGAAGGCGAGGGTGGGTGCGGCGAGGGGTGCGGCGAGGTCGTCGTCGAGGGTGTCGGGGAAGACCGCGGGGTCGCGGTTGGCGCTGTTGAGGCTGACGGCGAGGACAGCGCCGGCGGGGATGGGGACGCCGCCGAGTTCGGCGGGGCGGACGGCGCGCCGGGTGGTGGTCTCGTCGTCGCCGAGGGGGATGAAGTGGAGGAGGCGTTCGGTGGTGTGTTCGGTGGTGGTGGGGTCGGCGAGCCGGCGCCAGTGGGCGGGGCGTTCGCCGAGCAGGTAGACGAGCGCGTTGCCGAGCGCGCCGGTGACGCTCTCGTTGCCGCTGGCGGTGAGGCCGCAGACCAGGTAGACGAGTGATTCGTCGGGGATGCCGCCGTCCTGGTCGGCGTTCTGGACGAGGCGGCTGATCAGGTCGTCGCCGGGGGTGCGGCGGCGGCGGGCGATCAGGTCGGTGGCGAAGGCGAGGAACTCGGCGAGGGCCGACGCGCGGTCGGGTTCGGTGTCGTCGTCCGGCCCGCCCTCGGCGAGCAGGGCGTGGGTCCAGCGGCGGAGGCGTTCCTCGTCGAGGCGGTCCGGCCCGTCCAGGCCCATCAGTCGGCTGGTGACCGCGAAGGGGACCGGCCGGGTGAAGGCGTCGACGAGGTCGGCGGGCGGGCCGGTGGCGACGAGGCGGTCGACGGCCTGTTGGACGATCTCGGCGACCCAGGGGTGCCAGGTGGCGATCGCGCGTGCGGTGAAGGCGCGTTGGACGGTGCCGCGGAGCCGGCGGTGGGCGGGCCCGTCGTGGTTGAACATGGACGCCGGGTTGCTGGAGACCTCGGCGCCACCGCCGGGGGTGCCGATGTCGTGCAGCCCGTCCCGGGTGAAGCCGGGGTCGGTGAGGACCTGTCGGACGTCGTGGTAACGGGTCACCAGCCAGGCGGGGGTGCCGTCGGGGAGCGTGGTCGGGTGGGGCGGGCCCGCGGGGGTGAAGGGGAGCCGGTGCAGCGGGGGGAGCGCGGGGGACGGGGGCGGAGCGGTGGAGGGCATGGGGGCCTTCGGGGTCGGGCTGACCGACAGTCGAGGCGACTACCAGTCGAGGCGACCGAAGCGACCATCCAACTGTCGTATTTTCAGCGGGACTTGGGGTGTGAGACCCCGTGGAAACCCGATCGTAGCGACCCGCTCCCGTCCGGCGCGTTCAGCGCGGCCACTCGGGCGCCGGGTCGGCGGGCAGCAGCGGCCGGAGGGCGCCGAGGGCGGCGCCGATGCAGGCGTCGCGCAGTTCGGTGCGGGTGCAGGTCTCCTCGGTGAGCCAGTCGACGACCAGCACCCGGACGAACACCAGCCAGCTCCGCAGGATCTGCGAGGCGGCCTGCCGGGCGCGTTCGTCGGCCAATGGGACTCCGGCGAGCGGGAGTCCGGCCAGCAGGCGGGCGCGGAGGGTGTCGAGCTCGTTGTCGATGATCGTCTGGATCACCGGGTCGCCGGCCAGGACGCGGTTGGCGGCGAGGACGGCGGCGCGGTTGGCGATGAAGTAGTCGAGGTGGGCGTCCATGCCCTCGACGAGCTGTTCGACGAGCGTGTCGGCCGGGTCGATGCGGGACTTCACCAGCAGTTCGTCGGCGGCCTGCTGGTAGACGGCGGCGAACAGCTCGTGCTTGCTGGCGAAGTGACGGTAGAGCAGGGCGCGGGAGACGCCGGCCTTCTCGGCGACCTCCTCCATCAGCACCTCCTCGTACGGGCGGGCGGCGAACAGGCTCGCGCCGACGGCGAGGAGCTGCGCGCGGCGGTCGGCGGGGGAGAGGCGCCGACGTCGCTCGCCGGAAGGGAGGGGAGACATGCCGGACAGGCTACTTGACACGTGTCTACCAGGCGGCGCTAGCGTAGTAGACACGTGTCAACTAGAGGCCCGGGAAACCGGGAGACCGGAAACGGGGTGGGTGCGTCATGGCCAGGGCTCTGCGGGTGCTCGCGTGGATCATGGGGGTCGCGTGCGTGGCGATCGGGCTCTACCACGTCCTGGGCGGCAACGCCGCGACCCCGGGCGCGGAGGACGCGGGCGCGACGGTCGGCAGCTTCGGCCGGTTCATGGGGGCGATCTTCGCCGGGTACGGGGCGGCCTGGGTGTGGGCCGCCCGGCAGGCGCCGGTGCCCGCCCGGGTGGTGCGGTGGCTGACGGCGGTGTTCCTGCTGGGCGGCCTCGGCCGGGTCCTGTCGATCGTGGTGGACGGGCGGCCGCACGGGTTCCAGCTGGTGCTGATGGCGATCGAACTCGGGCTCTCGCCGGTCTACTTCCTGCTCGCGGACGCGGACGAGAAGGCGGCGGCGATGCAGGTGGCGGCGTCGCGTTAGGCGTTACGTCACGGCAGGCGTCAGGCGTCGGGCCGAGAGTCGGTCAGCCGCCCAGGACCGGGCCGAAGGCGCGGAGGTGGGCGGTGAGCACCCCCGGGTCGAGGGCGCCCTCGGTGAGCGAGGGGGCGCCTGCGGTCAGCGAGACGTAGCCGTCCGGCCGGACCAGGACGGCGGCCTCGCCGCTCAGCCCGTACGCACGACGGGCGTGCCCGTCCGGATCGAGGACGGCGACCCGGCGCAGCCCCGGTGCGGTGACCGGTGCGGCAGACGCCGCGCCCGCGCCCGCGGCCGACGGCGTGCCGAAGGTCAGCAGGGTGAAGTGCGGCCCCCGGAAGAGGTCGAAGAGCCGGGCGGGCCCGCCGTCGGCGGTGGCGCAGGGGGCGTCCGGGGCGCGGTCCCCGGCGCGGATGCCGGTGGTCCCGTCGAGGTCGCGGCCGAGCGGTCCGCCCCGGTAGCCGACGGACAGTCCGGTGAAGTCGGCGCCGGCGGCGTTGGCCGGGTCGACGAACTGCTCGGCCAGGGCCTGTGCGCCGCCACCGCTGAACAGGGCTCGGTGCTGGGCGGAGGTGGCGGCCAGGACGGCGCGGGCGACCGGCAGCCGCTCGGCCTGGTAGCTGTCGAGGAGGGGGTCGGGCGCGCCGCCGAGGACGGCCGCCAGCTTCCAGGCCAGGTTGTGCGCGTCCTGGATGCCGGTGTTCATTCCCTGGCCGCCCGCCGCGGAGTGGCAGTGTGCGGCGTCGCCGGCGAGCAGGACCCGGCCGTCCCGGTAGCGCTCGACCATCCGGACGGTCGGCCGCCAGACGCTGGACCAGGTCGGCTCGTGCAGCTTGACGTCGGGCAGGCCGGCCCGTTCGGTGAACAGCCGGCGGAAGGTGTCCAGGTCGGGCGCGGGCAGTTCGCCGTGCTCGTCGGGGGTCACGGAGGCGTGGACGGCCCAGGTGCCGTCCTGGCGGAGCGGGACGAGGGCGAGGGCGCCGACGCCGAGTTCGGGGTGGTTCCAGATGTGCAGGGAGTCGGTGGGCAGGCCGTCGAGGTGCATCGACGCCATGAGGAACCGTTCCTCCTCCCAGGTCTCGCCGAGGAACGGGATCCCGGCCAGCCGGCGGACCGTGCTGCGGCCGCCGTCGCAGCCGACCAGGTAGCGGGCGGAGAACCGTTCCGTCCGCTGCCCCTGCCGGACGGTGGCGAGGACGCCCTCCACGTCCTGGCCGTACTCGACCAGTTCGGTGTCCGGCTCGACCGCGACTCCGTACGAGGCCAGGGCCTCGCGCAGGACGGCCTCGGTGTGGTGCTGGGCCAGCAGCAGCGTGCCCGCGTACGGGCGGTCGGGGGTGGGGAGGTTGGTGGGCCCGGGGTCGACCTCCTGGACGAGCCGACTGCCCTGGTAGGTACGGACCTTGAGGTTGAGCTCGCCCCGGGCGAGGACCGCGTCGACGACGCCGAGGTCGTCGAACACCTCCAGCGTCCGGGCGTTGACGCCCTTGCCCCGGACGCCGCGGTCGCGGAACTCCGGCTCGCGCTCGACGATCCGGCAGTCGACACCCGCGCGGGCCAGCCCGAGGGCGAGCGCGAGGCCCACCGGGCCGGCGCCGACGACGAGGACGTCGGCCGATCGGGAGGGCGATCGGTATGCGTGCATGGCGGATTCCCCCTGCCAATAAGATACGGCGCGTTTCTTGCTTCCGACTGTAGATTGGCCCCGATAAGAAACGCAACGTATCTATGAGGTCGGGTGCGCGACACGGTGGGCGACAGCGCGACGGGCGGGGCAGCGGCGGCGCCGGGTGGTGCGCGCGGGGCAGCGGCGCCGGGTGGCGGCAAGGCCTCCCGCCGGCGCGGCGACGAGTTGGAACGGGCGATCCTCGACGCCGTCTGGGCCGAACTCGCCGACCACGGCTACGACCGCCTCACCATGGACGGCGTCGCCGCCCGCGCGCAGACCAGCAAGCCGGTGCTCTACCGCCGCTGGCCCAACCGCGCCGCGCTGGTCATCGCCGCCCTCGGCCGCAACGCCCCCGACTACCAGGCCCCGCCCGACACCGGCGAGTTGCGCTCCGACCTGGCGGCGTTCCTGCGCGACCTGCTGCACCGCTTCGACGACCTGCCGACGGACGCCGTGCACGGCTTCCTGCTCGACCTGCTGCGCGACCCCGACCTGCGCACCCGCTTCCGCGGCGGGCTGACCGCGGAGGGGCCGGTCAGCACCCTGTCCACGCTGATGCGCCGCGCCGCCGACCGCGGCGAGATCAACCCGCGGCGGCTCACCCCGCGCGTCGTGACCCTCCCGCTGGACCTGCTGCGCGACGCCTTCCTGACCGGCGGAGCCGTCCCGCCCGACCACGTCGTCGACGAGATCCTCGACGAGGTCGTCCTCCCGCTGCTCGGGGCGCCGTCCGTCGACTGACCGGGCGCGTACCCGATGACTAGGCTCGTGCCCGGCACGATCGGAGGTCGGTGCGTGGAAAGGGGTCCGGGGATGAGCGGCACCGTGGTGGCGGTCAGCAGCAATGGCGAGTACTCGTTCACCAAGCCGAACCGCGCGAGCATCACGCTGCTCGCGGGTCTCGGAGTGGAGGGTGACGTGCACGCGGGGGTGACGGTGAAACACCGGTCGCGGGTCGCGCAGGACCCGACGCAGCCGAACCTGCGGCAGGTGCACCTGATGCACCAGGAGCTGTTCACCGAGCTCGGCGAGGCGGGGTTCGCGGTGGAGCCGGGGGCGCTCGGCGAGAACATCACCACCCGGGGCGTGGACCTGCTCGGGCTGCCGGTGGGCGCGGTGCTGCGGATCGGTGCGGAGGCGGAGCTGGAGGTGACCGGGCTGCGCAACCCCTGTCTGCAGATCGACGGTTACCAGGAGGGGTTGCTGAAGCGGGTCGTCGGCCGCGACGCGCGGGGGAACGTGGTGCGCCGGGCCGGGATCATGAGCGTGGTGCGGGCGGGCGGTGTGGTCCGGCCCGGGGACCCGATCGCGGTGGAACTGCCGGAGGGTCCGCACCGGCCGCTCGAACGGGTCTGACGGCGCGGGGCGGCGCGGGGCGGCGCCGCGGCCGGGGACACCTCTGGGGGGTATCGGCCCGGAATGAGGAAAGTCGGCCCGGACGGACTGCGGGTCGTCCGGGCCGACGTGCGGGTGCCCTGATGGGCGGGTGGCGGTCAGGCGGTGAGGCGGCCGACCAGCTCGTAGCCGGCCTCGTCGATGGCGGCGGCGACGGCGGAGTCGGTGAGCGGGGCGGTGCTGTCGACGGTGACCCGGCCGGTGGCGAGGTCCACGGCGACGTCGGTGACGCCGTCGAGCTTCTTCAGCTCGGCGGTCACCGAGGTGACGCAGTGGCCGCAGGTCATGCCCTGCACCTGGAAGACCGCGCTTCCGGCGGACACGGCGGCGGGGGCCGCGCCGGTGCCGCACGAGCCGCAGCAGGAGGAGGCGGCCTCGGCGGAGGGCGACTCGACGGTGACGGTGATCTCGGTCATGGGTGTGCTCCTGTCGTCAGTGCCCGGCGTCGGCCAACCGTCCGGCCGGCGTCTCTACGTCTGAACATACCATACCCCCCTAGGGTATCTAGCGGTAGTGCGGGGACCGTCTCCAGGGATCCTCGATCGCCCGTCTGGCCGCCCTTGTGACGCTGCCCTTGCGGGTCTCCGGGCAGGGTGGAGCGGCGACCCGCAATCGGCGCGGACCCGCCCCCCCGGCACCACTGGCCCCACTCCCCGAGGTGACACCCATGGACGACACCACCCGACCCGGGCCGCGCGGACTGCGCGAGATCCTGGCGGCCGGCGAACGGACGTACTCCTTCGAGTTCTTCCCCGCCAAGGACGAGGCCGGCGAACGCGCCCTGTGGGCCGCGATCCGGCGGGTGGAGGCGGTCGCGCCGACCTTCGTCTCCGTCACCTACGGCGCCGGCGGCTCCTCGCGCGACCGGACCATCGGGACCACTGAGCGGATCGCCGCCGAGACCACCCTGCGCCCGGTGGCCCACCTCACCGCCGTCGGCCACTCGACGGCCGAGCTCCAGGCCGTGCTGCGGCGCTACGCCGACGTCGGTATCCGCGACGTGCTCGCGCTGCGCGGCGACCCGCCGGGCGATCCGAACGGGGTCTGGCAGCCGCACCCGCAGGGCCTGCGGCACGCCGTCGAACTGGTCCGCCTGGTCAAGGAGTGCGGGGCGTTCACGGTCGGCGTGGCCGCCTTCCCGGAGCGCCACCCGCGCTCGGCGGACTGGGCGGAGGACATCCGGCACTTTGTCGCCAAGTGCCGGGCGGGCGCCGACTACGCCGTCACCCAGATGTTCTTCGAGGTCGAGCACTACCTGCGGCTGCGTGACCGGCTGGCCGCCGCGGGCTGCGACACCCCGGTGATCCCGGAGATCATGCCCGCCACCGACGTCCGGCAGATCGCCCGCTTCGCCGAGCTCAGCGGCGCGAGCTTCCCCGCGCCGCTCGCCGCCCGGCTGGAGGCGGCCCGCACCGACCGGGCGGCGGCGCACCGGATCGGCGTCGACCACGCCACCCGGATGGCCGAACGCCTGCTCCGCGAGGGCGTGCCCGGCCTGCACTTCATCACCTTGAACCGCTCCACGGCCGCCCTGGAGATCCACCGCAACCTCGGGCTGGACCGGACGGACCGGCAGCTGATCGGGGGGCGCGTCTGACGGAAGCCCGGCGCGGCACGGCGTCCGAATACCCTGCATGGGTATACCGTTCCGGCCCGGGAAGGTGCGGGAGCCGCCGGAGACCCGCGCCCGGCGTACCCACGGCCCCCACGGCACCCCGGAAGCACCCGGAAGGCGGACCACCTTGCACGCGATCCTGCACGCGCTGTCCATCACCGGGGCGATGACCTGGGAGATCACCTGGGCACTGATCCTCGGGTTCCTGCTGTCCGCCGTGGTGCAGGCCGTCGTCCACAAGGCGACCGTGGTCCGGCTGCTCGGCGACGACCGCCCGCGCACCCTCGCGGTCGCCGCCGGGCTCGGTGCGGCCTCCTCCTCCTGCTCCTACGCGGCCGTGGCGCTGGCCCGCTCGCTGTTCCGCAAGGGCGCGGACTTCACCGCCGCGATGGCCTTCGAGATCGCCTCCACCAACCTGGTCGTCGAACTCGGCGTGATCCTGGCCCTGTTGCTGGGCTGGCAGTTCACCGCGGCGGAGTTCTTCGGCGGACCGGTGATGATCGTGGTCCTCGCGCTGCTGTTCCGGCTGTTCCTGCGCCCGGGGCTGCTGGCCGAGGCCCGCGAGCAGGCCGGGCACGGGCGGGCCGGTTCGATGGAGGGCCACGCGGCGATGGACATGTCGGTGACGGGGGAGGGCTCCTTCGCCCGGCGGCTGCTGTCCGGCCGGGGCGCCACCGCCGTGTCGCACGTCTTCGTGATGGAGTGGGCGGCCATCCTCCGGGACCTGGTGCTCGGTCTGCTGATCGCCGGCGCGATCGCCGCCTGGGTGCCGGACGAGTTCTGGCAGGCCTTCTTCTTCGTCGAGCACCCGCTCGCGGCCAAGCTCTGGGGTCCGCTGGTCGGCCCGCTGGTGGCGATCGCCTCCTTCGTCTGCTCGATCGGCAACGTGCCGCTCGCGGTGGTGCTGTGGAAGGGCGGGATCAGCTTCGGCGGGGTCGTCTCCTTCATCTTCGCCGACCTGCTGATCCTGCCGATCCTGAACATCTACCGGAAGTACTACGGGCGCCGGACGGCGCTGTTCCTGCTGGCGACCTTCTACGTCGCGATGGTGGTGGCCGGGTACGCGGTCGAGCTGGTCTTCGGCGCCCTCGGGCTGATCCCCGACCAGCACGACGCGGAGATCCCGATGGAGGGCGTCGAGTGGAACTACACCACCTGGCTCAACATCGTCTTCCTGCTGCTCGGGGCCGCCCTGGTCGTCCGCTTCTTCCGGACCGGCGGCGCGGCGATGCTCCGCATGATGGGCGGCGCACCCCCGGCCGCACCGCCTGCCGGACCACCTGCCGCACCGCCGGCCGCCGGGCAGGGCGAAGCGCACCACCACCACTGAGGCCGGGCGGCCGTCAGCGGCTGGTGAGGACGACGAGCTGCCGGGTCGCCCGGGTCATCGCCACGTAGCGGTCGACCGCGCCCGCGACGCCGTCACCGAAGGACTCCGGGTCGACGAGGACGACCAGGTCGAACTCCAGGCCCTTCGACAGCTCCGGGGTCAGCGAGCGGACGCGCGCCGACTCCGGGAAGGCCGGATCCCCGATCACGCAGGCGACCCCCTCGGCGTTCGCGTCGAGCCAGCCGGACAGGACCGCGTCCAGCTCGGCGGCGGACCCGTGGACCACCGGGACGCCGCTGCGGCGCACCGAGGTCGGCACGTTGGCGTCCGGCAGCGCGGCCCGGACGACCGGCTCGGCCTCCGCCATGACCTCCTCCGGGGTGCGGTAGTTGACGCTCAGCGAGGCCACGGTGATCCGGTCGAGCCCGACCCGTTCGAGCCGTTCCGCCCACGACTCGGTGAACCCGTGCCGGGCCTGGGCGCGGTCCCCGACGATGGTGAAGCTCCGGGACGGGCAGCGCAGCAGCAGCATCTGCCACTCGGCGTCGGTCAGTTCCTGTGCCTCGTCCACCACGATGTGCGCGAACGGGCCGGCCAGCCGGTCCGGGTCGGCGGCGGGCAGCGCGGTGTGGTCGATCAGGCTGTCCTGGAGGTCCCGGCCGCGCAGCATGGTGACCGCGCCCTCGCCGTCGTCGTCGGCCTGGAGGATGTCGTCGATGACACCGGCCAGGCGCTCGCGCTCGGCGGCGACGGCGGCCTCGTGCCGCTGCTTGCGCACGGCCGCCTCCGGGTCGCCGAGCCGCTGCCGGGCCGCGTCCAGCAGCGGCAGGTCGGACACCGTCCAGGCCTGCGGGGCGTCCTTGCGCTGGAGCCTGCGGACCTCCTCCGGGCCGAGCCAGGGCGCGCACATCCGCAGGTAGGCGGGGACGGACCAGAGGTCGCCGACGACGTCGGCCGCCTCCAGCAGCGGCCACGCGCGGTTGAGGACGGTGACCAGCTCCCGGTCGCGCATCAGCGACCGGCGGAACAGCTCGGCCGGGACGTCCTCCTCGCCGTCCTCCTCGTGCTTGGCCAGCAGGATGGCGACCAGCTCGTCCCAGATCTGCTCGCGCGCCTCGTTGTGCGGGGTGCCCGGGTCCGGCGCGTCGAAGGCCTCGGCCCACTCCTCGGCGCTCAGCCACAGGTCGGACCAGTCGGTCGAGACGGTCATCCCCTCGGTGGGCGGCTCCTCGTAGAAGCGGACGGCCTTCTCGATCGCCCGCACCATCGCGGCCGAGGACTTCAGCCGGGCCGTCTCCGGGTCGGCCTCGACGGCCGCCGCCGCGCCCTCGGCGACCAGGTCCCGGACGGTGCAGGTCTGCACGCCCTCCTCGCCGAGGCTGGGCAGCACGTCGGCGACGTAGGCCAGGTAGGGCTGGTGCGGGCCGACGAACAGCACGCCGCCGCGGCGGTGGCCGAGCCGGGGGTCGGCGTGCAGCAGGTAGGCGGAGCGGTGCAGGGCGACCACGGTCTTGCCGGTGCCCGGACCGCCGTCGACGACCAGGGTGCCGCGCGATCCGGCGCGGATGACGGCGTCCTGGTCGGCCTGGATGGTGGCCAGCACGTCCCGCATCCGGGGCGAGCGGCTGCCGCCCAGGCTGGCGATGAAGGCGGACTGGTCGTCCAGCGCGGCGCGCCCCTCCAGCCCGTCGGCGGTGAACACCTCGTCCCAGTAGTCGCTGATCCGCCCGCGCGTCCAGCGGTACCGGCGGCGGCTCACCAGGCCCATCGGGTTGCCGTGGGTCGCCGCGAAGAACGGCTCGGCGGCCGGGGAACGCCAGTCGACGAGCAGTTGGCGGCCCGTACGGTCGGTGAGGCCGAGCCGCCCGATGTACAGCGGCTCGGAGCCGTCCGCGGCGACGACGTGGCCGAGGCAGAGGTCCAGCCCGAAGCGGCGCAGCGCGCGCAGCCGGCCGGTCAGCCGGTGGACCTCGGCGTCCCGCTCCATCGCGGCCTGGCCGGCGCCGCCGGGGGAGCGGAGGGCGGCGTCGAGCCGCTCGGACAGCTCGGCGGCGGTCTGCTCCAGGCTCTCCGCGACGGCGGCGAAGTGCCGCTCGTCGGCGGCGATCAGGGTCGGGTCGGCCTTGGCGGCGAGGCGGTCGGGAAGGTCGAAGGCAGTGGTGGTCAAGGGCGACATATCCGCACGCAACTCGCGAATCTCCCATTTCCGCAGGATCCGGTATCGATCAGCGATTCTGCGGCACGACCGGGGCCTTGCCGCAAGCCCCCGGGTGCGCTATATCTTGAGAGTGGCGAGGAGAGGGAGCATTTCCCCCTCGCCTTTGTCGTTTCCGGGGGCAGGGCGTCAGTGCTGATGGGGGCCGCTCTCCTCGGTGGTGCCGCCACTGTCGGTGGTGCCGCCACCGTTGGTGGTGCCGCCACCATCTGTGGTGACGGTGAACGCGGCGGTGTGGACGGCGTCCTGGTGCTGGAAGTCCAGGAAGAGCCGGTAACTGCCCGTGCTCGGCGCGGTGGTGGTGAAACCGATCTCCGGGCCGGGGGTGCCGGTGTCCGGGTGGACGTGCAGGTAGGCGAGGTCGCCGGCCCGGAGCGCGACGAGGTGGCCGTAGGCGCCGAGGTAGGGCTGGAGGTCGGTGACGGGCTTGCCGTCCCGGCTGACGTTCAGGGTGAGGCGGCCGCTGCGGCCGGGGGTCAGGTCACCGCCGAGGGTGACGGTGTATCCGTCGACGGTGACGGTCCGTCCGGTCTGCGGCAGCGGTGCGGGGCGCAGCTCGCCCGCGGCGTGCAGGTCGGCGCCGAGGGTGAGGCCCTCGGCGGCGCCGGCCGGGGTGAAGTCGGCGAAGACCCGGTACTCGCCCGCGGCGGGCAGGGCGGCCCGGGCGCTCCAGGTGCCGTCGGCGGCGCGGACGGGGTGCAGGTGCTGGAAGGTGGAGAGGTCGCGCGGGGCGACGATCAGGTGCAACTCCTTCTCGTGCTGCGGCTGGTAGGCGGTGACCGGCCGGCCGTCGGCGCCGAGGATGCGGAAGCGCAGGTCGGTGGGGGCGCCGGCGGTGACGAAGGGGTCCACCAGGCTGAGGGTGTAGCCGCGTTCGGAGACCTGGAGGCCACCGGGCAGGTGGTCGGCGGGTAGCTGTCCGGTGGTTGTGCTGCTGGCGGTGGTGCCTGGGGTGCCGTGGCCGGCGTGCTGGGTGGTGGCGGTCGCGGGGGCGGGGCCGCTGCCGGTGATGTGGCCGACGCCGAGGGCGAGGCCGAAGGCGGCGGTGAGGCCGGCGGAGAAGGTGGCGATCTTCAGGGCGGTGTTCACGGGGGCTCCTCGGGAGTGCGGGCGGGGGGCGATCGGCGGGGCCGGTCAGACGCGCATGAGCCGGGCGATGGCCTGGGAGGCCTCCGCGATCTTGAGGTCGGCCTCGGTGCCGCCGGCGGCGATGGCGTCGTGGACGCAGTGGGCGAGGTGGGCGTCGAGCAGGTGCAGGGCGACCGACTGGAGGGCCTTGGTGGTGGCCGAGACCTGGGTCAGCGTGTCGATGCAGTAGGTGTCGCTCTCGACCATGCGCTGGAGGCCGCGGACCTGGCCCTCGACGCGGCGCAGTCGGCGCAGGAGCTGGTCCTTCTCGTGGTGGTAGCCGGTCATGCGGGCCTCCTCGGGATTCCGGTGGGACGGCGTCGGCGCCGGTTCGATGCCCCTGAGTGAATACCCCGTGGGGGTATGGAGTCAAGCGTGGAGCGGCTCGGGAAAAATACCGGCGGGGGGTATCGGTCAGCCCTTGCCATCGATACCCCCAGGGGGTACAAAGGAGCTCGGCCCCACCGATACCCCTGCCGGGTATCGGCTCCACTGTCGCGAGGAGCAACGATGACGACGCAGGCACCCGCCTCCACGGAGGTGGAACTCTCCATCGGCGGAATGACGTGCGCCTCGTGCGCGGCCCGGATCGAGAAGAAGCTCAACCGGATGGACGGGGTCTCGGCGAGCGTCAACTACGCCACCGAGAAGGCGAAGGTCTCCATCGAGGGCAGCATCGAGGTCGCCGACCTGATCGCCACCGTCGAGGCCACCGGCTACACCGCCGCGCTGCCCAAGCCCCCGGCCGCCGAGGGCCCGGCCGGGCCGGCCGAGGCACCGGCCGACGAACTCGCCCCGCTGCGGCAGCGGCTGTTCACGGCGGTGGCCCTGGCCGTGCCGGTGATCGCGATGGCGATGGTGCCGGCCCTCCAGTTCGACAACTGGCAGTGGCTCTCGCTGACCCTGGCCGCGCCGGTCGTCACCTACGCGGCCTGGCCCTTCCACAAGGCGGCCTGGACCAACGCCCGGCACGGCGCCGCCACCATGGACACCCTGGTCTCGCTCGGCACCGGCGCCGCGTTCCTCTGGTCGCTCTGGGCGCTGTTCCTCGGCACGGCCGGCATGCCGGGCATGCGGCACGGCTTCGAACTGACCATCGGCCGCAGCGACGGCGCGGGCAACATCTACCTGGAGGCGGCGGCCGGCGTCACCGCCTTCATCCTGGCCGGCCGCTACTTCGAGGCCCGCTCCAAGCGCACCGCCGGAGCCGCCCTCAAGGCGCTGCTGGAACTCGGCGCCAAGGACGTCACCGTGCTGCGCAACGAGGGGGGCGGGCGCGGAGCGCCCTCGGGCAAGGGCGGTGGTGGGCGACGGGCGGGAGTCGAGGTGCTGCTCCCGATCGGTCAACTCGCCGTCGGCGACCGGTTCGTGGTGCGCCCCGGCGAGAAGATCGCCACCGACGGCGTGGTCGTCGAGGGCGCCTCGGCGGTGGACGCCTCGATGCTGACCGGCGAGTCCGTGCCGGTCGAGGTCGGCGTCGGCGACGCCGTCACCGGTGCCACCGTCAACGCCGGCGGCCGGCTGGTGGTCGAGGCCACCCGGGTCGGCGCCGACACCCAGCTCGCCCGGATGGCCAAGCTCGTCGAGGACGCCCAGAACGGCAAGGCCGCCGCCCAGCGCCTCGCCGACCGGATCTCCGCCGTCTTCGTCCCGGTCGTGATCACCCTCGCGGTCGCCACCCTCGGCTACTGGCTGGGCACCGGTGAGGGCTGGACCGCCGCCTTCACGGCCGCCGTGGCCGTGCTGATCATCGCCTGCCCGTGCGCCCTCGGCCTGGCCACCCCGACCGCGCTGCTGGTCGGCACCGGCCGCGGTGCCCAGCTCGGCGTGCTGATCAAGGGTCCGGAGGTGCTGGAGTCCACCCGCAAGGTCGACACCATCGTGCTGGACAAGACCGGCACCGTCACCACCGGCCAGATGACCCTGCTCGCCGTGCACACCATCGAAGGCGTCACCGAGGCCGAGGCGCTGCGACTGGCCGGCGCCCTCGAACACGCCTCCGAGCACCCGATCGCCCGGGCGATCGCCACCGCCGCCGCCAAGGCCGGCGAACTGCCCGCCGTCGAGGGCTTCGAGAACGTGCCCGGCCTGGGCGTCCAGGGCGTGGTGGACGGCCACGCGGTCGTCGCCGGCCGGGAGGCCCTGCTCAACGAGTGGTCGCAGTACCTGCCGGAGCCGCTGGCCGAGGCCAAGCGTGCCGCGGAGGCCGGCGGGCGGACCGCGATCGCGGTCGGCTGGGACGGCGAGGCACGGGCCGTCCTGGAGGTCGCCGACGCGGTCAAGCCGACCAGCGCCGAGGCGATCGCCCGGCTGCGCGGCCTGGGTCTGACGCCGGTGCTGCTGACCGGCGACAACCGGGCCGTCGCCGAGGCGGTCGCGGCCGAGGTCGGCATCGCGGCGGAGCACGTGATCGCCGAGGTGCTGCCGCAGGACAAGGTCGCGACCGTCCAGCGGCTCCAGGCCGAGGGCAAGGTCGTGGCGATGGTCGGCGACGGCGTCAACGACGCGGCCGCACTCGCCCAGGCCGACCTGGGCCTGGCCATGGGCACCGGCACCGACGCCGCGATCGAGGCCGGCGACCTCACCCTGGTCCGCGGCGACCTGCTGGCGGCGGCGGACGCGATCCGGCTGTCCCGTAAGACCCTGGCCACCATCAAGAGCAACCTGTTCTGGGCCTTCGGCTACAACGTCGCCGCCCTGCCGCTGGCGGCGGCCGGCATGCTCAACCCGATGATCGCGGGGGCGGCGATGGCCTTCTCGTCGGTCTTCGTGGTGGGCAACAGCCTCCGGCTGCGTCGCTTCCGCTGAGCGGCCGGTGCGGCCGCACCGGTCCCGAGCGGCCGAGCAACGCCGGGGCGCCGGAACCGAACCAGGTTCCGGGGCCCCGGCGTTGAGGCGCGCGGCTCGGGCCTGGCCGGGGTCGGTCGGGTGGCGTGCGGGCCCGGCCGGGAGTTGTGACGTTGCCCTTTTGTCCAGCGGCCGGCCGGCGCCGCGGCGTCAGCCCTGGTCGGGCAGTTCCACAGCCTGCCAACGGTAGGCGGCGTCCTCCTGCCAGCACTGCAGTTCGCCCTCGACCACGGCTGCCAGGCAGAGGCGCCAGTCGTCACCGACGGTCAGGGCGACCCTGGTGGCCGGGCGCAGGGTGGGGCGCCACCAGCGGGGGCGGCGGGAGGTGCCGCCGGGTGGGAGTCGCAGGCGGACGCCGCCCGCGCCGGCCAGGGCGATGGTCGGACCGCCGCGGTGGCCGGCCATCGCCACGCCGAGGACCGGCTCGCCGTCGCCGATCTCGGCGGCCGGCCCGGTGGCGCCCAGGGTGTGCAGTTGGACGGTGCCGTCCTGGTGTAGGGTCGCGGCCTGCGGCCCCGCGGAGGTGCGGGCCAGCGCCCCGGCACGCAGCGCGCCGGCCGGGCCGGCCGCACCGGCCGAACCCGACGCGCCGGACCGGCCTGACGCACCGAGTGGGACGGGCGGTTCGCCGGAGCCGGGCCGCCAGCTCAGCACCCGGTCCCGGTGCTCGACCAGGACGAGCCAGCTGCCGGCCCGTTCCTCGACGGCGGCGAGCACCCGGTCGGCCGGGCAGCCCGGCAGTTCCTGGCCGGTGAGGGTGAGGCCGGGCGCCCAGCGGTAGGTGCGCAGCGCGCCGCCGGCGGCCGTCCAGACGGTCATCTCCCCGGCCGAGTTGACCGCGCCGGCCAGTCCGGAGACGCCGCGCGCCGCCTCCCACCAGCCGGCCGCCGTGCCGACCCAGAGCGTGCCGCCGCGGTCCTCGGCGCAGAGCACCAGCTCGCCCTGGCGCCCGGCCAGGCCGGCGGTCAACTCCCGTACCGCGCCTGGACCCTGGCCGGCGGGTGGGCGGTGTCCGGCGCGGCCGGGGCCGGCCAGCGCGGTGCCGTCGGCGCCGGCCGCGACCAGCAGCGGGCGGCCGGCCCGGTCGGGCAGCACGGCCAGGCCGGCGGTGCGGGCCACCGGCCGGTGGGCGCGCAGGAGTTCGCGGCCGCGGGCGACCCAGGGGCCGAGCGGGGCGGGGCGCCGGTCGGGCTCGCGGGCGAGCGGTTCGCAGGCCCAGCGGGTCAGTTCCTCCCCGTACCCGGCGGCCAGCAGTTCGGCGCGGGCCTGTTCGGCGGCCAGCCGGTGGTCGAGCCGGCCGTGGTCGGGCAGCAGCAGGGTGCGGGCGAGGGTGCCGACCGCGAACAGGTCCTTGGCGGTGGTGGGGAAGCCGCCGACCTGTTCGGCCTCCGGCGGGACGTGTCCGGGGGTGAACACGGCGACGGTCAGGGTGTGGTCGAGCGGGGCGAGGAAGGTCAGGTCGATCAACTTGACCTGGTTCTGGGCGTCGACCAGCACATTGGCGGGCGAGATGTCCCGGTGCACCCAGCGTTTGCGGTGCAGTTCGTCGACGATCCGGCAGAGCCGGGCCAGCACCTCGGCCACCGCCGCCGGGCCGCCGCGCTGGCTGCGGGCCCAGGTGTGCAGCGGCACGCCTTCGACCCAGGGGGAGATCTGGTAGCCGAGCAGCGCGCCGGTGGGCACCGTGCCGGGCCGGTGCGGGGAGGGGCCGAGCAGGAAGCTGGGCACCACCAGGTCGGTGACGCCGAGGCGGTGGGCGTTGTGCGAGACGTCGTCCCAGCGGCCGAGCCAGCGCCGCACCTCGGAGGGGTCGCGCTCCAGCATGATCTTGGCGGCGACGAGCTCCTTGAGCCCGCTGTGCCCGGTGCGCACCGCCCGCCACACCTCGGCCTCGCCACCCCGGTGGTGGAACTCCAGGAGCTCGTACTGCTCGGGGTCGAACTCCGGCCCGAACCGGAGCCCGGGCACCCAACGCGACGCGGACACACAACCCCCGACTGGCACCTGTTGGTGGTGACCGGCCCTGGGCCGGTTCTTTCGCGCCGCCCAGAATAGTGCTCATTTCTGTTCGTCTGCCCGGCGGAGGACCTATTCTGATGGGCGCCGAGCAACATCACGACACGACGTCAACTCATGATCGCCCGGCGCTTGTTGATCATGGCGGGGGCAATTCGGAGCGCAGGGGGACGGTGCATGGCGCAGCTCGCGGTGCTGCTGATCGTGGTGGCACTGGCCGGTGCGGCCGTCGTCGTCCTGGCCCGCCGGAGGCGGGCGCTGGACGCCGAGGCGGCGGCGAAGGCCCTGGCCAGGGCGGCCGAACTGCTCGCCGCCGGCAAGGCCGCGCCGGCCCGGCGCCGGTACGCCAGGCTGGCCGGGCGGCTGGCGGCCGGCCCCGGCGAGCTGCGGCCGCAGCGCGGCCTCGCCCTGCTCGGCCAGGCCGAGGCGACCGTCGCCACCGGCGACCGGGAGGCCACCCTCGCGCTGTACCGGGAGGCCTTCCCGCTGCTCCCCGATCCGGTGCGGCAGTTGCCCCGGTGGAGCCTGCGCAGCCTCGCCGAGGAGTGGATCCAGGCCCCGGGCGGCGACCTCGGGCCGCTGCTGGCCTTCCTCCAGGCCGTCGCCGCCGGCGCCGAGCCCGGGGAGGAGGCGCAGACGGCTGCCCGCGCCGTGGACCGGCTGCAGTGGCTCTGTCGCGAGGGCACGCCCGCGCAGCGGGAGGACGCCACCGCCCGCGCGCTGGCCGCGCTGCCCGGCCGGGACTGGCCGGTGCTGGCCCGGGCTGCCCTGCTGCGCGGCACCGACCGGGCCGAGCAGGCCGAGCGGCTGCTGGCCGGGGCCGCGCCCGGCGGCAGCGGCGAACTCTGGTTCCGTTGGGGCGCCCAGCTGTTCACCATGCACCGGGACGAACCGGCGGTGGCCGCCTTCGACGAGGCGCTGCGGCGCGGCCCGGGCGAACCCTCCCCGTGGGGGCGCGGCCCGGCCCTGCGCACCGACGGCCTGCTGTTCCGCGGCCTGGCCCGCCAGCGGCTCGGCGCGACCGAGGCCGCCTGGGCCGACCTGACCGCCGCCGTCAGCGAGAGCCCGGCCGACCCGCGCCCCCGCTACGCCCTCGGCCGGCTGGCGCTGCTGCTGGGCGCGGACGAGCAGGCGCGGGAGCAGTTCGACGCCGCGCTGACCGTCCAACCCTCCTTCGCCCCGGCCCGGTTCGGCCTCGCCCTGGTGCACGAGCGGGCGGCCCGCCCGGCCGAGGCGGCGGCCGACTACCAGGCCGGGCTCGCCCTGGCCCCGGACTGGCGCCCGGCCCGGGTGCGGCTCGGCGCCGCCCTGCTCGCGGCCGGCCGGACGGCGGAGGCGGACCCGGTGCTGGGCGCCGAGGCCGACACCGAACCGGACTCCCGCTGGGCCCGGATCGCCGCCTTCCACCACGGTCTCGCGCTCTTCCGCAGCGGCCAGCCGGCTGCCGCCCTGGCCCGCTGGCAGCCCTTGCAGGACGGGGAGTTGGGCGATCGGCTGGCGCTCGCTCGGGACCGCCTCGCCCGGGCCGCCCTGGCGGGCAACCCGGCCCTGGCCCGGCGGCTCTGGCAGCAGGCCGTCACCGACCACCCGGCCGCCCCCGGCTACCGCTCCGCGCTGCGCGAGGCCGCCCTGCGCGAGGCCGCCCACCTGCTGGTCACCGGCCGCGACCGCCCGGAGTCGCGCGAGCAGGCGCTGGCCGCGCTCGCCCTCGCCGACTCGCTGCCCGGCGCGGTCGGCCACCGGCAGGCCCGGCTGCGCGCCGCGCTCGCGCTGGCCGAGGGCAGCACCGAACCGCTCGCCACCCTGCTCGACCCCGCCGCCGGCCCGCGCGACCGCTACCACCTGGCCGCCGCCGCCCTGCTGACCGGCCGTCCGGTGCAGACCGTCGCCCTGCTCGCCCCGCTCGCCCCCGACCCGGGCGGCGACCCGGCGCTCGCCCGGCTGCGCGCCCTGCTCGCGGAGCGGGCCGGCAACTGGGCCGTCGCGCTGGACTGGTACCGGCACTTCCTCACCGCCGACGGGTTGCCGGGCGTGCCGCAGACCGCGCCGCAGGACGTGGCGCCGAACGCACCGCAGGACGCGTCCCCGAGCGCGCTGCCGGACGGGGCCGCCTGCGCGGTCTGCGCCCGGCCCGCCACCGCCGCCTGCGGGGGCTGCGGCCGGGAGGCCTGCGCCGCCCACCTGCACCGCCCGGAGGGCACCGCCGCGGCCCGCTGCGTCCGCTGTCTCGGCCCCGCGCTGCGCGCCGTGCTGGACTGCGCCCGCCGGGCCGGGCTGCCCGAGCAGGCCGAACCGGTGCTGGCCGACTGGGCGCGGGCGCTCGGCGACAGCGCGGCGGCCGCTCCCGTGCGGCTCGACCTCGCCCTGCTGCGGGCCGAACTCGGCCGACTGGACGAGGCCCTGGCCGACCTGCCGGAGGACGCCCGGCCCGCCCGGATCGCCGTGCTGCTCCGCCGGGCCGGCGCCGCGCTGGACGCCGGGGAGCCCGGGCGGGCCGCCGGCGAGCTGCGCCAGGTCCTCGCGCTCGCCCCGGCGCACCCGCAGGCCGCCGCCGCGCTGGTGCTGCTCGGCGAGCACGAGGCCCACCAGCACGCCGTGATGGGCCGGCACCGCGAGGCCTGGCAGGGCTACCGCGCGCTGCTGCTGCGCGACCCGGCCCACCCCCGGCTGCTGCACGCGGTGGGCCTGGCCGGCTACCGGCTCGCCGCCGCCACCGGGCCGGACGGGAACGGTGGAGCAGCGCCCGGCGGGGACGCCGGAGCAGAGCCCGGCGAGCAGCTCTGGGCATGGACGCTCGGCTGCCTGGTCGCCGCCCTGCACCAGCCCGAGCTGTGGGCGGAGTCCGCCCGGGTCACCGGCCGTACGCCCGAGCCGCAGCGGATCGCCGCCGCCCGCAAGGCGCTCACCGACCGCCTCCGGGACGACCTGCGCGCGCTGGACCGGGCCGCCGGCCGCAGCGGCGACGAGGTGACCGCCTGGACCGTCCGCCTCGGCATGGAGGCGCACAGCGCCGCCGCCTTCGCCGGGGAGGAGGTCCGGATCGCCCTGCCCGGCCGCCCGGCCCGCCGGCTGGCGCTCGGCCCGGCCCTCGACGGGCTGCTCCGCGCCGAGCCCGAACTCGCCGTCTGGGGCGAGCGGTTCGACCGGGCCGTCCAGGCCTGGCGGCGGCCGGGCAGCCCGGACGGGCACCCGCTGAGCCAGGCCCTCGGCCTCTTCGGCGAGCTGGGCCCGCAGCGCTACCTGCTGCTCCAGGGCCGTCAGGCCGCCGCCGTCGGCGCCCTGGACGCGATACCCGAGCAGCAGCGCGGTGAGGACTGGCAGACCCTGCTGCGGGAGACCCTGGTCGGCCAGGCCCGCCAGCACCACCGCAGCCAGGAGTGGCGCGAGGCCCTGGACTGCCTGGCCCGGGCCGGTACGGTGCCCGGCGGCGCGCTGCCCGCGGACGTGTCGAAGATCGCCGCCGAATCCGGGGTGCGCGCCGCCCGCGCCCTGCTCAAGGGCCGCGACGACGACCAGGAGGCCGCGGCCGGGCTGCTGGAGAAGGCGCTCGCGCTGGCTCCCGACGACCCCGAGGTGCGCGGGGACCTCGGTGCCACCTACGCCCAGTGGGCCCGCAAGATCAACAACGAGACCAAGGACTACCCGCGCGCCCTCGGTCTGCTGCGCAAGAGCCTCGAACTCACCCCCGGCGACCCGACCGCCCGGCACTTCCTCCAGGCCGCGCTCGGCAACCAGGCCAGCAAGCTCAGCCAGCCCGACGCCACCGAGGACCAGTTGCTGGAGGCCGCGGAGCTCTGGCAGGAACTGGTCGACCTCGACCCGGACGACCGGGACCACCGGCTCGGCTACGCCTTCGTGATGCGCCAGCTCTGCCGCATCTGCGCGCTGGACGACCGGCCCAGGCGGGCCGTGTCCGCCATGGCGAACGCCCTGGCGGCCGACCCGGAGTGGACCGGCGACACCGACGACGAGGCCCGGCGCCGGACCGCCGTCCTGCTGGCCAACCACATGCTCGACACCATGGACGACCGCCCCTACGCCGAGCGCTCCGCGATGCTCGACAAGGCCGCGACCTACTACGACGACCCCGACATCCGCCGCCTGATGGTCAGCATCCGGCGCGGCCGAGCCGCGGACCTCTACGAGGGCAAGCGCTACCAGGAGGCGATCAACCTCCTGGAGGAGGCGCTGCAACTGTCCCGCTCCGCCGAGGACAACGCACGCCTGCGCCGCGAACTCGGCGTCGTCTACGGCTCGTACGCGGTGCACTGGGCCAACGTCCGCCAGTTCAAGGAGGCCCGGCGGCTGGTCGCCCGGGCCGTCGAGTACGCCCCGGGCGACCAGGACCTCAAGGCGCTCCAGCGGAAGATCGCCCGCCTCTACTGACCGCCCGCCGCTACCGACCGCTCGCCGCTACTGACCCGTGCCGCAACCGAGTTACCGACCCGCGTTCAGCGAGGGGGGACGGACCACCCGCCATGCCACTGCACGAACCGTCGCCGTACGAGGTCCTGGGCATCCCGCTCACGGCCGGCGTGCGCGAGATCAACCTCGCCGTCGGCCCGGCGATGAAGGCGGGCCGCTACACCCGCCAGCAGATCCAGGACGCCGCCGCGCTGCTCCGGAACCCGGACCGGCGGCTGGAGTTGGACGTCCAGCAGCCGCTGCCGCCGGAACCGGTGGACCAGGCCGCCGAGTTGCTGGCGCCCGCGCTCGCCGAACCGCTGCTGGTCATCGAGCGCCCGCCGCTGCCGCCCGCCGCCGCCCTGCTGGCGCTGCACCGGCACGAGCTGGCCGCCGACTTCGCCGACCCCGCCCCCGGCGGCGCCGACCCCGAACCGCCCGTCCCCGCCCGCTACGCGGCCGACCTGTCCGTACTGCCGCAGATCGAGGTACCGGATTGACTTCCTTCCCACCCTCAGGGCGGGGATTCCCCTCAGCCTCGCGACTGAGCCTCTGCGCGTGCGCGCGGCGGTGGGACGACTTCCTGCTTCACCGACGACCGCCCGCCCGGAGTGCTCCGTTGAGGTCTTACACCGTCTCCACAGGCTGCAACCGCCAGTCCGGCGGCCAGGATGTTCTTCGCCGCGTTCACGTCCCGGTCGTGGGTCGTTCCGCAGGCACACGTCCACTCGCGGACGTTCAGCGGCATCTTCTGGGCGAAGGTGCCGCAGACCGAGCACTGCGACACCGTGACCGTGGACGGCTGCGCTCCTTCCGGGAGCGGACGCGACCACACGATGGCCAGCGGCTGGTCCATCTTCGCCAGCGTGAGCTTGCCATTCCGCAGCCGGAACGCCGAGTTGGTGTACTCGGCGGAATTCCGCGACTTCTTCCGGGACTTGAACGTTGGTTACTTCGCCCGCCTCTGCCAGAAGTTGGCGAGCGCCCCCTGCAGATGCCGCAGCGTCTGTTGCAGTGGGACCGACGACACCTCGCCGAGGTAGGCAAGTTCCTCAGTCTTCTTCCAGGCCGTCAGCATCGCCGACGTGGCGTTGTAGTTGACCCGCTCCCTGCGCAGCGTCCAAGCCTCGGTACGGGCCTGCAGTGCCATGTTGTAGACCTTGCGAACGCACCCGAACGTGCGCGACAGCTCGGCCGCCTGCGCATCGGTCGGATAGAAGCGGTACTTGAACGCCCGCTTTACATGAGTGGTCGCCACGGATCGCTCGGTAGCAGCCGAGTTTGTGAGCGCGTGGTGATCGATCACTTTCCGGCAATTTGCGCTGCCTCGACGGTACATCGGCTATCACGGACCGCTCAGTCTTCGACCGGGGGGTACCCCCGTCGAGGGCAGTCCCTTTCATCCCCTGGCGAAATCCATGAAGGTATCTGATATGACTCGCGCACCCGCCCCCGAGGGCCCCCGGCCGCTGGCCGTACCGCCACGCGCCCTGGCCGTCGACCTCGACCAGGCGTTCAGCCAACTACTGTACCGGGCCTCGTTGTTGCAGCGCCTGCGGACCGAGGAGGCGCAGGCCGCCAAAGCCTCCCAGCGGGACCTGCTGGGCATCCTGGTCGAGGTGGACGACGCGCTCGCCGACCTCGGCCTGGACCGCGAGCTGGTGCTGCTCGGGCGGGGCGCCGGCCTCGAGGCCACCCGCCGTCGGCTGCTCGGCCGGCTCGCCAAGGCCGGGGTGCGGCCGATGCGGCTGGAGGGGCTGGCGGCGGATCCGGCGCTGACCGAGATCGTGGGCACCGAGGTGCGGCCCGGCGTGGCACCCGAGACGGTGCTGCGGACGGTGGTCACCGGCTTCTTCTGGGGGGAGGAGGTACTGCGCCGCGCCCAGGTGGTGGTCGCGGCGCCGGAACCGCAGGGGGTCGTCCAGGAGTCCGTACTGGAACCGGAGTTGGCGCCGGAGCCGGAAGTGACGGAGGCGGGGGTGGAGCCGGAAGCGCCGGAGCCGGGGGCGGAGCCCAAGCCGGACGAGGACGCACCCGCCGCCGTGCCGGTGATCCCCGCCCAGGCCGAGGCGGTTCCGCCGCGGGTCCGCAAGGGCGCGGCCCCGGGCGGGCGACGCCGGCGGAAGAAGCGCTAGACCAAGGACCACGAGGGGCAAGAGGGGAAAACATGTACCGCACACTCGGCATCGACCTGGGCACCACCAACTCCGTGGTGGCCCACCTGCGCCGGGGCGAGCCGGAGATCATCTTCAACCGGCAGAACCAGGAGGCCACGCCCTCCGTGGTCGGCAGCGGCCGCAAGGGCGAGCTGCTGGTGGGCTCCACCGCGCGCAGCCGGATCGCCATCGACGGCGCCAACGTGATCCGCTCGGTCAAGCGCTTCATGGGCCGCAAGTTCAAGGACCCGCAGGTCCAGGCGGCCCTCAAGGAGGTGGACTACAAGGTCACCGCCGGCACCGACGGGGACGTCAACGTCTGGTTCAACGGCCGCTCGTACACCCCGATCGAGATCTCCGCGATCATCCTGCGCCGGCTCAAGGAGGACGCCGAGCAGCGCTTCGGCGAGCCGTTCCACCGGGCCGTGATCACCGTCCCCGCGTACTTCGGCGAGCGGCAGGTGGCGGCCACCCAGGAGGCGGGCCGGATGGCGGGCCTGCACGTGCTGCGGGTCATCAACGAGCCGACCGCCGCCGCCCTCGCCTACGGGATCACCGCGGAGGCGGGCGACGAGGGCCGGACCGTCCTGGTCTACGACCTCGGCGGCGGCACCTTCGACATCTCCATCCTGCTGCTGGTGCCCGGCTCGGTGTCGGTGCTCGGCATCGAGGGCGACAACCTGCTCGGCGGCGACGACTTCGACCGGGCGATCACCACCGCGCTGCTGGAGGACATCCGCGAGGAGTACGGCGCCGACTACCAGCCCGACCTGCGCGACCGGCCGAAGATCGCCTCCACCGCCGAGACCATCAAGATCGAGCTCTCCCACCAGGAGGCCTCCGAGGTCATCCTGCCCGGCCTCGGCGCCGGCCAGCTGGTGCTGGAGACCGAGTTCGAGCGGGCCCGCTTCGAGGAACTGATCGAGGCCCACATCGAGCGCACCATCGAGCTGACCCACAAGGCCATCATGCAGGCCAACCTCACCGTCGGGGACATCGACGAGGTGGTGCTGGTCGGCGGCTCCACCGCGATCCCGCTGGTGGCGCGGCGGCTGGGCGAGGTGTTCGGGCCCCGGCGGATCCGGCGCGGGGTCAACCCGATGCAGTGCGTGGCGCTGGGCGCGGCCGTCCAGTCCGCGCTGGTCGGCGAGGTGGAGTGCCCGGAGTGCCGGGCGCCCGGAGACCTGTCCGCCTCCAACTGCGCCAACTGCGCCACCTCGCTGCTCGGCGGTCCCCGGGTGTCCTGCCCCGGCTGCCACCTCCCGGTCGACGCGGACGCCTCGGCCTGCCCCAAGTGCGGCCAGGCCCTGGACGGTTCGGCCGCCGCCGCGCCGCCGCGCTCACAGGCCGCCACCGTCGTGCAGGCCGACAACTGCCCGCGCTGCGGCACCCCGGCCGCCCCCGGCGTGACCGCCTGCGAACTCTGCGGCGAGGCACTCAACTCGGCCGCCCCCGGCCACACCAGGGTGGCCACCACCGCCGCCGAGGACGTCGGCCTGCGCTGCGCGGCCTGCGCGGTGGTCAACCCGCCCGGCAGCGAGGTCTGCCAGGGCTGCGGCGAACTGATGCAGGTCACCAACCCGTTCGACATCACCCCGAAGAACCTCGGGATCGAGCTCAACGACGGCCGGCTGGCCGTCATCATCCCCAAGAACACCAGCTACCCGACGAGTTCGCCGGTCAGCCGGGAGTTCTTCGCCTCCGGCGGTGGCGGCCAGCGGCTGGAGGTCGCGGTCTACGAGGGCGAGCACGAGATCGCCCAGCAGAACGAGCTGATCGGTCACCTGACCCTGCGGCTGCCCGCCGGGCTCGGCGGCCGCACCCCGATCGAGGTCTCCTTCGGCCTGGACCGGGACCGCACCGTCACCCTGTCGGTCCGCATCCACGGCGGCGCCGAGAAGACCGTCAAGCTGGAGCGGGTCACCCTCGACCCCGAGCTCAAGGTCCAGGTGGAGGAGCAGCAGCGGCAGATCGAGTCCTTCACCGACCGCTGGGGCGGCGAGCTCACCGAGGCCGAGCGGCGGGAGGCGCAGCGGCTGATGGAGCAGCTGGACGACCTGGCGGCCGGCCAGACCCGGGGCCAGTCGGTGGACGAGGCGCTGGAGCGGGCGCAGCGCCAGCTGAAGGCGCAGCGCTGGGTGCGCGGCTCGGAGGCGTACCTGAGCCTGTTCATCGCCTACTGCGAGAAGCACCTGGACCCGAGCGACCTGGACCGGCTGCGCTCGGTGGCGGCCGAGCTGCGGCTGCGCCGGGAGGCGGCCGACTGGGAGGGCGCGATGCGCGCGGCCCAGAAGGCGGACGAGCTGTGCGACTCGCTCGGGCACACCTTCCGGATGCTCACCATGTGCAACGTCTACGTCAACCAGAACATGGTCTCGCCCGCCCTGGCCCAGCTGATCATCGCCGAGCTGCGCGGGCTGGACACGGGGGTCGAGCAGACCAACATGGAGGCCGTGAACCGGCACATGTCGAACCTGCTGGCGCTGTACGCGCAGGCGCAGCGGGAGCTGGGCAGCGAGCCGCTGGCGGAGTCGCTGGGCCCGGTCCGGCCGGAGGAGGGCGGTCTGCGATGAGCGAGCCGATCGTCGCGCCCGGCGGGGTGCCCGTGGATGCGTCCGGCGGGGCGCCGTCGGTGGACGTGCCGCCGATCGAGGTGCCCTGCCCGCAGTGCGGGGTCCCGGCGGACCCGGAGGGCCTGCGCTGTCCGTCCTGCCGGGAGGACCTGGCCGCGCTGGTGCGGCTGCGCTACGCGGGCCGGATCGAGTACAACGCGGCGGTGGCCGCGGTCGGGGCGGGGGACGACCCGAGTGCGCGGGTGCTGCTGCGGCGGGCCCTGGCGGCCGAGCCGGGCCTGGCCCCGGCCCGGGAGCTGCTGGCGGCGGTGGAGGCGCGGCTGGGGTAGGACGTGTCGCTCGGGTACGGCGCGTCGCTCGGGTAGGGCGTGTCCGAGAATGGCGGTATGGACGGTGCGGCGGCGGGTGCCGGCGGGGTTCCTCCCGGCGGTGCCCGCGCGGCCGGGCCATCCGGTGCCCGAACGCCCGGGCCCGCCGGTGACCTTCCGGCCGGTCCCGGCGTGCTGGACGTGGAGCCGGTGGTGCGGACGGCGGTGGCCTGGCTGCCGCCGGCCGAGCTGTGGCCGCCGATCCAGGCGATCCGGCTGGAGCACGACCCGCAGATCCGCCGTTGGCCCCCGCACGTCAACCTGCTGTACGGCTTCGTCCCGGAGAGTGAATTCGCCCGGGCGGCCCCGCTGCTCCGCGCCGCCGTCGCCGACGTCCCGCTGTTCACCGCCCGCCTCGGCGGGGTGCGCAGCTTCCGTCACCGTGCGTACGCCACCGTCTGGCTGGATCCGGCGGCCGCCGACCCGGCGCCGTGGGCCCGGCTGTACGGCGAGCTGGTGGAGCGCTTCCCGCGCTGCCGGGGCCGGGCGGCCGGCTTCACCCCGCACCTCTCACTCGGCCGGACGCAGCACCCGCGGGCGCTCGCGGCGGAGTGCGCGGCCCGGCTCGGGACGGTGTCCGCGCTGGTGGGCGAGGTGGTGCTGCTCTCCCGCCGGGGAGAGGGCCCGATGCGGGCGCGGGCCTCGGCGGCGCTCGGGACGGGGCTACTGCGGTGGGAGGACGCGGGGAGCGACCCGGCGAGCGACACGCCCTCCGAGTGAGCAATCCCAGGGTTCCCCACGTTGCGTCGAGTGTGATCGGGGGTGAGTGTGATCGTCACACGGAACTTCGCCACCCTCACAAGGAGTGACGCAATGCGTATTCGCACCACCCTCGCCGCCACCGCCGTCGCCGCGGTGTGCGTGCTCGCCGGGGCCGGCACCGCCGCGGCCGGCGACGCCACCGCCAACGGTGTCGCCTTCGGTTCGCCCGGTGTCCTGTCCGGCAACCAGATCCAGATCCCGATCAACTTCGAGGCCAACGTCTGCGGGAACACGATCGGCATCGTCTCGATCCTGAACCCGGCCATCGGCAACACCTGCATCAACTACTGATCAGGGCCCGCCGGGTCCGCGTGGCGCGGGGCCGTCCGTCGAGCACGACGGGTGGCCCCGTCGCCGTGTCCGGACCGGCCGGTGCGTCGGCCGCGGCGCCACCCCCCATTCGGGTGTGGCGCCGCGGGCGCGGGATCGGGACCATGGTCCCCGACCCGCACGCACACCCAGGAGCGAGAACGTGCCGACCTCACCGCCCCCGCGCAGCTACTCCTCCGGCACCGCGGACGTCCCGCTGCTCGGCGACACCATCGGGGAGAACCTCGACCGCGCGGTGCGCGCCTTCCCCGGGCGGGACGCCCTGGTCGATCGGGCCACCGGCCGGCGCTGGACCTACGCCGAATTTGCCGCCGACGTCGACGCGTTGGCCCTCGGACTGCTCGGCCTCGGGATCGCCAAGGGCGACCGGGTCGGCATCTGGGCGCCCAACTGCGCCGAGTGGACGCTCACCCAGTACGCCACCGCCCGGCTCGGCGCGATCCTCGTCACCGTCAACCCGGCCTACCGCTCCGCCGAGCTGGAGTACGTGCTGAACCAGGCCGGCATCCGGCTGCTGGTCGCGGCCGAGCGGTTCAAGACCTCCGACTACCGCGCGATGATCGACGAAGTCCGCCCGCGCTGCCCGGAGCTGGAGCGGGTGGTGGTGGCCGGCGGACCGGACTGGGACGAGCTGCTGGCCGTCGGACGCCAGGCGGACGCCGCCGAACTCGCGGCACGGCAGGCCGAGTTGGCGCCGGACGACCCGATCAACATCCAGTACACCTCGGGCACCACCGGCTTCCCCAAGGGCGCCACCCTGTCGCACCACAACATCCTCAACAACGGCTACTTCGTCGGCGAGCTGCTCGACTACACCGAGCAGGACCGGATCTGCATCCCCGTGCCGCTGTACCACTGCTTCGGCATGGTGATGGGCAACCTCGCCGCCACCTCGCACGGCGCCTGCATGGTGCTCCCGGCCCCCGCCTTCGACCCCGGTGCCACCCTGGCCGCCGTCGCCGCCGAGCGCTGCACCTCGCTGTACGGGGTGCCCACCATGTTCATCGCCGAGCTCGCCGACCCCGACTTCGCCCGCTACGACCTGAGCAGCCTGCGCACCGGCATCATGGCGGGCGCGCCGTGCCCCACCGAGGTGATGAAGGACGTCATCGGGCGGATGGGCATGGCCGAGGTCGCCATCTGCTACGGGATGACCGAGACCTCGCCGGTCTCCACCCAGACCCGGGCCGAGGACTCGATCGAGCGCCGGGTCTCCACCGTCGGCCGGGTCGGCCCGCACCTGGAGGTCAAGGTGGTCGACCCGGCCACCGGCCGGACCGTCCCGCGCGGCGAGCCCGGCGAACTCTGCACCCGCGGCTACTCGGTGATGCTCGGCTACTGGGGCGAGCCCGAGCGCACCGCCGAGGTGGTCGACGCGGCCCGCTGGATGCACACCGGCGACCTCGCGGTGATGGACCGGGACGGGTACCTGGCGATCACCGGCCGGATCAAGGACATGGTCATCCGGGGCGGGGAGAACCTCTACCCGCGCGAGATCGAGGAGTTCCTGTACACCCACCCCGACGTCCTGGACGTCCAGGTGATCGGCGTCCCGGACGAGAAGTACGGGGAGGAGCTGATGGCCTGGATCCGGATGCGGGAGGGGGCGGAGCCGCTGACCGCCGAGGCCGTCCGCGCCTACTGCACCGGGCGGATCGCGCACGTGAAGATCCCGCGTTACGTGCACGTGGTCGAGGAGTTCCCGATGACCGTCACCGGCAAGATCCGCAAGGTGGAGATGCGGGAGATGGCCGTGGAGATCCTGGGGCGGTAGCGCCGGGTGCGGGGCCCGTCCGTCCGGGCGTCCGTCGGGGCGGGCGGGGACGGGCGGGCGGGGACGGGCGGGCCCCCGCGGGTCACCAGCGGTGGTGGACCTGGGCGCGGATCCGGCGGTCGTACAGCTCGGCGATCGCGGCCAGCGCGGGCTCGTCGAGCGGGGGGAGGGCGGCCGCGGCGGCGTTGGCCCGGGCCTGCTCGGGGGTGCGGGCGCCCGGGATGACGGTGGTGACCCCGGGCTGCTGGACGATCCAGCGCAGCGCCGTCTGGGCCGGGGTGGCGCCCGCCGGGGCCAGGGCGGAGAACTCGGCCGCCGCCTCCACGCCGGTGGCGTAGTCGACGCCGGAGAAGGTCTCGCCGACGTCGAAGGACTCGCCGTGCCGGTTGTAGGTCCGGTGGTCCTCGGCGGGGAAGACGGTGTCCTTGCGGTAGCGGCCGGAGAGCAGGCCGGAGGCCAGCGGGACACGGGCGATGATCGCGACGCCGGCCTCCCGGGCGGCGGGCAGCACCTCGGTGAGCGGCTTGCGGCGGAACGGGTTGAGGATGATCTGCACGCTGGCGACGTTCGGCCGGGCGATCGCGTCCAGTGCCTCGGCGCAGGTCTCGACGCTGACCCCGTAGGCGGCGATCCGCTTCTCGGCGACCAGGGTGTCCAGGGCGTCGTAGACCGCCGGGGTGGTGTACACGGCGCTCGGCGGGCAGTGCAGCTGGACCAGGTCGAGCGTGTCGACGCCCAGGTTCTCGCGCGAACGGTCGTTCCAGGCGCGGAAGTTGTCCAGGGTGAAGGCGGCCGGGTCCTGCGGGCCGCGGCGGCCCATCTTGGTGGCGACGGTGATCCCGGCGGCCTTCGACGGGTCGAGCCCGCGCAGGAAGCCGCCGATCAGGCGTTCGCTGCGGCCGTCGCCGTAGACGTCCGCGGTGTCCAGGAAGGTCACGCCGGAGTCGACCGCGGCCGCGAGGACGGCGAGGGCATCCGGCTCGCTCACCTGCCCCCAGTCCGCGCCGAGTTGCCAGGTGCCGAGGCCGACCACCGACAGCTGCCGGTGGTCGAGCCTGCTCGTCGTCCGCTTCTCCATGTTCGCCACGGGCCTTTCTCGGGGTGTGTCGATGCGGGTGCGTCGATGAGCACTAGTGAACCGGAGGTTCCGCCCATGCGGATGAACGGAGCGACCGTGTTGCTCACCGGTGCGGCCGGCGGCATCGGCCGCACCCTGGCCCGCCGGATCGGTGGCAATATAGTGCCTCAAGTTGGCAAGTCTAGACCAACTGGCATGGCCTAGGTTTGCCCATCTGCCCGGCGAGCCACTACGCTGAGTTGCTGTCATCAGCCTCTCGCCCGCCATGCGGATGCTGAATTCAGGCGGCTTCGCACTCGCTGAGCAGCACGTGAATGCGGGCCTCCGGACTCAGGGATCACATCGATGGAACAGCCTCTTTTCGGGCGGCGACTGAAGGAGCTGCGCGCCAGGCGCGGGCTCTCCCAGGCCGCACTGGCGGGCGAGGAGATCTCCACCGGCTACCTGTCGCGACTGGAGTCCGGGCTGCGGCAGCCGACCGACCGGGTCGTCGGCTACCTCGCCGAGAAGCTCGGCGTCGACCGCTCCGCCTTCGACCTCCCGCCCGCGGGCAACTCCCTTGCCCAGGCGCTGACCCTCGCGACCTCCACGGAGAGTGACGAAGCGGTCCAGGGGCTGATCACCGCGCTGCAGTCCGGCGACGACCAGGACCTGCTTCAGCGCTGGCAGGCGCTCTGGCTGGTCGCCCGGCACTGGCGCACCCTCGGCGACCGCGCCCAGGAGCTGGCCAGCCTGGAGGAGCTGGCCGTGATCGGCGACGAGCTGGCCCTGCCCGAGCTGCAGTGCCGGGCCTGGACCCAGCTGGCCCGCTTCAAGCGGGTCGCCGGCGACATCACCGAGGCGATCACCCACGCCACCAACGCCCACCGGCTGGCCAAGGAGTCCTCGCTCTCCGACCTGACCGTGGCCGGCGCCCTGCTCACCCTGGTCTCCGCCGAGACCGAGGCCGGTCGGCTGCCCGACGCGCGGGCGCACGCGGACGAACTGCTCGGCCTGGTCGAGGGCCGCACCGACGCGCTGCGCGCGGAGGCGCTCTGGGCGGCCGCCACCGTGCGGTTCCGCCAGGGCGACCACGACGGCGCGATCGACCACCTGGAGCGGGCCGTCGAGTGGCTGGACAGTCGGGTGGACCTCACGCTCTGGATGCGGCTGCGGCTGGCGGCGGCCTCGCTCGCCCTCCAGGTGGCCCCGCCGCGCACCGAGCTGGCCCGGGTCCGGATGACCGAGGCCGAGTCGGCGCTCGCGCTGGTCGGCACCCCGATGCTGCGGCAGGAGTTCCGCACCCTCCAGGCCTACCTGGCCTTCGAGGAGGGCCGGTACGCCGACGCGCGGGCCGCCCACGACGAGCTGTTCCGCGACGACCTGCGGCTGACCCACCGGGACCAGATCCGGCTGAGCATCACGAACAGCCGGCTGCTGATCATCGAGGGCAAGCGGAGCGAGGGCATCAAGCAGCTCAAGGAGCTGGCCGAGCAGGCCCGGCAGGCGTCCAACATCGACCTCGCGGCCGAGGTCTGGCGCATCCTCGCCGAGACCCTGGAGGGCGGCCAGGCCTGACGGCCGGACCCAACTCGTAGGCAAATATCTTGTCACGGCATTGCCTTGGTATTGCCAGTAGTAATGGCACAGGTGCCCCGTGGCCCGTGTCCCGTGGCCCGCGGCCGGTCGGTCGGCGGGTACCGTCAGGAGCGTCCCTGACGTGAAGGCAGGCATGAACAGCTCCGACGGTGCCTCGGGTAGCACCCACAACCGGATCACCGGCGGGTACTTCGCCGGCCCCGTGACCCAGGCCGGCCGGGTCGAGGTGCACCAGGCGCCACCGCCCGTTCCCGCACTCTGCGCGCTGCCCGCCCGGTCCAGGGCCTTCACCGGGCGGCAGGCCGAGGTCGACGAGCTGCTCGCCGTCCTCGGCGCTCCCCTGGGCGGAGGTGTCGAGACCGTTGCCGTCTCCGGCCCACCCGGGATCGGCAAGACGGAGCTGGCGGTGCAGGTGGCAGGGCGGGCGCTGGAGCACGGATGGTTCCCCGGGGGCGTGCTCTTCATCGACCTCCAGGGCTACGACCACGACCGCAGGGTGACGGTCGAACAGGCTCTTGAAGTGTTCCTCCTCGCCTTGGGGGTGCCGTCGGAGCGGATGCCTCCCGGCGCCGATGCCCGCGTCCGGCTGTACCGTTCCGTCCTCGCCGCCCACGGTCGCAACGGGCAGCGGACGCTGGTGGTGATCGACAACGCCGCGACGGCGGCGGACGTCACGGCGCTGCTGCCGACCGACGGAGTCAACGCGGCCGTGGTGACCTCCCGTCAACGGTTCTCGGGGCTCGACGCCCGGCTGATGGACCTGCAAGCCCTCCCGGTGGAGTCCGCGGTGGACCTCCTGGAGCGCTTCCTGACGTTGGTGTGCGGTGCGCAGGACGTCAGGATCCGCACCGATCCCGACCACGCGGGCCGGATCGCCGAGCTCTGCGACCGGATTCCGCTCGCGCTACGGCTGGTCGGCGCCCTTCTCGCCGACTCGCCGGACCGACCGCTCGCCGAACTCGCGGCGCAGCTCGCCGACAGCCGTCGCCGACTCGACGAACTCGAACACGACGGCGTCTCCGTCCGGGCGGCCTTCGACCTGTCCTACCGGAGCCTCGACGGGCCCGAGGCACGCCTGTTCCGTTTGTTGTCCCTCCACACCGGCCCGGAGATCGGTGTCGACGCGGCGGCGGCACTGGCCGACCTCGACAGCCGGGCCACGACCCGCGTCCTGGCGGCTCTCGGGCGATCACACCTGATCGAGGCCGGCTCCACGTACGGTCGTTGGCGGGTGCACGACCTGCTGGCCCTGTACTCGTCGGAGCTCCTTCTGCAGGATGGTTCGGGGCGGGACGGTTCGGAGCGGGAGGGTTCGGAGGCCGCCGAGGCGGGCGCCCGCCTGGCCCACCACTACCTGGCCACCACCGCGGAAGCGGACGCCCGGGTCAGAGGAGAGGACCCCGCCGGGTGCCGCTTCCCCACCAGGAACGACGCGCTCGCCTGGTTCGACCAGGAACGCGCCAATCTCGTGGCGCTGGCCGCCGCACTCGCTTCCCAGGGCGTTCAGCTCGGCTTCCCGCTCCCGCTGATCAGGCTGCTCCACCACGGCCGCTGCTACGAGGACCTCCTCACGGTCGCCGGCCGCGCGCTGATCAGCCCGGACCTGCTGCCGGACTCCTTCGAGCAGGCATTCGTGCTGACCCATCTCGGGGTGGCGCAGCGGGCCGTCGGACGGGTGGAGGAGGCCACGGCCACCCAGCGGCGGTCCCTGCACCTGTTCGAGTCGCTCGGCGATCAGCGCGGGGAAGCGATGGCCCTCATCAACCTGGGGAACTGCCTCCTCGACCAGCACGTGGTGGAGGAGGCGGTTGCGAGCCTCGAACGAGCCGCCGCGCTGGGCAGCACGCTTGACGACACGTACGTCCGGGCCATGGCCCTGGACAGCCTGGGCACGGCCTTCCAGCAGGCGCGCCGCTACCCGGAGGCGGCCGCCGCGCACCGCGCGGCCGGTGCGTTGAACCGCGAGCTGGGTGACGCCTCGGGCGAGGCGAGGACCCTGGTGAACCTGGCCGCGACGAGCCTTCTCCAGGGGCGGTGGGAGGAGGCGATCAGCCATGGCGAGCAGGCCCTGGCACACTTCCGGGACACCGGCCAGCAGTATTTCGAAGCCCTCTGCCTGACGAACCTCTCGCATGCCCTGGTTACGGTCGGCCAGGAGGAGAAGGCCGAGGACACCGCCACGAGGGCCGTGGAGATCTTCGAGCTGCTCGCCGACCGGCACCGCGAAGGGATCGCGCGTACGGTGCTGGGCGAATCCCTGATGGCGAGGGAGCGAACCGATACAGCCCTCGCGGAGTTCTCGCGTGCGCGCGAGCTGCTCGTCGACAGCTGGGATCGTGGCAGCCTGGCTCGGGCGATCGGTGCGCACGGAATCGCCCTGCGCGCCGCCGGCCGTGATGAGGAAGGCTCTGCGGCGCTGCGGGACGCCCTGGTCCTGCTCAGGAATCTCGGGGACGAACGGGAGTGCCTTCGGCTGCTGCCCTTCCTGGCGGAGAGCGCGATCGACAGCGCCCGAACCGTCGAGGCCCTCGCGATCCTCGACGAGTCGGCAGCGCTGGCCAGGAAGCTCGGGCTGCCGGATGCGCTGGCCCTGGCACTCACCTCCCTGGGCCGTGAGCTGATCTTCGCGGAGCGCCCGACCGAGGCCCTGGCCTCCCTCACCGAGGGCCTGGCCATCCAACGTCGGCTCGACGATCGGGTCGGCACCGCCGAGACGCTCATGCTGATGGCCGTCGCACACGAGGATCTGGACCAACCGCACCAGGCAGTAGCGGCACTCGAAGAAGCCGTCGCCGTGCGGTGCAGTACCACCGGGCCGGGCCCGGTGGTCCCGTTCGAAGCGGCCGTGGCGCTCGTGGCGCTGGGCACGCTACTGGTCAAACACGACCACCTCGGCAGCGGCATCGGGGTGCTCGGCGACGCCGCGTCGATATTCGAGGCCCTGGGCGAGACCCGGCACCGGGCCGACGCCCTCACCTGGCTCGGGCTGGCCCTGGCCCAGGCCGACCGGCTCAGTGAGTCGGCCTCGACCCACCTGGCCGCGGTGGACTGCTACGTGGAGCTCGGTGACACCGCAGGCATGATCGGATCCCTGACCAACCTCGGCAACACGTACCTCGCGGACGGCGACTACGAGGGCGCCGGTCGTTCCTTCGCTCTGGCGGACCACACGCGGCTGATCGAGACCGAGGTATCACGCTGAGGCAAGAATTCGGCCGGCAACGGGCAGTCCCGTTGCCGGCCGCGGCCAGCTCCTGCCCTACCGGGCGCCCCAGGCCTGGTCGGTGGGGACGACCTCGCGGCCGAGCGGCATCAGGGAGATCGGGATCATCTTGAGGTTGGCCCAGCCGAACGGGATCCCGATGATCGACAGGAACAGCGGGATGCTGGTGATCAGGTGCGCGATGGCCAGCCACCAGCCCGCGAAGACCAGCCAGATGACGTTGCCGATGCACGACGCCGGCCCGGCGTCCGGCTTCTCCACCGTGGTCCGCCCGAACGGCCAGAGGATGAAGCCGGCGATCCGGAACGAGGCGATGCCGAACGGGATGGTGATGATCAGCACGCAGCAGATGATTCCAGCGACCACGTAGGCAAGGGCCATCCAAATGCCGCAGAAAACCAACCAGATGACATTCAGGATGAACTTCACTGCGCTCATGCTTGGTACCTTCTCATGCCGATGGCGTTGCACTACGACCGTGCCATGCCCGCCAGGAAGCGTGTCTACGCCCTTGGCGCGATGAAGCGTGATCATCGATGACTCGAGATCCACTTTCGATGGCGCGCGGGCCGTCGAGGGTCCCCGGGGCAGCGACCGGTGGCCCGAGGGACACCGCGCGCCCCGGGCCGGTGACGGGACCGGCCTGTGCGCGGTTACCTCACGGGGTCAGATGATCCGACGACCCCTCCGGGAGACCTCGATGAGCCCGAACGGAACGATCCCGCGCCGCCTCGCCACTGCCGCCGCCCTGGGCGCCGCCGCCCTCGCGACCGCCCTCGCCCCGGCCGGTGCGGCCCAGGCCGCGACGCCGGGGCAGTTCACCCTCTGCTCCGACGGCTACTACTCCTCCTACGCGGAGTTCCCCGACCGGCACTTCGCCACCAGGATCGTGGACCCGGGCACCTGCGCCACGATCGGCGTCAGCGGCCGGAGCAAGGACATCGTCGTCCTCCACCAGGCCGACGGCGCCGTCATCGGCTCCTTCTCCTTCGACGACGCGACCGGCACCGGCGTCTCGACCACCGGGAACGCCTGGTCGGCGGGCTACTACCGCTGGTGACCCGCCGCCACGGCCGCACCTGAGGACCGCCGGTGAACCCCCCCGTCACCGGTGCACCGCGCCGCGCGCCGTCCGGGTGTCCCCATCCCCGGGCGGCGCGCGGCGCGCCCTGCAATCCACTTGCAAGTGCCCGCCAAGAGGGCCCGCCTAGCGTCATCGACCTCCGAACCGTCGAGGACAGGCGAGCCGAACCCATGAACACCATCACGACCCCGAGGACCCCGACCGCCCCCGAGCCGGTCGCGCTCCAGGCCCCCGCCCGCCGCGGCCCGAGCGCCCCGAGGGGCGTCGGCGTGATCCGGACGACCGCCGTCGCGGTGCTCGCGAGCGACCCGATCACCGGCGAGGGGACGAGCCTCGGGCTGCGCCGCCACCCCGGCCTTCGGTTGCTCCAGGACGAGGAGTTCCCGCTCGCGGACGTCGCGCTGCTGCTCACCACCGGGGTCACCGAGGAAACCATGACCCGGCTGGAGGAGTTCGCGGCCCGGTCCGACAACCCCGGCCTCGGCGTCGTCCTGGTCACCGAGAGCATCCGCGAGCACCAGGTGCTGCGCGCGGTGGAGCTCGGCCTGCGCAGCGTGCTCTGGCGCCAGCAGTGCGACTTCGACAAGGTGCTGGAGGCGGTCCGCCGGGTGGCCGTCGGCGGCACCGACCTGCCCCCGGCCGTCCAGGGCTGGCTGGTGGACGGCTTCCGCTCGGTCCAGCGCGACGTGCTGGGCCCGCGCGGCCTGACCGCGGCCGGTCTGGAGACCCGAGAGGTCGCCGTGCTGCGGCTGCTGGCCGACGGCCTCGACACCGCCGACATCGCCCGGGAGCTGAGCTACTCCGAACGGACCATCAAGAACATCGTCAGCGGCATGATGACCCGGTTCGGCTTCCGCAACCGGACCCACGCCGTGGTGCACGCGATCCGGTCGGGCGTGTTCTGAGCCGGTCGGGCGCGCCCCTGGCCCGGACCGCCGGATGCACCCCGAACGGTCCGGGCCGCCGCGCCGCCCGGTGGGGCGGCCCGGACGGACAATCAGCGCAGGTACCACTTCTGGTTCGACGTGCCCGTGCACTCCCACAACTGGAGCCCCGTGCCGTTCCCGGAGCCGTGGTCCCGGGCGTCGACGCACTTGCCCAGGTGGGTGTTGACCAGGTCGTGCGCGGGGTTGAGGCCGAACTGCTGGGCCCAGCCGCCGTTGCAGCGCGCCAGCTGGATCACCGTGCCGTCGTCGGCCGAGGCGGCGGCGACGTCCAGGCACATCCCCATCGCGCGGACGGTGCCGTCCGGCCGGAAGTCCCAGGTCTGCGCAGCGCCGCCAGTGCAGTCCCACAGCCGCAGCGGGGAACCGTCCACGGCGGCGCGCGCCGACACCTCGACGCACCGGTCGGACTCGTAGCCGGCGACCATCCGGCCGCTCGGCGCCGGGGCGGCCGCCGGTGGCGACGGCGCGGGCTGTACCGCGGCCGGTCCCGGTGCCGCGGGCTGGGCCGCCGTCTGGGGCCGGCTGCCCGCCGGAGCGGCCGGCTGGGCCGGGTTCGCGGCCGGAGCGTCGGGCTGCTGGGCCTTCGGCGGGGCGGCCGGTCCGCTCGTCGGCCGGGGCGCGGCCGGGGCGGCGGGCACGGCGGCGGGGTTGCCCGCGGGCGTCGCCGGGGCGGCCACGGGCAACGGTCCGGCCACCATCGGGCCGTCCACCGACCCGGTGGCGGACGGCGAGGCCGCGGTGGTCGCGGTGGCGGTGCCCCCGGGGGAAGCGTCCGCCGTGGCCGGGACGCTGTCCTGGGTCCCCGGGACGCGGGGCGGGGTCAGGGCCGGGCCGGTCGGCAGCACCCCGTTCGCCGGGTGCTCCTCACTTCTGGGACCGGCGGTGACTGACACGGCCGTCACGGCGAGGGCGGCCAGCACTCCGACGGCGACCAACACCCCGGCGATCCGGGCGCTCCGCTCCGGCTGTTCCTCCTCGGCGCCGGCGCGTTGCGCGGACTTCGCGCGGGGCTTCCGCTCCTTCCGCGCGGTGCCGGGCCCGGTACCGGCGGTTCCGGTGCCGGGCTCCCCGGCGGGGGTGCGGTCCGGCCCGGCGGGCTCGCCGCCGGTGCGCTCCGGCCGGGCGGTGCCGGCCTCGGGTTCCCCGGCCTCGGGTTCCCCGGTATCCGGCTCCCCGGCCGCCGGACCGGCCGGGGCCTGCGCCGGCGCGGGGCCGGAACCGGCCCCGGCGGCGGCCTCCCACGGCAGGGCGCGGTCCCAGAGTGCCCCGCCCGGGCCGCTCCCGGCCGACGGGGCGCCGCCGGGCGGGCGCCCGGCGGACCCGCCCGGCGGGTCGGTGGACGGCGTCACGCGATCCATACGTCTCTGCTCCACTCTTCGTCGGCCCCGCACGTCCGTGCCGCGGCGGCCGATCGGGCGCACGGGGGAGGAACGACCGGCCCGGCCGCTGACCGTGCCCTGCCGAATCGCACGGGCACCGGCCGGCGCGCACGGACGGCGAGGCCGCGGCCAGTCAACAGCCCCGACCGGCCGCCCGCCCCGGTTCCGGCGCGGATGCGGTCCCTCCGCACCGGATTCCCTGCCTCAAGGGGCAGGCCGCGCCGGCCACCGCGGCCTCGGTCGGCCCCCCGCACCGTCCCGCTGCCCGAGCGGACACGCTTCCTGGTCCGCCGGGACAGTGGAGGGCCGTGACGGCAGGGCGGGCCCGCCGCGCCTCCCTAGGCTGCCGACGCACCGCGAACCGCCAGGCTCCGCAGCCCGGGGCGCAGGAGAGACGGGAGAGAACCGTGAGCACCGTGGTCGTCAAGCGCCCACCGCGCGCCGAGGGCCCCCGCCCGCCGGAGGAACAGGTCGAACTGGCCGAACCGCCGGTGCTCGGCGAGCCCGCCACCGCGGACTTCGGCTCCGTGCTGACGTACCTGCCGATGGGCCTCGGCACCGGGGCGATGGTGCTGATGTTCTCCGTCGGCAACGGTGGCCCGGCGATGTACACGATGTCCGGGATGATGGGCGTCGCCATGGTCAGCATGACCCTGGTCCAGATCGGCCGCCCCGGTGCCGAACGCCGCCGTCGGGTCCGCGCCGAGCGCCGCGACTACCTTCGCTACCTCGCCCAGAAGCGCCGGCAGGCCCGGCAGGCCGCCGAACAGCAGCGCGCCGCCCTGCTCCGGAACGACCCCGACCCGGCCGACCTGTGGACCCTGGTACCGGGCTCCCGGCTCTGGGAGCGCCGGCCCGGCGACCAGGACTTCGCCCGGGTCCGGATCGGCACCGGTACGCGCCGCGCCGCCCTGGAGTTCCTGCCCCCCAGGACCAAGCCGGTCGAGGACCTCGAACCGCTCTGCGCGATCTCGCTGCGCCGCTTCACCCGCGCCCACCAGACAGTGCCGCACCTGCCCGTCCCGGTCTCCCTGCAACGCTTCACCGCCGTCGAGTTCGCCGGCGAGCACGCGGACGCGCTCGCCCTGGCCCGCGCGATGGTCGCCCAGCTCGCCGTCCTCCACTCGCCCGACGAGCTGCGCGTCGCCGTGCTCGCCGACGACGCCGGCCGGCGGGACTGGGACTGGCTGAAGTGGCTGCCGCACAACGCCCACCCGCAGGAGGAGGACGCCGCCGGGCCCGTCCGGCTCGCCGCCGCCGACCACGACGCGCTGCTGGACCTCCTCGGCCCCGCCGTCCGCGACCGCCCGGACCACGACACCGGCTCCACCCCGAGCGTGGCCGAGCCGTTCACGGTGGTCGTCGCCCAGGGCGTCCGCCTCCCCGAGACCTCCCGCCTGCTCGGCGCCGGCCTGCGCGGCGTCGTCCTCCTCGACCTCACCGGCACCGTCCCCGGCGGCCCCCGGGTTCTCAGGCTGACCGCCCGCGACGGCCGGGTCGAGTTCCCCGCCGGACCGGAGACCGTCACCGCCCGCGCCGACCGGCTCGGCCCCGCCGAGGCCGACACCCTGGCCCGGGCGCTCGCACCGCTGCGCACGGGCGGCGGCGCCGACCTGCGGGACCGTCCCCTGGAGTCCGACCTCGACCTGGCCGCCCTGCTCGGCATCCGCGACGTCCGCGGCTTCGACGTCGCCGCCCGCTGGCGCCCCCGCCAGGCCCAGGACGCCCGCCTCAAGGTGCCGATCGGCCTCACCGAGGACGGCGAGGTCGTCGAACTGGACCTCAAGGAGTCGGCGCAGGGCGGCATGGGACCGCACGGACTGCTGATCGGCGCCACCGGCTCCGGCAAGAGCGAGCTGCTGCGCACCCTGGTCGTCGGCCTGGCCGCCACCCACTCGTCCGAGCTCCTCAACCTGGTGCTGGTGGACTTCAAGGGCGGCGCCACCTTCCTGGGCCTCGACCGGCTGCCGCACACCTCCGCCGTCATCACCAACCTCGCCGACGAGATCCACCTCGTCGACCGGATGCGGGACGCCATCAGCGGCGAGATGATCCGGCGTCAGGAACTGCTCCGCGAGGCCGGCCACCCGTCGCTCTACGAGTACGAGAAGGCGCGTGCCGCCGGGGCCACCCTGGCCCCGCTGCCCGCGCTGCTCATCGTCGTCGACGAGTTCTCCGAACTCCTCGCCAGTAAGCCCGAGTTCATCGACCTCTTCGTCTCCGTCGGCCGACTCGGCCGCAGCCTCGGCGTCCACCTGCTGCTCGCCTCGCAGCGCCTGGACGAGTCCCGGATCCACCGGGTCGAGGGCCACCTGTCCTACCGGATCGCGCTGCGCACCTTCTCCGCCATGGAGTCGCGCAGCGTCATCGGCACCGCCAGCGCGTACGAACTCCCTCCCGCCCCCGGCAACGGTTACCTCAAGGTGGACACCACCAACCTCGTGCGCTTCAAGGCCGCCTACGTCTCCGGCCCCGCGCCGGCGCCGCCGCACCCCGACCAGCAGGCCCGCACCGCGCCCGCCCGGGAGGTCACCGCCTTCGGCCTCGACCAGCAGGGGCCGCTCGCCTCCGCCCGCGCCGAGGAGGAGGCCGCGCTGCTCTCCCTCGCCGAACAGGCGCTGCGGCGACGGACCGCCGAGCCCGCCGCCGGCGAGACCACCGAGAGCCTCTCCGAGGTCCTGATCGCCCGGCTGGAGAACGGCGGACCGCCCGCCCGCCAGGTCTGGCTCCCCCCGCTGGCCGCCCCGCCCAGCCTGGACCAGCTGCTGCCCGGCCTCGTACCCGACCCGGACCGCGGCCTCGGCACCCCCGACCCCGGACTGCGCGGTGCGCTAAAGGTCCCGCTCGGCACGGTGGACCGTCCCTTCGAGCAACTGCGCGACCTGCTGGTCGCCGACCTGTCCGGCGCCGACGGCCACGTCGGCGTGGTCGGCGCCCCGCAGACCGGCAAGTCCACGCTGCTGCGCACCCTGATCCTCGCCCTCGCCCTGACCCACACCCCGGCGGAGGTCCAGTTCTACTGCCTCGACTTCGGCGGCGGCGGCCTGGTCTCCACCGCCGGACTCCCGCACGTCGGCTCCGTCGCCACGCGCCTGGAGCGCGACCGCGTCCTGCGGACCGTCGCGGAACTCCACCAGCTGCTGGAGCACCGCGAGCAGCTGTTCACCTCGCGCGGCCTGGAGTCGATGGCCGCCTACCGTGCGCTGCGCGCCCGCGGCGGGGGCGGCGGCACGTCCGGCGACCCGCTCGGCGACGACCCGTACGGCGACGTCTTCCTGGTGGTCGACGGCTGGGCCACGCTCCGCCAGGACTACGAGGAGCTGGAGCAGCGGGTCATGGACCTCGCCGCCCGCGGCCTCTCCTTCGGCATCCACGTGGTCGCCTCGGCGGTCCGCTGGTCCGAACTCCGCGCCCGGCTGCGCGACCTGCTCGGCACCAAGCTCGAACTGCGCCTCGGGGACGCGATGGAGTCCGAGGTCGGCACCAAGGCGGCCGCCGCCGTGCCGCACCGCCCCGGCCACGGGCTCACCGCCGGCGGACACCACTTCCTCGCCGCGCTGCCCCGGACCGACAGCTCCGCCCGCACCGAGGACCTCACCGCCGCCACCAAGGCCGCGGTCGCCGAGATCGACGCCTTCGCGACCGGCGCCGCCGCCCCCGGCGTCCGCCTGCTGCCCACCCGCCTGGACGCCCACCGCCTCCCGGGCCCGGACGACACCCCCGAGCTGCGGTTCTGCCTCGGCTGGGACGAGCAGCGCCTCGCCCCGGCCTGGCACGACTTCGGCGCCACCCCGCACCTGGCCGTCTTCGGTGACGGGGAGACCGGCAAGACCAACGCGCTGCGGCTGGCGATCCGGGCCATCACCGCCCGCTACCGCCCCGAGGAGGCCCGCATCCTGCTGGCCGACCCCGGCCGCGGACTGCTCGACGACGTCCCCGACGCCTACCGGGTCGGGCTCGCCGTCGACGCCGACGGCCTCACCCGGCTCGCCGAGAGCGCGGTCGTCTCCGTCGGCCAGCGGGTGCCCGGCACCGACGTCACCCCCGGACAACTGGCCCGGCGCGACTGGTGGCAGGGGCCCCGCCTGTTCGTCCTCGTCGACGACTACGACCTGCTCACCGGCGCCCCCGGAGCGGCCGCCCCGACCGCCCCACTGGTGCCGCTGCTCGCCCAGGGCGGGCACATCGGGCTGCACGTCGTCGTCGCCCGCAGCACCTCCGGCGCCATGCGGGCCGTCATGGACCCGCTGCTGCGCCGGATGTGGGAGCTCGGCAACCCCGCGCTGCTGCTCTCCTACCCCAAGGAGGAGGGCAAGTTCCTCGGCGAGGCGAAGCCCCGCACCCTGCCCGCCGGCCGCGCCCAGCTCGTCACCCGGCGCACCGTCACGCTCGTCCAGACCGGCCTCGTTCCCACCGGCCCCGCCCCGACTGGAGCACGATGACCACCGCACCGCCCCCGGTCGAGGCCACCGAGGTCTGCCGGATCACCGTCGACGGCCCGACCGGCCGCGCCGACCTCGCCGTCCCCGTCACCACCACCGTCTCCGCCCTGCTGCCGGTGCTGCTCCGGGCCCTGCCCGACGGGCCCGGCCGCGCCGACGGCCGGTGGGTCCTCCAGCGTCTCGGCGACGAGCCCCTCGGCCCCGCGGCCACCCCGGCCACGGCCGGCCTGCGCCACGGCGACGTCCTCCACCTGCGTCCCGCCGGAGCACCACTGCCCGTCCCGCACTTCGACGACCTCGCCGACGGCGTCGCCGACCGCGTCGGCCGGGGCCCCGGCCGGTGGCGGCCCGGCCACACCCGTGCCCTCGCCCTGGTCCACGCCGGCGGGGCCCTGGCCGCACTCACCGCAGCCCTGCTCGGCGCCGGCGCGGGCCCGGCCATCGCGGCGCGCTGCGCGGCCGCCGCCGCCGTCCTCACCACCGCCTGCGCCGTGACGGCCCGGATGCGGGCCGATCGCGGCAGCGTGCTGCTCACCGGCGTCGGCGCGCTCTGGTTCGTCGCGCTCGCCGGGCTGACCCTGCGCGCCCCCGCCGACGGCCACCTCCCGGGCGCCACCGCGGTGCTGGCCGCCGCCGGCGGCGTCGTGGCGCTCGCCGCGCTGCTGCTGGGGATCGGCGCGCTGCCGCTGGCCGTCCCCGGCACGGCACTGGTCACCGGCGTCGCCGCGGCCTGCGGTGCGATCGCCGTCCGGGCCGGCTGGGCCGACGCGGTCCAGGCCGCCGCCGTCCTGGCGGTCGCGCTCTTCGTGCTCGGCCACCTGGCGCCGCGGCTCGCGCTGCGGGCGGCCCGGCTGCGCGTGCCGCACCTGCCGCGCGACGCCGACGAACTCCAGCGCGACATCGAGCCCGAACCCGGCGAACGGCTGGGCCACCGGGTCACCCTGGCCACCGCCTGCCTGGACACCATCGCCGCGGCCTCCGCCCTGGTCCAGGCCGCCGCCGTCACCCTGCTGGCCGTCCTCGACCCCTCCTGGACCGGCTGGCTGCTGCCGCTCACCCTGGGGGCCGCCCAGCTGCTCCGCGCCCGTGGCACGGAAGGCACCCTTCAGCGCGTCCCCGCGCTGCTCTGCGGCGCCTACGCGGCGGCGCTGGTGCTCGTCCTCCGGGCCGCGCCCGCCGGCCCCGCCGGGCAGGCCGCCGCGATCACGGTGCTGCTCGCCGCCGCCGCGCTGCTGCCCGCCGCCGCCTGGCGGCTGCCGCAGGCCCGGCTGCTCCCGATCTGGGGCCACCTGGGCGACCTCGCCGAGACCGTCACCGCGATCGCCCTGCTGCCGTTGGTGCTCCAGGTGATCGGTGTGTACGCCCGGCTGCGGGCCCTGGCCGGCTAGGAGAGCTAGGAGAGACCGTGCAGACACGACGCGACCACGTGCAGTCCTACCAGTTCGCGATGGGCCGACTGGCCTCCGCCCTCGTCGGGGGTGACCCCGGCCAGGGCGACAGCCCCACCCGCCGGTCCGCGCTCGGCACCGTCCTCGGCGCCGGCGTCGCCGTCCTGCTCTGCGGCGGCTTCGCCGTCGCCGGCCTGCTCGCCCCGCCGGCGAGCACCGCATGGCGCAAGGACGGCGCCGTCGTCGTGGAGAAGGAGACCGGCAACCGCTACGTCTACCTGGACGGCGAACTCCGCCCGGCCCGCAACCGGGCCTCGGCGCTGCTGATCGCCGGCGGCCCGGCCGCGCCCGAGACGGTCCCGGCCGAGGTGCTGGCCGGCACCCCGCGCGGCGTCCCGGTCGGCATCCCGGACGCCCCCGACGCCGTTCCGGCCGCCGCCGGGCTGCTCGACGGCGCCTGGGCGCGGTGCCTCCGCACGGACGTCACCGGCGCTTCGGCACCGGGTGCGGCGGGCGGCGGAGCGCAGGCCGCCTCCGCCGGCGGGGGTGGCGGCGGAGGCGCCGGGGGAGGTGCGGCCGGGGGCGCCGCCCCGGTGGGCCAGACGCTGGTCTTCGGGCCGGCCGCCGACGTGCTGCCCGGCCTGCCCGCCGGCCGGGCAGCGCTGGTCGCCGGCCCGGACGGCGCCCGCCACCTGCTGGTGGGTGACACCAAGTACGCCGTCCCCGCGGACTCCGCCCTGATCGCGCTCGGCCTGGACGACCGGCCCGCCGTCGCCGTCCCGGCCGACTGGCTCGCCGCCGTGCCCACCGGAGCGCCCCTCGCGGCGAGCGCGCCGCCCGGCGCCGGCGCCCCGGCCGGCACCGTCGCCGGCCAGAGCACCGTCACCGGCCAGCTGTTCAGCACCGGCACCGGCACCGACGCCCACCACTACGTGCAGCGCGCCGACGGACTCGCCCCGGTCGGCCCGACCGAGTACGCCCTGCTCGCAGCCCTGCCCGGTGCTCCCGCCCCACGAACCGTCACCGCCGCCGACCTCGCCACGGCCCCGCTCTCGGCCGACCGCGGCGCACTCAACCGCCTCCCCGCCGTCAACGGCCTGCGCGCCCCCGACGCCGGCGCGCTCTGCCTGCGGACCGAGCCCGGCGGCGCGGTCCGGCTCGTCCTCGCCCCGCTCCTCGCCCGCCCTGTCGTCCTGCCGCCCGGCACCGGCGTGCTCGCCACCGCGTCGGCCGGCGGCACGCCGTACCTCGTCACCGAGCAGGGCGCCCGGTACCGGGTCACCGACGGCGACGCCCTCCGCGCGCTCGGCCTCGGCGACGCGCGTCGCGCCCTCACCCTGCCCGCCGACGTCCTCGCGCTGCTGCCCGAGGGCCCCGCCCTCGGCCGCGCCGCGGCGCGCCGGTGAAGGGGGAACGGACCGTGCGACTGCGCCTGCGCGCCGGAGTCGGAGGCACCCTGCTCATCCACCCCAGGGGCGGCCCGGACGGCAGGGCCGTCGCCTTCGCCCGCGGCCTCGCCCGCGACGAACGGCACACCCTGGTCGTGGTCGACCTGCCCGCCGGCGCCGGCGAGCGCGATTGGACGGCGGTCGCCCGGTTGCTCGCGCCCGCCCGCTACGGCGGCCTGCGGCTGGTCTTCGGCCGCGGTGACCGCACCGAGGTCGGGCAGGCGGCCGCGCGGATCGCCGAACGGCTGGGCCGGGAGGTGATCGCGCCCGACGGCGAGGTCACACCGACCGTCACCGGCGGACTCTTCGTGCCTCCGCACCACGGCGACGGGTGGCTGCGGTACCTCCCGGGCGGGGCGGCCGAGCGGGACGGACGGCGGTTCCCCAAGCCGTCCTGGGAGTTCTCCACCCCCGTCCGCCCCTGGCCGGCCGGTCCGCACGCGGTCGTCGAGCCGCTGCCCGCCGGGGTCTGGCTGCGCAGCACCCGGGAGGAACCCGCGGACGCCGAACGGCGGCACCTGGTCGAGGCCGTACCGGCCGACCCGGAACTGCTGCTCGTCGTGCTCGGCAGCCCCGGCGCCCCGGCGGTCACCCTCGACGAGGTGGCAAATTTCTGGGGCACGGTGCTGCCCAGCGCCAGGCCGGCGGTCCGCTTCGTCCTGCACGGCACCCTGGACACCCCCGCCACCGCCGACCCCGGGCAGGCCCTCGCCGACGCACTCGGCCACCCGGTCGTCCGGTACGCCGCCCTCCCGGCCGCGGTCCGTGACACCGGGGGCGTCCTCGTCGCCCCGGCCCGGACCGGGCAGGGCCGGGCCGGGGAGCTGGTGAACCACCCGGCGGCCGGCCCGTGCTTCGCCCCGCCGGCGCCGGGGGCGGCTCCGGCTGCTCCGGTGGTGGCGGCCGTGGGGCTTCCGGGGGCGGGTTCCGGCCTTGCTCCTGCACCGGCCCTGCTGCCGGTCGAGCCGGTCGGTGCCGCCGAAAGCACCGCTCGGGCCGTTGCGCCCGGGACGGCGGGCGTGAACGCGGTGGAGGGTCACGCCCCCGCGGCTGCGACTCCGGCCGCGTCCCGGGCAGCGGTCGTGCCCTCGGCCTCGTCCGTCGTCACGCCCGTTCCCGGGCCGGAAGGCCCGGAAGCCCCACATCCCGGGACGGCCCGTCCCGAACCGGCAGCACCGGAGACCGCTCGTCAGAGCGTGACCCCGCACGAGTCGGTCACGCCCGAGAGGGCTCGCCCGGACGCGAGCGGGGCGGAGCCGGCGCGGTCCGTGGCCGGGAGCGAGAGCCCTGCCGTCCCCGCGCCGACCGTGTCCGGTCCGCCACCGGACCGGTCGACCCCGGCGCCGGCACCGCGGTTCCGGCTGGAGTCCGGCGGGCCCGTGCCCGCGCCGGCGGCGGCCCGCCCGGTGCCCGACCGCGCGCCGGAGCCGTCGCGCCACCCGGTGCCCGCGCTGCCCGAGCCGACCCCGCCCCCGACCCCCGCACCCGCTCGGGTGCGGATCCAGCCGACGCCGACGGTTGCCGCCTGTGCGGTGCCGTCGGAGCGCGGGATCGACCAGGAGCGGGACTGGGTGCGTCGTACGTTCAGCGAGCAGTTCAACGCGATGGCCGGCTCGGTGTCCCGGGTGATGTCGGAGTCCCCGGGGCTGCGCGGGGAGGGCCGGGCCGAGGGGACGGCGGCGCTGACCGAGCTGGTCGCCGTCCGGCTCTACCTTTCGGGCGACGGCCGCCGGGCCGACGCCGCCGTCCGGAGCGCGGTCCCGGGCCCGCACGTGCCGTTGGCCCGCTGCGTGGCGGCGGGGCTGGGCCGGCTGCCCTCGTACCGCGGGCCGGCGCTGCTCCGTACCCGGCTGGACGCGTCGGAGCGGGCGCTCTACCGCGAGGGGGAGCTGCTCACCGAGTGGGCCTTCTGCCACGCCCGCACCACGTTGCACCCGGGCCCGTCGGACGGGACCGATGTGCTGGTCTGGTCGATGACGGCCCGTCGGACCGCCCTGCTGGACCCGTCCGTGCCCGACCGGGTGCTGTTCCTGCCCGGCACCGGCTTCAAGGTGCTGCGGGTGGACGGGCGCACCGTGCTGCTGCGCGAGCTGTCCCCGTCCGAGATCACCACCGACGGCCGGGTGCAGCTGCGCCCGGCGAAGCTCGACGCGCTGGCCCTGGCCGGCCTGGAACGGATCCTGCCCGCGCTCGCCGGTGCCGGGACCGACGACGACGCCGAGGGCGCCGACCCGCCCGGCCTGGTCCTCACCACCCCTTCGGAAGGAGCCCGCCCGTGAGCAGGCAGGTGCTGTTGGTCTCCCCGGTCCGCCCGGGCGCCCACCGCTCGATCTCCGCCGCCCTCGCCGAGGCCCCCGAGGGGGCGCTGATCACCGTCGCCCCGGGCCGGTACGAGGAGGCGCTCGTCATCACCCGGGCAGTCACCGTGGCCGCCGGGGATGTCGGAGGCGCCGGCGACGGCGGGACCGTCGAGGTGCACGCCGTCGCCGGCAGCACGGTCGTGGTGGACGCCGAGGCGGTCGGGCTCTCCGGCCTGGTGCTCTCCGGCACCGACCGGCAGGCCCCGGTGCTGGACCTGCGCCGCGGGCAGTCCGCGCTGGACGGCTGCCGGATCCGCGGCGAGGCGTGGGCCGCCGTGCTGGTCCGGCAGGACGCCACCCTCGCCGCGCGCGGGTGCCGGGTCGACAACCCGCACGGCGCGGGCGTGGTGGTCACCTCCACCGGCGCCAGCGTGCTGGAGGACACCGAGGTGGCCGACTCCGGCTCCTCGGCCGTCGTGGTCGCCGAGCGCGGACGCCTGGAGGTGCGGGACTGCCGACTGGTCCGTCCCCGGGGCAACGGTGTCTGCGTCAACGGCAGCGGCACGGTCGTCATCGAGGCCACCCGCATCACCGGCAGCGCCAAACCGGGCGTCGCCGTCGAACAGGAGGCCCGGGCCGAGCTGCGCCGGGTCACCGTGTCCGGCAGCGCCGCGGTGGACGCCTACCTGACCAGCCGGGGCGAGACCGTCCTCGCCGGCTGCGCCTTCGAGGGGTCGGCCGGCCAGGCGGTGCACGTCGCGGGCGGGGCGGCGCCGGTGCTGCGCGGCTGCACGGTCGACGGTGCGGCCGACACCGGGGTGGAGGTCACCGGGGGCGCCCGGCCGGTGCTGGAGGACGTCCGGATCACCGGGGCACCGGTGGGCCTGCGGGTGACCGGCGCCGGCAGCATCGTTGTGGCGGACCGACTGACCGTGCGGGACGCCGCCACCACGGCCGTCCGGCTCGCTGACGGTGCCGCCGCCGAGCTGGACCGGCTCACCGTCAGTGGGACGGCCGGCGACGGCGTCCGGGCCGACGGAGGGGCCGAACTGGCCCTGCGGGAGGCGGAGATCACTCTCGCCGGCGGCCACGCGGTGGACCTGGCCGGCCGGTCCACCAGCGGACGCCTCACCGGCGTCAGGCTGGGCACCACCGGCGGCGGCCGGGGCCTCGGCGTGCTGGACGGCGCGAGCGTCAGGCTGGCCGACTCGATGCTGGACGGCTGCCCCGCGGTTGTCGGTGAGCAGGGCGAACTGGCCGCCCACGACAGCGAGTTCACCGGATCAGGGGCCCACGGCGTACAGGTCCTGGCGGGCGGCTCGTTCACCGCCGTGGGCTGCCGGATCAGCGGTGCGCGTGGCCACGGCGTCGACGTGCGGGCCGGGGCCCGCGCCGACCTCGGCAACTGCACGGTCGTCGACAACGCGGGCGACGGGGTCAGGTCGGCAGGCCCGGACGGCTCGGCGCTGGTGCACGACAGCGACGTCCGGGACAACGGGACCGCCGCCCGTCCGGAGCCCGGCGCGCGCGGGGACGGCGCGGGGGCGGACGGCGCGCGGCCGGCCGACGGCACCGGCGCCGTCCCGGGCCTCCCCGGCACCGGGCCGCTGGCCGAACTGGACGCGCTGGTCGGTCTGGAGAGCGTCAAGCGCGAGGTCACCGGCCTGATCAACCTCAACCGGATGACCCAGCGGCGGCAGGAGATGGGCCTGCCGATGCCCCCGATGAGCCGCCACCTGGTGTTCGCGGGCCCGCCCGGCACCGGCAAGACCACGGTGGCCCGGCTCTACGGCGCCGTCCTCGCCGAACTGGGCATCCTCGGCCAGGGCCACATCGTCGAGGTGGCCCGCGCCGACCTGGTCGCCCAGATCATCGGCGGCACCGCCATCAAGACCACGGAGGTCTTCACCAAGGCGCTCGGCGGGGTGCTCTTCGTCGACGAGGCGTACACCCTGACCAACCAGTCCCGGGGTACCGGGCCGGACTTCGGACAGGAGGCCGTCGAGACCCTGATGAAGCTGATGGAGGACCACCGCGACGAGATCGTCGTCATCGTCGCGGGCTACTCCGAGCAGATGGACCAGTTCCTGGCCTCCAACCCCGGCATGGCCTCCCGGTTCTCGCGCACGGTGGAGTTCCCCAACTACGAGCCGGCCGAACTGGTCACCATCGTCCGGGGCCTGTGCGCCAAGCACTGCTACGAACTGACCGGGGACGCGGTGGCGGCGCTGACCCGCCACTTCGAGGACGTCCCCAAGGGGCCGACGTTCGGCAACGGCCGGGTCGCGCGCCAGGTCTTCGAGACGATGATCAGCAACCAGGCGTCCCGGCTGGCCGTCCGGCCGCCCGCCGACGACGGCGAGCTCAGCCGCCTGACCGCCGCCGACCTCACCGCCCTGCCCGGCGAGGCCGAACGGCGGGACCGGCCGGCCGGGGAGACGCCGCCGGCGCCGGCCGCCACCCCTGCCGCGCCCCTGGCGTCACGGGCCGCCGCGGCCTCGTGCCACCTGGCCGGGCTCACCGGCCTCACCGCCGTCCGGCAGGCGCTGGCCGCCCGGCTCGACGTCCTCGTCGAGCGCGACCAGGGCACCGCCGGCCCGGCGGACGTCGTGCTGGAGGGACCGCCCGGCAGTGGTCGGCGCGCCCTTGCCGCCGCCTATGCCCGCTCGTTGGCCGGGGCCGGCCTCGTGCCGCTGGGCACGCTGGAGCGGCTGCCGCTGTCCGCCGTCCCGGCCCGGTGGGCGGAGCAGCCGCGAGCCCGGCTGGCCGACGCCTTCCGGGAGGCCGCCGGAGGGGTGCTGCTGGTCGAGGCGGATCCGCTCTTCGAGCGCCGCCCCGCCGCCGAACAGGCGGCGGTGGTGGATGCGTTGGCGGTCGAGGCCGCCGGACGCGACGCCCACGGCGCCGTCCTGGTGCTCTCCGGGCGGGCGCCGTACCTGATGGACCTGCTGGTCGCGCGCACCGATCTGGCGGGCGGCTTCGCCGAGTACCTGCGCCTCCCCGCATACAGCGGAGCGGAGTTGGCCGAGCTGACGGAGCGGCGGCTGGCGGCCCTGGGCCTGGTCGTCGGGCCGGAGGCCCGTGCGGTGCTGGCCGGGCAGGACCCGGCGCACGGCGCCCGCGGAGCCCACCTGCTGGCGCGCCGGATCGCCGGGAGCGCCGGGTCCCGCACCGTGCTCCCGTCGGACGTGCCGCCCCCGGGCGGGCCGGGCGGGGCGGTCGTCGGCCGGCCGGACGTACCGGCGCCCGCCGTCCACGAACCGGCGGCCGCGGTGTCGGCGGGGTCGTGAGACGGTCGGCCGGGGCAGCGATCGGGGGTCGGCGGGGCAGCGCGGCCGCGATCCGCTTCCCGGCCGGCCCGGCGCGGACCAGCATGACAGACCGGGACATTCCCCACCCCGCCGCCCGGCCGCGGACGACCCGCGAGCCGGGCGGGTACAGGGGCACCAGGACCGAAGGGACCGGCCGATGGCCAATCAGACGACCTCCGTCAACATCGAGGGGATGCTCGGTGCCCAGGGCAGCTTCCAGACCGCGGTGGACGAGGTGAACCGCACCTACACCCAGATGGCCGGCCAGATCGAGGCGCTCGGGTCGAGCTGGACCGGGGACGCCTCGGCGACCTTCCTCAACGCGATGAGCACCTGGCTCCAGGACTTCGGCACCGTCCGCCAACAGCTCGGTCTGATGCTGGAGAAGCTCCAGGCCAACACCGGTAGCTACGGGACCACCCACCAGGCCACCACGGACGTGGCCGCCCAGCTCGGCAGGGGGATGGCCAACCCGCTGCCCGGCTTCTGACCGGCCTTGCCCCGCCCTACCCGCCGCCCCGCACACCAGAGGAGTCACGCATGAGCACGTACGTCGTCAACATGAACCAGGTCGAGTACGTCGTCGGTGAGATGGCCGCGATCAGCAACAGGCTCCAGGAGACCCTGAGCCAGCTGGACGACGGCACCAAGCAGCACCTGAGCGAGTGGAGCAGCGACGCCCGCGGCACCTACGACGCGGCGAAGCTCAAGTGGGACGCCGCGGCCGCCGACATGGTGCTCCAGGCCCAGAACGCGACCACCGCCCTCGGCCAGATCCACGAGGCGTACCACGCGGGCGAGCGGCACGGCGTGAGCCTCTGGGCGCAGTGACATGGCGGACACCGACGACTCCCTCGCCGCCCGCGACGACTCCCACAACGCCTCCGACGGGACTTACAACAACAACGACTACGGGCTGGGCACCGGCAGCAACGAGAGCGGGAACGGCACCGGCGTCTCCATCCACTGGGACGGCGATTCCAACGTCGGCGCCGGGCACGGGACGTTCGGCGACTCCACCCCGCTCCCGGTGCCCGTGGTGCCGCGCAACGGTGCGACCGGCCCCGGTGGGGTCGCCGTCAGCACGCCGTCGTTGGACCTGTTCGCCGCCAACATCGACCGGCTGATCCAACCGGTGAAGGACGTCGCCACGGCCCTCGAGGACGTCTCGGTCGCGCCGGGCGCCTTCTACCACGCCAACATGATGCGCAACAAGGTGAACGGACCCAACGACGACACCGGGCTGAAGAAGGAGTTCACCGACGCGCTGGCCTCGCTGGTGACCGGGCTGACCGACCTACGGGACGGCGTCAAGGCGCTGAGCGCCAAGTACCGGACGGTGGAGGAGGCCAACGGCATGACGGCCAGGGACTTCCACGACGCCCTGTCCGACGCGGTCGGCGACTTCAACGCGGTCGCCACCGTGGCCGGCGGCGCCGGAACGGACAAGCCCGGTCCCGGCGCAGGGAACTCCCCGGCCCCGTCCTGACCGAGGACCGAAAGGAGAGCGGACGTGCCCGATTACAACGACCACGGCTTCCACCAGGGCGACGACGGGGCGGTCTTCGGCAACCCGGACCCCTCCGCGACGGGTTCGCGCGGCGACTACGAGGTGTGGGACTGGAAGCAGATCATGGCGGCCATCAACGGGATGTCCTCCGGGGTCGGCAATGAGGCCAATCGGTCCCACGCCCGGGCGATCTCCGACCCGCAGTCCCTCCAGGACGCCGCCAACACCTTCTACCGGGTGCAGAAGGCGCTGGAGGCGGTCGGCAAGAGCCTGGTCGACCAGGCCAAGGCACTGGCCGGGGACGACGGGCCGTGGCGGGGCGCGGCGGCGGACTCCTTCCTCGACACGATGACCACCTTCTCCCGGCAGGTCCTCGCCAACGCCAAGGTGCTGTCCGGCGGTTCGACCGGGATGCACTCGGTGCCGCATCAGCTGGCGAACAACGCCGTCACGCTCCGGAACGCCCAGCTCAAGATCGTCGAGATCGACACCTGGTACGCCAACCGGGCGCAGGCGCTGGGCATCACCCCGATGTCCAACGGCCTCATCCCGATCAGCCTGCGGCCGGAGCTGGTGCACGCGATGAGCGAGGACATGCGGGTCGTGCTGAAGACCCTGGCCTCGCACTACCAGTTCACCTCGGACGCGATCGTCTCCCCGCAGCCGGTGCCCTCGCCCGTCGACGGTCCGGGTACCGGCGACGGCCCGAACACCGCCGACCTCCCCGGTGGCGGTCCCGGTCCGCTGCCCGACCCGGCGGGGATCGGCGGGGGGCTCCCGGGCGGCGGCGACCTCGCCGACCTCGCCGGCGGAGGCCTCGGCGGCGCCGGCGGGCTCGGCGACCCGGGGGACCTCGGTGGTGTCGGCGGGCTGGACGGCGTGGGCGGCCCGGGGGACCTCAAGGGCCTCGACGGCTCCGCGTTCCCCGGCGGGCTGGACCTCGGCGGTCCCGGTCGCGAGCTCCCCGGCCTCCCCGGCCTCAACGGACTGGACCCGCTCTCCTCCCCGGGCCTCGGCGGGCTGGGCGGGCCGGGCTCCGTGGACTCGCTGCGCGGCCTGGACGGCCTCGGCGGGGCGGGCCTCGGCGCGCTGTCCGCGATCCCCCCGCTCGCGCTGGGCGGGACGGCCGGTCTCGGCGGCATCGGCGCCCTGCCCGAGGGCCTCGCCACGGGCCGCGGCACCACCTCCGGCCTGGCCGGCTTCCCGCGCGGGCTCGGCCTCGGCGGTCGCGTGGGCGCCACTGGTCCCGCCGACGGCGAGGAGAAAGCCGCCGAGGAGCTGCGCGACGGCGCGCCCGTCGGGCTGCCGGCCGGCGCCGCCACCGAGTCGGCGTTGCCGGCCGGACTGGCCGGGGCCGGGATGCCTTTCATGCCCGGCATGGGAGGCGCTTCCAACCGGTCCGAGAACGCGGGTGAACGGTCCGACGCCTCCGGCCTGCTGACGCCCAGTGCGGAACCGTGGGAGACCGGGACGGAGCAGGAGGAGCGGGAGGCCGGATCGGACACCGGCGCGGCGGCCGGCGGCGAGGGGCTCACCGTGGGCGGGGTGCCGTTCCTTCCGGCGGCCGGCCCGGCGGCGGCCGCCCGTGACACCGGGGACGGGACCGGATCGCGGTCCGAGGCCTCGGGCCTGCTGGACGCGGGTACCGACCCCTGGACGGCCTCCGGGCCGGTGGCCGCGGGCCCGGCGGAAGCGAGCGCCGGTGCTCCGGCCGGTGCCGGCCCGGCCGTCGTCCTGCCCGGCTTCGGCACCCCGGCCGCGGCCGGCCCCGGTGCCGCCGCCGTCCCGTCCGCCGGGGCGCAGGGTGGGGCGGGCTCCGCCGAGGACCGGACGGCGGTACTTCCTCGGCCCGCCGTGGACGGCGCCGAGGAGGACACCGCCCTCTGGGAGCGCGGCGCGGGTGCCTTCGTCCCGCTGCTCTGGGCGGCGGGACCGGGCCGGGACAGCCGGTCCGCCGACGAGGCCGACGGGGGAAGCACCGAGGCGGCCGAGCCCTGGTCGACCTGGCAGCCGGACCGGCTCGTCTCCGGCACGGCCGGCGGCTCGGGCGACGGAACGGGTGTCACCGTCCCGCTGGTGACGGGCTGCGGCGACGGCCTGCCGGAGCCCGCCGCGCCGGCGGAGGAGGCCGTGTCGGCCGACGCGGACCAGGCCGACGAGACCGCCGGGCGGTCCGGGGTGGCCCACCTGCTGGTCCAGGACGAGAGCACCTGGGGCGCCGTTCCGGACCGTTCCGCCTCCGGCACGGCCCACTGACCGGCCCGCCCGGAACGACCCGACGACGAGACCCGACGACGAGAGGAACACGCGTGTCCAGCCCCTACGACCAGGAGATCGAGGACCTGCTGGCGCTGTACGCCCGCCAGCGGGAGGAGGCCGCCGAGACCCGGCGCCGGATCGCGGCCACGACGGCGACCGCGACTGATCCCCGGCAGGCGGTCAAGGTCACCGTCGGGGCCCAGGGCGAGCTCACCGCGATCGAGTTCCCCACCGGCGCCTACCGCCGGATGGCGCCCAAGGAGCTGGCCGACCTGCTGGTCACCACAGCCGCGCGGGCCCGGGAGGAGGCGCTGGAGACGGTGGCCGGGGTGGTGTCGGACGGGTTGCCGCCCGGCGTCACCGTGGGCGACCTGCTCCAGGGCCGGGTCGACCCCGCGGCGCTGCTGCCCGAGGACCCGGCCCTGCCGGACACCGTCCGGGAGTACGTCGAGCACGGCTTCGAGGGGGCGGACCGTGGCTGACCACGTCTTCTCCGTCGACACCGAACGGCTGGCGGCCGCCACGCCGCAGGTGCAGGAGCTGGCCGGGCTGATCAGGTCGGTCGGCAGCCGGCTGGAGGCCCGGCTCGGCGAGTTGGGCGAGTGCTGGGGCGACGACTACACCGGCCGGGAGTTCCGGGACCAGTACCACTCGCCCAAGGAACAGCTGACGGAAGCCGTCGGCGGCACCGCCGAGGTGCTGGACAGCACCGTCGACGGCATCGGGACGATGGCCAGGGGCTTCCGGCGGACCGAGGAGCAGAACGTCGAGGCCCTGCGGACCCTGACCTCCGCCGTCCCGGGCGACCTGCCCGGCCTCGGCGACGCCGGGCACGGGCCGCGCTCGAGCGGGCCCCACGTCGGGCGCCGCTGACCCTCGCGGGCCGGCCCCCGCGCGTGCCCGCGTGCCGCCGGGGCCGGCCGGCCCCACCTCCCTGTGACCGCCGACGAAGAACCCGACGAAGAACACGGTGCCGAATGAGCGTCGAGATGCCCCCCGCCCTCGCCTGGGTCGCCAAGCTGGCCGTCGGCCAGTCCTGGCCCAAGGGCGACGAGGACAGGCTGCGGAAGCTGGGCTCCGCCTGGGACGACGCGGCGCAGGAACTGCGGGGCATCAGCGAGGGGATGGGGTCGTCGGCCAACGGCGTCCTGGAGAGCATCGGCGGGCAGGTGGCCGAGGAGTTCCGGGCGTTCGTGACCCAGCTGGAGTCCGCCCTCCCGGAGATGGCGGAGTCCTCGAAGCAGCTGGGCAAGCTCGGCCGGCACACCGGGGTCCAGATCGAGTACTCGAAGTACATGATCCTCGGCCAACTCGTGCTGCTGGCCGGGCAGATCGCGCAGTGGGCGTTCTTCGCGCCCGAGGTGCTCCCGGCCGCGATCACTTCGGCGCGGGCGGCGGTCAAGAAGATCCTGCGGCGCCTGCTGATCTCGGTCGCCGCGGGTGTGGCGCTCAACCTGGGCCTGGACGCCGCCGTGCAGACCGTCCAACTCCTCAAGGGCGACCGGACGCAGTGGAGCGTCGACAACACCGTCTCCGCCGCGGTCTCCGGGGCGATCGGCGGCGCCGTCGGCGGGGTCTTCTTCGGCATCGGCGGCGTGGTCGTGCCAAGGTTCGCGAACTCGCTGGTCGGCAAGGGCGTGTTCGGCGCGGCCACCGGGGTGACCACCGCGGGGATCATGCTGGGCGCCTTCGGCGGCGAGGAACTCCTCGGCGCGTCCGTCCTGGCGGGTGCCGTGGGCGCGATCGGCGGCGGCGGTCGGCGGCGGTTCGGCGGCAAGGGCGAGAAGGTCGACGTGGACTCGGTCGACGTCGACCTGCCGGACAAACCGGTACTCGACCTGCCGGAGGCCGGGCCGCCGGAGCGGGCCGACGCCCCGGTGCCGGTGGTGGGCGGGTCCGGACCGGGCGGTGCCGGTGGTGCGGGCGGCCGGGGCGCGTCCGGCCCGGCGGCCCCGGTCGCCGACGACCGTCCCCGGACCTCCGGCGGCCCCGGACGCGAACACGCCGGTGGTCCGCCGGGCGCAGTATCCGGGCGGGCCGCCGCAGTCCTGCCGGGCTTCGGGCCGGCCACCGCCGACACCGGCCGGGCCGGCAGCCACGGCGCTGCCGGGACGACGACCCGGGGTGCGGGCACCGGCGGAGCGGCGGCCGCTCGGCAGGGCGCGGTCGGCGCGAGCACGTCCACGGGCTCCGGCCGCGGGCAGGGCGGTACGGGCGGGGCAGCCGTGCGCGCCTCCGGGCCGCAGGCCGGCGGCGGTCGGGCGGCCGAGGGCGCGTCGTCCGGCGGGCACGCGGGGCCGGCCGTGCGGACGGTGGCCGGCCCCGCCTCCGGTACCGCGCCGGCGGGCGGCCCCGGGACCGGCGCGCCCGCAGGCGGCGCCGCGAGCGCCGGCCGGACGCCCACCGGTGCACCGGAGATCCGCACCGAGGGCTCGCGGGGCGTGGCGTCCGGCCCCTCGGCGGCCGAGGCCCCGTCCGCGCAGGCCGGCCGCCCGGCTCCGGCCGGCGGCAGGCCCGTCACCTCCGGCGGTCCGTCGGCCCCGGGCGCCGCCGCGGGCGGTCCCGCGCGGCCCGCCGCCGGGCCCGCTGCCGCGGAGGGCTCGCGCCCGAGGAACGGACCGGTCACCCGGACGGAGAGCGCCGGCGGACCGGCCGCCGAGCGGGCGGAGTCGACCCCGCGCCCCGCGACCGCGACCGCGACCGCGGCGGCGGCGGCCGGCTCCGGCCCGGAGGCGGGCGTCGGGCGCGCCGCCGGTCCGCGGCCCGCCGCCGAGGAAGGCCCGGGCGTCCACCCCGCCACCGCGGACCCGCGTCCCCCGGGGTCCCGCCCGCCGGTCCCGCCGGCCCGGCTCGACCCCACGCCGCGCTTCGTCGTCCGTTCCGGCTTCGAGGCGCGCCGGGTCGCCCACGAGGGGCGGACGGTCACCGACCTGACGGTCCGGATCGCCTTCCGGGGCGGCTCCGGACACGACGTCCCGGCGATCTGGCGCAGGGTGGCCGAGGGCGTCGAGGAGCACTACAACCGGCCCGGCTACCGGCTCGCCAACGGCGACCGGCTGCACGTCACCGTCCTGCACGCGGCCCCGGGCGAGTCGGCGCACCTGACGGTCGACCTCGTCGGCCGCGACCGGGGCATGGACCAGCGGTCGTGGTGGGCGGACGCCGAACCGGTCGACTACGCCCACGAGGTGGGCCACCAGCTCGGCCTGCGCGACGAGTACCGCACCAAGGACCTGCCGCACCGCCCCGACGGCGCCGGCAGCCTGCTCGGCGACTACCGTGCCCCGGCTCCCGGAGGCCTGCGGCAGGCCGGCCTGCGCGAGCGGCACCTCCAGCTGATCTCCGCCGCGGTCGGCGACCTGGCCGCCCCGCCCGCCGGCCCGCACCACCCGACCTGGGACCGGGCGCGGGCCGCCGCCCCACCCCACGACCGCGGCAACACCTGGGTGGACCCGGTCTCCGACCCGCTCAAGCGGCAGGGCAGCGGGGCCAGGCTGCACCCCGTCGACGTGCCGACGGTCGCCCCGCGTACCCACACCACCCCGACGGGTTCGCACGGCACGCCCGGCGGAACCGCCGCCGGACCCGGGCACACCGGCGCCGCCGCAACCGGCAGCGCCCAGCCGGCACCGCCCGACACCTCCCGCAACTCGCTGATCATGCAGCCGGGTTACGCGTCCGGCGACCAGTTCGGAATCTGCGTCTCGCTCCTGCACGACCCAGGCCTGCACGTCCTGATCGCGCGCGGACCGGCGCTCGGCGCACCCGGCCACGACCCCGTCCAGGACAAGTCCCGGGCGATCGCCGACTTCTACCGCTCCAGCGGGATCGACGACAGCCGGATCCTCTTCGTCGACGTGCCGGGGATGGAGAAGCACGGCGTCTGGCAGGCCCTGAAGGCCGAGGCCGGGCGGATCGCGCAGCAGGACTGGGGGATCCACAAGGCCTACCACGACATGTACCAGGTCAAGGAGATCTGGGGGGTCACCGACGGCACCGGCTACGTGAGCGAGGTCTTCTCCCAGGAGCTGCGGGACACCGTGCGGACCGCCTGGGGTCTGACGGACGCCCACGACGGCCGGATCGGCGACTGGCTGGCCGGCCGCGGGATCCACCTGCCCGCCGGGCCGGGCCGGGTCCTGGTGCTCTGGTCCCGCTTCACCGGCAAGGCCACCCAGTGGAGCGACCTTCGCAGCCGGATGGAGCACGACACCGGCTTCCAGGGCATCCGGCAGATCGTGCGCGACGTCGTCGGCTCCTACGACGCGGTCATCATCACCGGCGACCCGCATCCGAACCCGGCGAAGAGCGACAAGTGGGACGACCTCGTGATGGAGCTGCGCACCGAGCTGAAGACCGACACCGTCCACCACATCACCGGTTTCTGGAAGGGCGGTTCGCCGGAGCTCACCTCCTGGGGCGGCAACACCCGCACGGGCCAGTTCCTGCTCTACGACCACCTCGACCGCCACCACCAGCTCGACCACCTCGGCTTCCGCTCCGGGAACCTGGAGGCCGTCGCGCTGATCGGCCACCGGGTCTCCTACCTGGAGGAGGCGGACGCGAGCGGCGCGGTCCGGATGACGCAGTGGCACGACGTCGGCGACGGCATCACCGAGAAGGGCGGCCTGGCGCCGGGCTACGAGCGCGTCATCGTCCCCGACCCCCCGACGGCGTCCGGCCGGTACTCCAAGCAGTTCGACGTGAAGGGCTACCAGGCCGGCCGGGCCTACCAGCCGCCGGACGAGCACGCCCGGTGGCGCAAGCCGGTCGAGGTGTACGGACACGAGCGCGGCTTCGGCCTCGACGAACTCGACTCCATCCGCCACCGGTTGGGACTTCCGGCGGTCGACCGGGACGACCAGGCGGCCCGCGGCGCCTTCTTCGGCGACCGGATCGAGCACGTGGCACGCAAGTTCGAGACGCTGCGCGACGCCCTCGCCACCTACCAGGGCCACAACAGCCGGGAGGTGCACGAGATCCTGGCCAGGTGCGACAGGTACTTCAGCACGCGGCCCGAGCAGTACCAGGACGGGCCCGAGCTGCTGTACCGGGCCATAGTCAACGACGTCCTGCCCGTCCTGCCCTGGCTCTGGCACCACTACCGCGGCCACGTCGTGCAGCCGGACCCCCACGCAGCGGGCGCGCAGGGCGGGTTCGGCCCGCAGGGGGGTGCTGCCCAGGGTGCGCACGGCGCGGCGGGCGGGCACGGCGCGCCGGGATCCGGTGAGCTCCCGCCGCAGGCACCGCAGACCGACGGGTCCGGGCGGGCGGGCGGTGTCCAGGCCGTCGAACGGCCGGGGGCCGAAGGTCTGTCGGCGCACCCGGGGCGGTCGGCGGACCCGCCGCACCACGTGCCGGACGTGCTCCCGTCCGCCGGCCCGGAGTCGCCGCCGTCCGCCGTCCCGCGCGCGCACGACCACGCCTCTTCACCGGACCCCGCGCCCGCCCAGCACCGTGCCTTCGCCTTCACCGAGGGCTCGGCCGAGCTCGCCGGGGCCGAGTCCGCGCGGGCCGAGGCCTTCGCCACCGAGCTGGCCCGCGACGTGGCCGGGCGTGCGGCCGCCGGGCTCCCGCTGCCGCGCCTCACGGTCACCGGCCACGGCAACGGGACGGTCGACGGCCGTCCGCACTTCGGCCGGGCGATGGCGATCGGCCGGGAACGGGCCGAGGCCGTCGCCGCCGACCTCGTCCGGCGGCTCGACACCCACCTGGCCGACCGCCACCCCGGCCTGACAGCGGCCGACCTGGAGATCGACGTGCGCTCCCGGGGGCAGGAGCCGCCCGAGGGCGAGGCCGCCGGGAGCAGCACCGGGCCGACCCTCCGTCGGGTCGTCGTGACCGTGGAGCACCCGACCGCCGCCGACCGGTACGTCGGGGAGGTCGCCCCCCGCGCCCCCGCCGCGGATCCGCACACCCCGGCCGGGGGCACCGGTACGGCCGGGGGCACCAGTACGGCCGCCGGCGGCCACGGCACCCCCGCCGCCGGTCCGCACCCCCCGGCCGAGGGCAGCGGCAGCGCCGCCGACCGGAACGCCACTCTTGCCGCCGACCGGGCCGCCGCGTGGAACCTCTCCCCGCAGGACCACGACGCCCTGAAGGCCGCCATCCGGCACGGAGTCGACGAGGAGACCCAGACGTACCTGTTCAACAACGGTCCCCGCCCCGAGCGCGCCGCCACCGCCATCGGCGAGCACCCCTCCTGGGTCGACGAGCGGGCGCTCGGCCGCTGGGCCGTCGGGCTCACGCTGACGCCCAAGTACGAGACCACGCTCGCCCTCAACCGGCTGACCGCGGCGGGCGACGGGCCGCAAGGGCGCTCGCTGCTCTACCTCGGCGCCAACTCCGACATCGAGCACCCGCTCTTCACCACCCGTGCCACCGAGATGACCCTGGTCGGGGTCGATCCGAAGGACCTCACCGACGCGATCCGCAAGGCCCACCTGGAGGTGGTGGTCGAGGCGCTGGAGCGCTCGCTGGGTTCCTACGCCGGGCCGGGCCACACCGTCGCCACGGTCAGGAAGGTCGACGACGCGGTGGCCACGATCACCGTCGAGGGCCCGGGCGGGCGGGTGCTCACCGTCGACTACCACGCGCTGACGTACGACGAGTACCTCAAGGCCCACCCCGGCGAGCGGTTCGACGTGGTGATGGACAAGGACTCCTGGCTGCTGGACTGGCGGTCGGAGCAGGACGTCGCGGAGGCCGTCACCGGTCTGCTCGCCGACGGCGGCACGTGGGTCGGCGGCACCCGCCTGGGGCCGTCCGTCGAGGCCGGCTTCACCCGCACGCCGAACGACCGCCTCGGCCTGGCGGGCACCAAGTGGAGCGGCTACCAGGACCTGTACGTGCGCACCCCCTCCGGCCGTGCGGTAGCCGAAGCCACCCGCCTCGACGACCTGCTCTCCTCGGTCGCCAAGGTCACCGAGACCCGCTTCGAGTTCCGTGACTTCACCTTCGACGAGGACAGGTACCGGGAGATGCTGGCGGTGGATCTCGAGTACGTGCTGCCCTTCCACGAGTACTTCAACAGCTCCGACGCCGCCCAGAACACCGCGAGCGCGATCGAGCTGCTCCCCGGCGTCGCGGAGCACCTCGCCGCCGAGATCGCCTCGTTCGCCGCGCGGAGCGGCGACTTCGGTGCCCGGCGCATCCTGGCCGACCTGGCGCGGCTGCTCGAACTCGACCCCGCCCTGGTGCTGCCCCCGGACGGGGCGGAGGGAGGGGGCGCTGCCGAGTGACCCGTCCGGAACCTCCCCCGTACGGGCACGTCCGGCCGTGCCCGGTCGCCTCGGTTCGCGCCCGTCCGCACCGGCGGGGCGTCTATGCTGGCGGCCGTGATCGAGCTCCCCGGCTTCGCCGTCCTGCTGGCCCGTCTGCTGGACCACCGGGGCCTGGCGCCCGCCGAGCTGGCCCGGCGGGCGGGGGCCGCCGAGCCCGAGGTGGCCGCGGTCCTCGCCGGCGCCGCGCCCGAACCCGCGCTGCTGCGCCGGCTCGCGCCCGCCCTCGGCCTGGACGCCGCCGACCTCTTCGAGTTCGCCGCCCTCCCGCTGCCGGAGGACCTCGCCCCGGCCGGTGGCATGGCCACCACCTCGATCACCGGTCTGGTGCGGCTCGTCCTCGCGCTGCCGCCCGCGTCCCGGGCCGAACTCCGGGCCGGCGTCGCCGAGTTGCCGTCCACACGGCACCGCGGGCGGATCGAGGGCCTGCCCGCCGCCCGGCCGGACCGGCGCACGCCGGGGAACCTGCTGATGCGGATGGTCGCCACCCGCAACCTCGGCTGGAACGGCACGGCGAAGGTCGTCCAGCTGCTGACCGGCCGTTCCCGGATGGCCACCGTCTACGGCCGGATCGCCTCCGGCGAGGCCGAGTTGACCCCGGAGCTGGTCGCCGACCTCGCCACCGTGCTGGCCGTGCCCGCGGCGGACCTCGCCGCGGTCCTCGGCCTCCCGCTGCCGGCGGACGCCCCGGCGCCGGGCGGGGCCGTCACCGACGCCGCCCTGCTGCTCCGGGACCTCCGGCGGCTGGGCGTCGAGCAGTTGCGCGAGGCCGAGGACCTCGCCCGGGCCCTGCCGCCGGCCTGAGACGGGCGCATCGCGGCAAGTCAGGTGCAAGTGCCCTGCAACCGGGCTCCGAAGACTGGTGTCATGACTTCGAGCAACTCCTCCGATGCCACCACCGTCCACCACTACACCCGCGAAATGGCGATGATCCACCAGGTGTTCCGCCGCGAGTCGCGCCTGCTGGCCGAACTCGTCCAGGAGGTGCGCCCCGGCGACACCGAGCGTTCCCGGATCCTCGCCGAGCACTGGCGGCAGTACGCCGTCGGCCTGCACGCCCACCACACCGGCGAGGACGAGATGCTCTGGCCGGTGCTGCTGCCCCACCTGGACCTCGACGCCGAGCAGGTCCTGGCGATGGAGGCGCAGCACCACGGGCTCAGCGCCGGGATCGAGGAGGTCCGGGGGCTCGTGGAGCGGTGGGAGTCCCGTGCCCTGACCGAGGACCGAGACGAGCTCGTCGCGGCCCTGCACCGGCACCACCGGCAGCTGTGCGCCCATCTCGACGAGGAGGAGCGGGAGGTCATGCCGCTGGTCGCGCTGCACGTGAACGAGAAGCAGTGGCAGGCGGTGGGGGAGCGGGGCCTCGCCGAGACGCCCAAGAACCGGCTGATGATCGCCCTGGGCGCCATCCTGGAGGACAGCTCGCCCGAGGAGCGCCGGGAGTTCTTCACCCGGCTGCCCCTTCCGGCCCGGGTGCTGTGGCGGCTCTTCGGGCAGCGGCAGTACCGCCGCGAGACCGACCGGATCCGCGGCCGGCGCACCGCCGCCTGATGGGCCGTCCCCGTCCCACCCCCTCCCGTCCCACCCCCTCCCGTCCCACCCCCGCCGTCCCGACCGAGGAACTCCCACCGATGCGCATCGGATTCTCCGTGCCCCAGTTCGGCCCGTTCGCCGACCCCGATCGCAGCGCCGCGATGTGCACGGCGCTGGAAGCACTGGGCTGCCACAGCCTCTGGGTGGGCGACCGGCTCCTGTCGCCGCTCACGCCCCCCGACGGCTACGCGAGCGGGGGGCCGATGCCCGTCCGGTACGGCACCCACCTCGACCCGCTGCTCGCCCTGGGCCTGGCGGCCTCGGTCACGGAACGGGTGCGGCTGGGCAGCAGCACGCTCAACGTCCTGTGGCAGCCGCCCCTGGTGCTCGCCCGGGCGCTGACCACCCTCGACCTGATCAGCCGGGGGCGGCTGGACGTGGGCATCGGGCTGGGCTGGATGCGGGAGGAGTACCAGGCCACCGGGGTGCCCTGGCAGGGCCGCGGCGCCCGGCTGGAGGAGACCCTCGACGTCCTGGACGCCGTGTGGTGCGGTGATCCGGTCGTCCACACCGGCCGGCTGTGGACGATCCCCGAGTCGACCGTGCTCCCCAAACCCCGCCAGGGCCCGAGGCCGCCGATCCTGCTGGGCGGCTTCACCCCGCCCGCCCTGGAGCGGGTCGGCAGGCGGGCGGACGGCTGGCTCGCCGCCTCGATGCCGGTGCCCTACCTCGACGGTCTCTGGGCGGTCGCCGTCGAGGCCGCCGAGCGGGCGGGGCGGGACCCGGCGGGCCTGCGCCGGGTGTTCCGGGTGAACCCCGAGGTCACCACGGTGGAGGCGGATTCCTCGGAGATCCACCACCGTGGGACGGTGCGCCAGATCTGCGACCACCTCAGGGTGATGTGCGGGTCGGCGACGGACGAGGTGCTGGTGGACCTTCAGCTGACGACCGATTCGCCCGAGGAGTTCCTCGACCTGGCCGCGGCCTTCACGGCCGAACTGACCGGACCGTGACAGTTGCCGCTACGCGGGCGTCGGCGGCAGCCCGTCCAAGGCCGTCCGTGCGGCGTCCGCCCACAGCGGGGAGTCCCAGGCGGCCGCCACCCGCGCGGCTTCGAGGTAGTGGCCCCGGGCCCGGTCGGGGCGGTCCAGGAACCGGGCGAGGTCGCCCAGGGTCTGTGCGACGGGCCGGAAGACGATGCTGAGGCTGCTCGCCCCGCCCGGGGAGGACTCCAGGGGGAGCAGGTCCCGGTAGACCTCGGCGGCCGCCTCCCGGTCCTCCAGGGCGATGGCGGCCGCGCCGCGCAGCCCGGTCAGGATGAGGAAGGCGAAGTCACGCCGCAGCGGCGCGCGCCGGCCGAACACCTCCCGGGCCTCGTCGGGCCGGCCGGCGGCCAGCAGCGCGAGAGCGGTGAGGGACTCGTTGACCGGCTGGTACTGCTCCCACACCGCGAGCAGCATCGGCAGCACCTCGGCCAGCCGGCCCTGCTGGAGCCGGATGCACCCGACGGCCAGCGCCGCCAGCCCGTCGAGGTCCACCGCTCCCCGGGCGCGCAGCTCCGCCACCCCCGCCCCCAACGCCTGCTCGGCCTCCTCGAAACGACCCCGAGCCATGGCGAGCATGGGATCGCGCAGCCTCGCCACCGCGAACGCGCCCTGGAGCTCGTAGGTGCGGGCGATCCCGTCCGCCTGGACCAGGCACCGCTCCATCTCGGCCGGGTCGTTGTGGGCGGCGGCGATCCGGGCGGCGATGTAGGACGTCATCCAGGCGTACTCGGGGCTGTCCTGGGAGGCGGCCACCTCGGCCAGTTCCCGGTGGAGTTCCGCGTAGGCGGCGGGTTCGAGTTCGCCGTCGACCCGGCGCAGCAGCGAGGTGAGCGTCAGGCCCCGCAGCCGGGGCTCGCCCACCCTGCGGGCGAGTTCTACGGCCTCGCGGGAGACGGCCACGGCGCCGGGGTCGATGTCGTCGAGCGCGTCGGCCAGCTGGTCGAGGAGCAGGCACCGCTGCCGGTCGGATGCCGCCGGGCTCTCCAACAGCGTCCTGAGCTCCTCGACGGCCTCGGTGTCGAAGCTCGCGTACGCGCGCACGCGCCAGGGCGTCGGTTCGGTCCACGTCGTGTAGGCGGCGGTCAGCAGGTCGTCCCGGCCCTCGGCACGGGCCACCCGGACGGCCTGCTGCTGCGCCTCGCGGGCCGGCACCACGGCCCCCATCCGGATCCGGCAGTCCACCAGTTGTCCCAGCAGCGACACCCGCAACAGGGTGGCGTCCTGGTCGGCGAAGGCGGCCGGATGATCGGCGAGGAGGCCGAGGGCCGAGGTCAGCAGGGCCTCGGCGTTCCGGGGGGCGTAGCGGCGCACCGCCTGCTCGCACGCCAGCCGGGCGTGGTGGACCGCGGGTCCGGCGTCGGCGGTCATCACCGTCGCCGCCTGTAGGAGGTGGTGGGCCGTGGCGGCGACGTCGTCCGAGCCGAGCGCGATCAGGCTCCGGCCCAGGCGGGAATGCATCCGGGCCAGGCGCAGCCGGGTGAGGTCGTCCTCCAGGGCGTCCCGCACGAGGGCGTGGGTGAAGCGCACCGTGCCCGGGCGGGGCTCGGTGAGCAGCCCGGCGGTGACACCCGCGTCCAGGGCGTCGAGGAGCTGCTCGGCATCGCAGTCGGCGGCGTGGACCAGGAGGGCCACCGCGGCCTCGCGTCCGGCCACGGCCGCCAGCCGCAACCCGGCCGTGACGGTCGGCGCGAGCAGGGCGAGGCGCCGCCGCAGGACGTCCTGGACCCCCTGCGGCACGCGGGCCAGCGCCTGCTGCTCGCCCTCACCGGCCATCAGCAGCGAACTCTCGTGCAGGTAGAAGGGGTTGCCCCCGGCCCGTTCGGCGAGCGCCGCCGCGGCGTGCTCGCTCATACCGGCCGCGCCGCGCCGCAGCAGCTCCTTCGCCTGGGCGTCCGACAGTCCGCCGATCGCCAGCCGGACGGGCGAGCAGGCGGCCAGGCGGGCCAGCGCCCCGGTCAGGTCCCCCTCGCCGGTGCGGTACGAGCCCACCAGGAGCAGCGGGACGTCCCGCAACTGCTCGGCGCAGAGCAGGAACAGCTCGATGCTCTCCTGGTCGCCCCGGTGCAGGTCGTCCAGCACGATCGCCAGGGGCCGCCGCTCGGCCGTCTCGCGGAGCCAACCCAGCAGCGCCCGGTGCAGGCGGAAGCGCCGGGCGGGGCTGCCGTCCGGCTGCTCGGTGTCGCTCGTGGTGCCCGGCGCCAGCAGCGGGGCGAGCTCACCGGCGTACGGGCCCGGTGGCGCGGCCTGCGCGAGGGCCGGCAGCATGTCGAACCAGGCCCGGCCGGGCGGGGCGCCGTCGGTCTCCGGGCAGTTCCCGGTGCCGACCAGCCAGCCCTGCTGCGGCAGTTGGCGGACGGCGGCCTCCAGGAGGCTCGACTTGCCGATGCCGGCCTCGCCGGTGACCAGGACCACCTGGGCCCGGCCGGCCCGGGAGCGGTCCGCCGCGGCGGCGAGCCGGGACAGCTCCTCGTCACGGCCCAGGAGCCGACCGGGCGTGAGCACCGTGGGCGTACGGCGGTCGACCGTCACCATCGGACCGCGCACCGCCTTGGCGGGCGCTTCGGTCGTCCGAGCCGCGGCGGGTGTCCCGGTCGCCCGGTGGAGCACGTCCAGGCGCTGGTGCAGCAGGGCCTGTTCCAGTTCCAGCAGCGCGGGCCCGGGCTCGACGCCGAGCTCCTCGTCGAGGACGTGGCGGGCCCGCCGCAGTGCGGCCAGGGCCTCCCCCTGGCGGTCCCGGGCCCACAGGGCCAGGGCCAGCAGCCGCCAGCCCTCCTCGTGCAACGGCTGCTCCCGGGTCAGCGTGCCCGCGTCGTCGAGGGCCTGGGCGACCTGCCCGCAGCCCAGCCGAGCCGCGGCCAGCCGTTCGCGGGCGGTGCGGTGCACCTCCTCCAACCGGGCGCGCTCACCGGCCGTCCACGGCTCGTCGGAGAACTCCGCGTACGGCTGCCCGCCCCAGGAGGCGAGCGCCTCGGCCAGGCCCTCGGCGGCGACCCGGGCGGGCAACCCCGCCTCCGAACACGCCGCCACCCGGCTCTCGAACGCCCAGGCGTCCACCGCGTCCTGCTCGACGGCGAGGGCGTAGCCGTAGGGCGCGCTGACCAGCAGCCGCGCGGGCGTGCGCGGTGCCCGTTCCGGTTCGAGGACGCGCCGCAGACGCGCGACGTAGGCCTGGAGCGATCCCTGCGCACTCGACGGGACACGGGTCGGCCACAGCCGCTCGATGATCCGCTCCGTGGGCACGACGGCCCCACGGGCGAGCAGCAGTTGGACCAGCACCATTCGGGCGAGCCGACCACCGGTGTCGACCGGGCGGCCGTCGACCTCGACCCGGAACGAGCCGAGCACCTTCCATACGATCATGACAAGGACATCATAGGAGCACGGGACGGCGGCCACGGACGGCAGGATGTGCTGTTCCTGTCCCGCGTTGGGCCCGGCCGCCACGTGGTGATGCCGAGTCATGACCGCGAGCCTCGCATGAGGATCCGGGCGAGGACCGGCCCGCTCGGGGGCCGCACCTCCGGGGTTCGTCCGGGGTGCGGCCCCGAGGGCTTGTCAGGCCGGGGGTGTGCCGTTGGGCCAGACGCAGGGGGAGCTGACCCGGAGGGTGAGGTCGTGGCTCGTGTCGGCGACCCCGTCCAGGGTGGCGAGGAAGCCGTCCTGGTTCTTCAGCCGGACCCAGTCGTTGTGGGCGCCGGCCGGATCCTCCACCGGCTGGAAGCCCTGGCCGGTCAGGAAGGTCCGGAAGGCGTTCACCGTCTCGGCCTTGGGTGCGGACGGGACGTCACCGAAGTCGTATCCCCGGCGGGTCTGCGTCCTGCCGTGCGGGCCGACGTCGTTGGCCTCGCACTCCAGGTCGCTGAAGGCGCCCAGGCTGTTCGCCGGCTTGACGGGCAGTTTGGCCAGGATGGCGGCGAGGTCGTCGTCGATCTGCTTCTTGGCCTGGTCCAGCGTGATCGTGGGCTTGGACCGCTCCTGCACGGTGCTCGCGCCGCAGGCGTTCAGCGCCAGGACGGTGACCGCCAGCACGGCGGTGGCGGTGGCCCGCCGGATCAGGAGGGTGGGTTCGGTGGTGCTCACTGGTAGACCGGCTTTCCGGCGATGATCCGCCCCATGGCGGGCAGGGTGGGTGAGTCGTCGTTCCAGTAGTCGGAGTGCCCGCCCTCGGGATTGGTGGGCAGGACCTGGGCGCCGAACTGGGGGACGGTGGTCTGTCGGCCGTGGATCAGGTGGTGGTCGCCGTCGCCGAAGCCCCAGGAGGACTTGACGTTGTCGACGAAGTTGTCCGCCATCCCGCCCGGGTCGACGGCGGCGGCCCAGCCGATCGCGTCGGCCTGGCTCTGCGCCGCGTACACGTGGTTCGGGTCGATGCGGAGGTCCTTGGCGTGCTCGACGCCGGTGCCGGGGCTGGCGATGAGGACCACGTTGTCGACCGGAAGGCCCTTGTCCCGCATGGCGTACCCCACGGTCGTGGTGCCGTAGCTGTGGGCGAGGACGGTGTTGTTCCCGATCTTCCCGTCGTGCGTGGCGTGCAGCCCGACCTCGAAGTTGTGCAGCTTGTCCTCCGCGTTCTTCGCGTACGAGTCGTCCGCGGCCTCGGGGATGATCGACTGCGGTGCGTCGTAGCCGACCCAGGTGATCGACGAGGTGGTGCTCTTGTCCCCCGCCTTGCGGTTGGCGTCGTTGGCCGACTGGACCATCAGGTCCGAGCGGTTGATGTCACTGTTGATGCTGCCGAGCCGCGCGCCGGTGCCGGGGACGTAGGTCGACACGTTGTTGGCGGTGTCGGGGTTGTTGACCGCGATGATCGCGTGGCCCTTGCCGTTGGTGTCGAAGCCCAGCAGGAAGGTGGGCGGGTGCTGGTCGTCGACCGGGGCGCCCAGCCGCTTCTCGATGGCCGTGATGCCGTTCATCTTGTCGGTGAGCTCGTCGTGCGCGGCCTTCCACTTGGTGTACGCGGGGTTCGGCATGATCTCCCGGCCCATCTGGATGGTCGGCTTCGGCGCGGGGCCGAGGCCGTCGAGCTGGCGCTGGACGTCCTGCTTGCCGCGCTGGAGGTTGATCTGGTTGGCCTCGTTCCGGGCGACCGCGGGGACGCCGTCGAGGTTGCCGATCTGGTCGGGGTGGTTGAGGATCATCCGGTGCTGCTGCTCGTCGGTCAGGCTGTTCCACCAGCCCTTGACGCTGTTCGGGTCGGTGCCGGCGGCGGGGACCGTTTCGAGCGCGTTCGCGGCGGCCAGGTCGGTCTTCGCCGTGGCGGAGTCGAGTCCGGTGCCGTTGCTCGCGTTGCTGGCCAGGTGGGCGAGCCGGGCGCTGATGGTCTGGTCCGCGTGGTCGGCCTCGGTGAGCGCGGCCGTGATCCGGCTGCTGATCTGGTGGGCCAGCGACTCGGCGTCCTTGCCGGCGAAGTTGGCGGAGTTGGGGTCGTTGTCCCAGGTGATCCCGCCGTCGGCGGCGACGGTCAGCTTGTGCGTCTTGGCGTCGTCGAGGGCGCTGATCAGGTGCGCCTGGGCGGCGGCGAAGCCCTCGGAGGCGTCGTTCAGGGCCCTGCTGACCAGGCCGATCTCCTGCTGGGCCGCCTGGAGCTCGTTCTCCAGGAGCTGGATCCTGGCCTGGGCGTGACTGGCGGCGGTCCCGGTCCACTGCGAGTGGTTCAGCCGGTCGACGACCTCGTGCTGCCAGTTCTCGACGTGCTGGCCGAAGGCGGTGGCCAGGGTGTCGAAGGCGGTCTTCGCGGTGATGAGGTTGATGAAGTCGGCGTCGTGGAGGGTCTTGATGTCCATCGCTTACTCGGCCGCCTTCGCGCTGCGGGGCTTCACGGGGCCCGGGACGACGGCCGTGCCGAAGGGGTCCGGCTCGCTCGGGATCGGTGCGGAGGGGTTCCGCATGCTCCCGTGGATGTCCTTCTCGACCTGGCGGTAGTAGGCGGCCGAGGTGGCGAGCTTGCCGCCGACGTCGGTCATGTCGCCGCCGAGCTTGTCCAGCAGCGTCTTCCAGTTGGTGCCGCAGTCGCGTACCGCGGCGGCGGTGAGGAAGCCCTGCAAGCCGCCGGCGGCCTGGCTGCACGGATCGGTGATCTTCGAGGTCTCGCCCGGGATGAGACCACCGATGTGCTGGGCGCTCTGTCCGCAGCCGTCCAGTTCGGCCGGGTTGACCTTGAACTCCAAGGCCAGGTCAGGATCTGCCATGCTTCCCCCATGCGTCCGGACCCGGAGTCTCCGGGTCCGTGATCGTCGTAGCTGCCGGGCATGCTAACGGATCCTCGACGGGGGAAATCCGGGGGATGTGTGCGGGCGCGGTACGGATCCCACCGTCCGTACCGCGCCCGGGAGTCCGCCGGGTACGGTCAGCGGCGGAGCGGCCCTTCGCAGGTGTAGTCGGCGGTGCCGGCCCGGCCGGTGGACCAGACGTCGACCTTGCCGAAGGTGCAGTTCATGTCGTTGAGGTTGTTGGCCCCGGGGACGTTCTTGGTGCGGGTCAGGATGAAGTAGTCGACGGTGTCGGACATGTCCTTGAAGACCTGGTCCGGGTCGGTGGAGTCGGCGAGGTTGGCGGTGATGCGGCCGGTGCAGATGAAGCGCATCGGCTTGTTGTCCCAGTCGCCGTTGTCCTTGCAGACCGGCGTGGACTGGGTGGCCCTGGTGATGGCGGCCTGGACCTCGGACGGCCAGGCGTAGTCGAGCGAGCCGTTCTGGACGAAGGAGGTGCTGGGGACGTAGAGGCCGTCGAGGTCCTTGATCTGCTCGTCGAGGAAGGCGAAGTACTCCTGCTGGAGGGCGGCGTCGGCGCCGAGGCGGTCGCGCCAGGCGTCGAAGCCGGCCGGGTCGTCGGCGCGCTGGTAGCCGTACATCTCGCGCAGCAGGGAGGGGTGGTCGTCCCAGAGGAACTCGAAGAAGGTGCCGGCGTAGTTGTAGAAGTGGAAGGCCGGGGCGTCGTCGTAACTGGCGTGCAGGAGCTGGGCGATGGTCATCCGGGGGATGCCGGCGGCCTCGTCGGAGGCGAGCTTGCGGACCAGCGACTTGCGCACCAGGATGCCCTGGTCGCGCGTCGAGCCGTCGAAGAACTCGGCCGTCCCCTCGTCCATCGCGGTGGTCTTGTCCTTGGCGTACCAGCGCGGGTCGCCGAAGTAACCGGGCACCGCCCAGCGGCCGTTGAGGTAGTGCACGTACTCGTGGCGGAACAGTTCCTCGAGGGTGAGCGTGGAGTCCTGCGGGACGCGGCGCTGGTAGGTGTAGAAGGTGGAGCCGCGCTCGATGTAGATGCCGCCGTTGTTGGTGGCGTAGCCGGTGAGGATCGGGTGGTAGACCTCGTAGTCGGCGCGCGAGGCGTACAGGTGGATGTGCAGGGTGGCGTTGGTGTCGCCGGCGAGCGGCTGGTCGGTGCCGAGGACGCGGAAGTACTGGCTCTTGACCTGCTTGCTGGCGTAGTACATCTGGTCGACGGTGGCCTTGTCGAGGGCGGTGCGGACCTCGATGGCGCCGTTGTCGTAGCGGTAGGTGTTGGGGAACAGCTTGTTCTCCAGGTCGGCGACGCAGACGCCGAACTGCTGGCAGACGCCGTAGGTGTTGGCCCAGCCGATCGCCTTGGCCCAGGGGTCGGACCACTCGCCGAAGGTGGCCCTGGTGGTGTCGATGAGCGGTCCGAGGTCGGCGACGGCGGCGTCGTGCAGGGCCGGGACCTGGCCGAAGCGGCCGTACTCGCCGACGGCGTCGCGGGCGGCCCAGGCGTTGCGGGTGCCCTTGAGGTGGCCCCAGGAGGCGTACGCGCGGAAGGCGGCGCGGTAGTCGGCGTCGGCGGCGACGGCGCTGAGGAAGGCCGGGTCCTGGTTGTTGATGCCCAGGTAGTTGAGGTTGAGCGCCTGGAGGACGGCGTTGCCCCAGGCGCCGCTGTCGGCGAGGGCGGTGCCGGGGGCGAGCACACCGAGGATGCGGCGGGCGAGGCCGAGGTTGTGCTGGCGCAGGCCGTCGGCGCCGGCGGTGATGGTGGCCTCGCGCAGGATGTTGGCGGCGAGGTCGGTGCGGTCGAAGGCGTGCGCGCTGCCGGTGTAGACGGTGACGGCCTGCTGGATCGCGGCGAGCGTGGCCGGGTCGGCGACGTTCAGCTCGTGGTGGCTGAAGGCGTGGTAGACGGTGGCGTGCAGGTACGTCCACAGCTCGTAGAGGTGCGAGGAGCCGCTGCCGTCGTCGCCGGCGGACAGCTGGACGATCCGCTGAGCGACGGCCTGGACGTGGGCGTTGTCCATGCTGGTGGCGAAGCGGGCGTCCCAGGTCCAGATGACGGAGCGCAGGCAGCCGTCGGCGGTGACGGCCGGGTCGGTGAGGAAGGCGACGAGCTGGTCGGCGCCGAGGCCGGTCATGCCGTCGACGGTGCAGGGCACGCCCGCGGCCGTGGTGGGCGCGACGGCGGTGCCGGTGGTGACGGCGAGCTGGCCGGCGGTGGGGGCGGGGGCGCCCACGTGGTCGGGGAGCAGGCCGGGTATCGGCGTGGCGCCGAGGGAGCCGCCGCCGGGGGCGGGCGCGGGGGCGCCGGGCTTGGCGGCGTCGGCGCCGAGGTGGTCGGCGTCGTCGTAGGCGGTGCGCTGGTCGGGGTCTGCGGTGGGTGCGGGCACGGGTGCGGGGGCCGGTGCGGAGGGGGCGGACGTCGTGGTGGGGGTCAAGGCCTGGGCACTCTGCAGGGTGGGCAGCGTGAGCGTGGTGGCCATCGCGGCGGCGAGCAGAACTCGCTTGGCAACGCGGGAAGTTGACACCGATTCTCCTGGAGGGGGAAGTGGCAGGGCGGTGTGAATGGGGGAAATGGGGGAATTTGAATGACAGGGCCATGCCAGAGCAGTCCCAGTGGCCGTAACATAGCAATGTGAAATTGCACTCGACAAGGGGGTGAACACAGTTGACCCCCACTCGGTTCGAGCGCTGTTCCCGGGATACCCTGCGGGGGTAAACGGTGCGGGCGGCGTGATCGGTCGGGAGGTGGGCGACGGTGGAGAGGCGGCGACCGCGCGTCCGCAGGCTGCTGCTCCTCGCCGCCCTGCTGCTCGGCATCGTGACGATGCACACGCTCGGCCACCCGGCCGGTGGACACGAGGGGCGGCACGGTTCCGCCCCCATGGCGGCCCGGCAGCTCGACCGCATGGTTGTCGGCAACGACCGAATGGCGATCGGCCACGACCACGCGGTTGTCGGCGACGCCCGCACGGTGATCCGTGACCTCGCTCCCGCCGCCGGCGGGATGGACCCGATGGCCGTCTGCCTCGCCGTCCTCGCCGGCTGGACCCTGGTCCTCCTCGTCGCCCGCCAGCTGCTGCGCCGCAGCGGTGACCCCGCCGCCGCCGTCCGCGCACGTCTGCTGCGCGCCGTCCGGGCGCTGCCACCGCCCCTGGGCGGACGGATACTCCTCACCCGGCTGTCGGTGCTGCGTCAGTAGGCGCGCGCCCGCCGTCCCGTGCCCGCGCACATGTCCGCGCACGGAACGGCCGACGCGACGTCCGACCCACACCCACACCACCGCACGAGGTGCACTCCGTCATGCGCACACCCACCCGTCGTACCGTGCTCGGCGCGGCACTCGCCGCCGCCGGCACCGGCCTGCTCACCGCCTGCTCCGACTCCATGAAGGGCATGGACCACGCCGCCATGGGCCACGGCGGCGACAGCGGCAGCAACAGCCCGACTGCCGCCGCCACCGGCGCCGCGACCCCGGGCGGCTACCTCGCCCCCAACGGCCCCGAGGTCGCCGCCGCCGAGGCGAAGCGCAACCCCGGCCCGGAGCGCAAGGTCGCGCTCACCGCCACCGAGACCACCCTGGACCTCGGCGGCCGCACCGTCCGCAGCTGGGCGTACGGCGACCGGCTGCCCGGCCAGGAGGTCCGCGCCACCGTCGGCGACACGCTCGCCGTCACCCTCGCCAACCATCTGCCGCAGCCCACCTCGCTGCACTGGCACGGCCTGGCGCTGCGCAACGACATGGACGGCGTCCCGGGCCTCACCCAGGCCGCCGTCAAGGCCGGCGCCTCCTTCGACTACCGCTTCGCGCTCACCCACCCCGGCACGTACTGGCTCCACCCGCACACGGGCGTCCAGCAGGACCGCGGCCTGTACGCGCCGCTGATCGTCGAGGACCCGAAGGAGCCGCTGCGCTACGACAAGGAGTGGGTCGTCGTCCTGGACGACTGGGTGGACGGCGTCGACGGCAGCACCCCGGATGCGGTGCTCGCCGAACTCGCCAAGGGCATGGGCGGGATGGGCGGCCACGACATGTCGGGGATGGGCGGCACCGGCGGCATGGGTGGCATGGGTGGCCACGACATGCCCGGGATGGGCGGAATGCCCAGTGCAGCCGGCACGCCCGGTGCCCAGAGCGGCCCGGCCCGGATGCTGATGGGCGCGACCAGTGCCCTGCTCGGCGGCGACGCCGGGGACGTCGCCCACCCGTTCCACCTGGTCAACGGCCGGCTCGCGACCGCCCCCGAGACCTTCACCGCCAAGCCCGGCGACCGCATCCGGATCCGGCTGATCAACGCGGGCGGCGACACCGCCTACCGGGTCGCCCTCGGCGGCCACGAGCTGACCGTCTCCCACACCGACGGCTTCCCGGTCGAGCCCGCCACCACCCAGGCCCTGTTGCTCGGCATGGGCGAGCGCTACGACGTCCTGGTCACCGCCAAGGACGGCGTCTTCCCGCTGACCGCGCTCGCCGAGGGCAAGAACGCCTCCGCGCTCGCCCTGCTGCGCACCGGCGGCGGCACCGCGCCCGACGCCGCCACCCGCCCCGCCGAACTGGACGGACGGCTGCTCGGTGCGGCGCAGCTCAAGGCCGACCCGAGCGTGCGGCTGCCCGCCAGGGCCCCGGACCGGACGGTGAAGCTGGAGCTCACCGGCGGCATGGCGAAGGCCGACTGGGCGTTCAACGGCCGCAAGTACGACCCCGCGCAGCGCTACCCGGTGGCGGCGGGGGAGCGGGTGCGGCTGGAGTTCCGGAACGCGACCGCCATGTGGCACCCCGTGCACCTGCACGGCCACAGCTTCGCGCTGGCCGGCGACGGCCCCCGCAAGGACACCGCGATCGTGCTGCCGGGCGCGACCCTGGCCGTCGACTTCGACGCCGACAACCCGGGCCTGTGGATGGTGCACTGCCACAACGTGTACCACGCGGAGACGGGCATGATGACCGTCCTCGGCTACCGGGCCTGACCGGGCGGCGGTGCGGCGCCGGGCCGGGGGACGCCCCCCCGGCCCGGTGCCACCAACCCCGCCGCGACCATGACGTTTTCTTAACGCGGCCCGATGACGTGCTCTTAACGCCGGTCGCATAGCCTGGCGCACTGCCGTCGCCCGACGGCGCATTCACGGGGTCTTCAATCAAGAGGTGCAAGGTGGTTTCGTCGGGTTCGACGGAGACGGCGGAGAGGACGGAGCAGCCGGTCGCGGCGTCGCCGTCGGCGCGAATACGCCTCCGCAGCTGGCTGCTGGCGGACATGTCCGCCAGCAAGACCGAACCGCACGGGGGTGCGGACGCGGGCGCGGATTCGGGGGAGTCCGGCGGCCACGAGGGCCAGCGCTGGTGGCGGGTGATGTGCCTGACCGGCCTGGACTACTTCTCGACCCTCGGCTACCAGCCGGGTATCGCCGCCCTCGCGGCCGGCGTGCTGTCGCCGATCGCGACGATCGTGCTGGTCCTGGTGACCCTGCTCGGCGCGCTGCCGGTCTACCGGCGGGTCGCCCAGGAGAGCCCGCACGGCGAGGGCTCGATCTCGATGCTGGAGCGGCTGCTGTCGTTCTGGAAGGGCAAGCTGTTCGTCCTCGCGCTGCTCGGCTTCGCGGCGACGGACTTCATCATCACCATCACGCTGTCCGCCGCCGACGCGAGCGCGCACCTGGTGGAGAACCCGCACCTGACCAGCGTCCTCGGCGGCAAGCAGGTGCTGATCACGCTGATCCTGGTCGCACTGCTCGGCGGCGTCTTCCTGAAGGGCTTCAGCGAGGCGATCGGCATGGCCGTCGCCCTGGTCGGGGTCTACCTGGCGCTGAACGTGGTCGTGGTGGCCGTCGGCATCTGGAAGATCATCCAGGCCCCGCACGTGGTCACCGACTGGACCGACGCGCTGACCGCCCAGCACGGCAACCCGGTCATGATGGTCGGCGTGGCGCTGCTGGTCTTCCCCAAGCTGGCGCTCGGCATGTCCGGCTTCGAGACCGGCGTCGCCGTGATGCCGCACATCCAGGGCGGCCCCGAGGACACCGAGGCGAACCCGGCCGGCCGCATCCGCGGCACCCGCAAGCTGCTCACCACCGCCGCCGTGATCATGAGCGTCTTCCTGATCGCCACCAGCTTCATCACCACCCTGCTGATCCCGGCCAAGGAGTTCGAGACCGGCGGCGACGCCAACGGCCGCGCCCTCGCCTACCTCGCCCACGAGTACCTGGGCGGCGCCTTCGGCAGCGTCTACGACCTCTCCACCATCGCCATCCTCTGGTTCGCCGGCGCCTCCGCCATGGCGGGCATGCTCAACCTGCTGCCGCGCTACCTGCCGCGCTACGGCATGGCGCCGCACTGGGCGCGCGCCGTCCGGCCGATGGTGATCGTGCTCACCCTGGTCGGCTTCCTGATCACCTGGATCTTCAACGCCGACGTCGACGCCCAGGGCGGCGCCTACGCGACCGGCGTGCTGGTGCTGATGAGCTCGGCGGCGATCGCCGTGACCATCGCCGCCCACAAGGCCGGGCAGCGCGGCTGGACCGTCGCCTTCGCGATCATCGCGGCGGTCTTCCTCTACACCACCGGGCTGAACGTCACCGAGCGGCCGGACGGCCTCAAGATCGGCGCCTGCTTCATCGCCGGCATCATCCTGGTGTCGCTGCTCTCCCGGCTCCGGCGCGCCTTCGAGCTGCGCGTCACCGACGTCGAGCTGGACTCCGTCGCCGAGCGCTTCGTCCGTGACTACAACCACCGCCCGATCCGGCTGATCGCCAACGAGCCCAGCAACCGCGACGTCGCCGAGTACCGCGACAAGACCCGGCAGATCCGCACCGACAACGACATCCCGGCCGAGGACGACCTGGTGTTCGTCGAGGTCACCGTCCGCGACCCGTCCGACTTCGAGGCCAAGCTCACCGTCCACGGCGAGGTGCTGCACGGCCGCTACCGGGTGCTGACGCTGGAGGGCTCGTCCATCTCCAACGCGATCGCGGCGCTCGCGCTGACCGTCCGGGACCGGACCGGGCAGATCCCGCACGTCTACTTCGAGTGGACGGAGGGCAACCCGTTCGCCCAGTTCCTGCGCTTCTTCCTGTTCGGGCAGGGCGACGTCGCCCCGGTCACCCGCGAGGTGCTGCGCGAGGCGGAGCCGGACCGCTCCCGCCGCCCGCGCATCCACGTCGGCTGATCCTCCGACCCCGTCGGCCCGCCCGGTCAGCAGGACCGGGCGGGCCGACGGCGTTCCCGGGGTTCAGTCGTCGCCGGATTCTGCGGCGACCCGGTGCCGGTCAGCGGACGATGTGGGCGTTCTCCCAGTGGCGGTCGAAGTACTCCTTGAAGTACTTCGCCGCCTCCGGGCCCTCGATCCGCATCCCCTGCACCCGGGGGCCGACGGTGAAGGCGAGGAAGACCGCGCGGTCGTCCAGGATGGCCAGACTCATCAGGTCCGTGCCGATGGACCAGCTGACTTCCCTGATCTCGTAGCGGGTGAGGTCGCGGGTGTTGGCGCGGTGCCGGGCCGTCCAGTCCGAGAACTCGGCGGACGAACCGGAACAGAACAGCCGCCGCACCGAGCCGCCATCCCGGGCCCAGACCAGCACCCGCTGGAAGTAGTCGGCGAACTCCTGGGTCGACCGGCTGAACTCGTCCGGGGTGCCGGTCCGGACGTACCAGGTGTCGAGGTTGCGCACCCCGCGCTGGAGGTAGGCGCTCAGCGCCCCGTAGAAGTCGGCGGCCGTCGGGTAGTGCTCGATCCGCGCCGGCGCCGACCGGTCGATGCTCTCGCGGAGTTGCCGGAGCTCCCTGCGCAGCCCGGTCAGCTCCTTCTTCGACGCCCTCAGCGGGACCAGCGCCCGCATGATCACGTAGATGGCGAGGAACAGGAACGGCATCTGCCACGCCAGCGGGACTTCCAGGACGCCCGCCACGGTCGACCCGACGATCACGACCACGCACAGCGCGGTGACCGCCCGGTGGTCCCATTCCGCGAATTCCTCTTCCGACTCCTCGACGCTCTGACTGCCGGGCATGGCTGCTCCTGCTCCTCGTGACGGCGAACGCGCGCTGCGGATAAGGGGCTTGACACCGCGAAAGGGTAGGGGTGCCGCCGGGCACGGCGGAAGCACGGGTACGTCCTGGTTCTGTCACACCGCCTTCCCGCCCCATGACGTGCCACCGCCCGCGGGCCTTCTCGGGGCGCGCGGGCGGCGGGGGTGGGGCGGAGCAGCGGGCTCAGGTGGGGATGCGGAGCACCTGGCCGGGCTGGATGAGGTCGGGGTCGTCCCCGACGGCGGTGCGGTTGAGCGCGTAGAGGGCGGGCCAGCCGCCGGGGACGCGCAGGGTGTCGGCGAGGTCGGCCAGGGTGTCGCCCTCGCGGACCCGCCACTCGCCGTCGCCCAGAAGGGTCGCGGACGGCGGCGGCAGCACGGCGTCGTGGTCGCGAGCGTGGTCGCGGGCGTGGTCGCGGGCCCGCTCGTGGCCACGGTCGTGGTCGTGGTCGTGGTCGTGGCCGCGGTCGTGGTCGCGGGTGGCGCGGGCGCCGCACACCGGCCAGGGGGAGAGGCCGCGACGCTCGGCGAGGTGCTGGGCGACGGCGATCTGCTGCTCGCGGCTGGCCAGGTCGGCGCGCGGGGCGTAGGCGAGGCCGCCGTTCTCCCGCCAGGTCGGGTTGTCGAACTGGAGGCCGCCGAAGTAGCCGTTGCCGGTGTTGACGTGCCAGTTGCCGCTGCTCTCGCAGGCCGCCACGTTCTCCCAGTCGTACCTCCCGCCGGGGTCGGCCCCGGTGCTACCGCCCGGCGGTGCGGCCTGGGCCGCGGGGGCGGCGAGCGCCACGGCGAGGGCGCACAGGGCGGTGGGTACCAGGCGGCGGAGACAAGCGGTGGGAGGCATCGGCGGCTCTCAGGTCCGGGGACAGGGACGTACGCCGTCCGGAGACGGCGCACTCCCACCGACGCACGTTCGACGGGGAGCGCGGCCGTCGACACGTCCGACAGGTCACCCGCACGGCCGCCCGGCACCACCCCGGTGGCCCGCGGCCGTTCGGCCGTAGCGGCCGAACGGGTCCGTCCGCTGTTCGCGCCTCCTAGAGTGGGCGCCATGACTGATGATCTGGACACCCCGCGCGCCGTGGCCGACCTGGGCGTGATCGGCGGATCGGGGCTGTACGCGCTGTTGGACGACGTGACCGAGGTACGGGTCGACACGCCGTACGGGCCGCCGAGCGACGCGCTGTTCCTCGGCGAGGTCGCCGGCCGGCGGGTCGCCTTCCTGCCCCGGCACGGACGCGGGCACGGCCTGCCGCCGCACCGGATCAACTACCGGGCCAACCTGTGGGCCCTGCACTCGCTCGGCGTGCGGCAGGTGCTCGGCCCCTGCGCGGTCGGTGGGCTGCAACCCGCGTACGGGCCGGGCACCCTGCTCGTCCCGGACCAGTTCGTCGACCGGACCTCGGGCCGGGTGCAGACCTATTACGACGGGCTGCCGCTGCCCGACGGCACGGTGCCCGAGGTGGTGCACGTCTCGATGGCCGACCCGTACTGCCCGGCCGGGCGGCGGGTGGCCCTGGACGCCGCCCGCGACGCGGCCTGGGAACCGGTCGACGGCGGCACCCTGGTGGTGATCGAGGGCCCGCGCTTCTCCACCCGCGCCGAATCCCGCTGGTACGGCGGCAACGGCTGGTCGGTGGTCGGCATGACCGGCCACCCGGAGGCCGTCCTCGCCCGCGAACTCGGCCTCTGCTACACCTCCCTGGCCCTGGTCACCGACCTCGACGCCGGCGTCGAAACCGGCGAGGGCGTCACCCACACCGAGGTCCTGAAGGTCTTCGCGGGCAACGTCGACCGCCTGCGCACCGTCCTCTTCAAGGCCCTGGAGAGCCTCCCCACCACCCGCGACTGCGTCTGCTCCCACGCCCTCGACGGCCTCACCACCGGCCTCCCGGGCGTCTGAGCCCACTCGCAGGCCGGCCCCGGCCGGGTGTGGCCGTAGTCAGCCGGTGGGAGGCGCGGGAAGTCGGATCTGCCGACTTCCCGCGCCGCTCGGCTTGCTCTGGTCCAGATCCATGACTATCCGCGATGCCAGCTGATCGGGCACGGCACCACAGGTCCGTGGACACCTCGCGTAGGGCACGGCACGGCTGCCCGGCAGATGACGGCGCCGGATGGGAACCACACTTGCCACGCCACGTCGTTGCCCTGCTCCAACTGTTCCCGAGCAGAGGCTCCGCGGGTCGGCAGGGAGACATGGTCCGCGGCCTCTGCGCCAACCGTGCTCCACTCCTCGACCAACCAGTCAACGGCCTGCTTCGGGTACTCGAAAGTCTCGTGCGGCCGGGCCGACTTGAGAAGCCAGTGGTGCACCATGAACGGTGGCCGGTCGTCGAGCTTGAACAGCAGGACCGGCCGCTTCCTGTCGGCGATGCTCGGGTGCGTCGGATCGAAATGTGGATGCTCGGGCCGTCGTCCCTCATCGGTGATCAATTCCGCACCTCGGCCGGACCATCGGTAGCCGTGAATGTGGTGACTCATGCAGTGCCTTACCCTCATGGGGAGGAGGCTCCGTTGCTCCCACTGCGATTGGGAGCAACGGAGCCTCTGTTCTCGTCGGGCTACGACCGTGGCGGCGCGGATGTCACAGGGACAGGCCGCGCCGCTCGGCCCAGCCGAGGGCGAAGGCGTCCAACTCATCGCCGGTCATACGCAGTTCGGGGCTCTCCAGGCCCCGGCCCGTGAGCTTGTTGTCCTTGACGGAGAACGCGTTGTCCGTCAGCACGGTGATCTCCACACACCCGTCGGTGCACGGGCCACCGCAGAACGCGGTCCGCTCGGCGCCGGGAACCGGCTTCAGGTCGTAGAGCCCGAGATCAGTCGCCATGACCATCCCTTCTTTGACTCTCTGGTGCGAGGACCTCCCCCGCACCGCACCCGTCATGAGACGGGCGGGAGTTGAGAACCGCCGTACGCCGTCGCATCCTCAAAGGCGTTGTTGGCGGTGTCTCAGAAGATAGGGAGACTCCGGGCGGCGACTCCACAGGGTTGCACCCGGTTGCACAGGTTCACCCGCGAGAGTTACGGGCCTTGAGGATGAGCTCGCGCGCGGCTCCGCCGTAGACCGCGACCCTCGCGAGATCGGCGAAGGCCCGCAGATAGGTGCCGATTTCTCCCGGTGCGGTCACGTTGATCTCGGCTGTGAGTGTTTCGACGGCAACAAGCTCGCTGTCGAAGGCATAGAAGGCTTCGAGAGGCCAGACTGTGCGGCGCGCCCGGAAGGGGATCACTCCGAGCGATACGTTCGGGCGAGCCATGACGTCAAGCAGATGATCAAGCTGGTCGGCCATGTCCTCGTCGTCGCAAACCGCGTAGTAGAGAACAGCTTCTTCCATCAACAACGCGAACTGATGGTCGCCCTCGACCATGACCCGCGACCTGTTAAGGCGTGCTTGAACGGCCTTCCCGACATCATCGGGAGTGCCCTGGAAGGCGGTGATCGACTTCAACAAGCCCGTTGCATAAGGGCCGGTCTGCGTCATGCCGGGCATGAGATTCGAGGCATAGACGCGGAACCGCCGCGTGCGCTGGTAGAGCGGCGTCGTTGTCTGGTGGACGCGCGTCATGCCGTTGCGGTGGAGATCACGCCACCGCGTGTACATCGATTCTGCGGTGCGTGAGGCGGCGATCAGATCGGGGGCACGTTCCGGCACGCCACAGGCAGTGCACCAGGCGCGGATGTCCTCGTCGGATGGCATGGTGATGCCACGCGCGATCCGCGACGACTTCGACTTGTGCCATCCGCACTCGTCGGCCAGTTCCAGCCCAGTCTTGCCGGCATCCCTTCTGATCTGATCGAGCTGATCAGCGATTGCCTTCCGTGCGGCCTGTGCACTGGAGAGAGGAGAGGAAGACATTGACCGATCGACTGTGCTCGCAGGGCTTAGATGGTGAACTTCTCGTGCGGAACCGCCCGTTCCCAGACGGCATCGAAGGCTGCCGCGCAACGCGCTGCAACCGTGGGGTCCGAGGTTTCGTCGGTATGGACCCAGCGACCATCGCCGTCAAAGATGTTGAACTGCACGAGCTTCCCGTCGAACAACCAGAAGTCGTTTCCAGGAAGCGCAAGATCGCTCGCATGGCGTCTTGGCAACCAGCGGACCTCCTCGCCACCGGCCACGTTCGTGAACGTGAAGGAGTGCTCGTAGCGGATGTATTCGCTCGCGGGCTCGGAGACGATTCGGGCACGCCGGACGACGACACCCCTGGCGGTGACCTCTTGGACCAGATCGAGCCATGGCCGCCACCAGCTAGCCCGATTCATCGGGTCGAGGCGGCGACCGTCCTTCCATGCCTGGAAGCCTTCGGCCTCGTTGTCGACCGAGTACACGTCTCTCAGCTCCAGGTGGAGCGCCGACTGCTCCGTAGTGCGGATGAGGTCGGCAAAACTATTCAAGCTCTGCGACATTCAGTGCCTCCCTGAGTAGGTTCGCCATACGCCTGGGCACACGTACCACCGCCTCGTGATCGGGGATCGGGCCGGTAGCGAGAACCTGGGCCTCGGTTTCGGCATCGATCCTTCAACCCTGGATGACGAAATCGGAGGTTTCTTCGTCGATGAAGACGGCTGGTGACCCGTGATCGCCTGACTTGTCATCCTTGCCGATGAACCGTAGCGGCATGTGATCCTCCCTATCGGGCCGGCTGTGCCCGGCTGTACAAGCCGTGGTGGTAGCCATCGCGCCGCGCGCCGCCACTGGCTGTCACCATTTCAGTGGACTTGGGTAACCGAATGGCCGGGTCTGGTAGTGCCGTTCTCTGCCGGTGGGATCTTCTCGTTGGCCAGCGGATGAGTAACGCCGAGCACGAGGGCACGGTGATCAGGACGTCGCTCTGCTACCACTGAAATCCCCACCCTGGTAGCACAGTTGGCCCAGCGTGAGCGCCGGGCCGGGCGCCCGCCAGCGGGCAGTGGCGGCCGGGTCGGCGGGACTGTCGGTGGCGGCTGGCATCATCGGGGTCGTCGCGATCACCGAACCGACTCACCGACCGGAGGCCAGGGTTGTCCTCGCTGTACGACTTCGCCACCTGGGAGCCGCTGCTGCGACTGCTGCGGACCGCCCACGCGGAACGCCTGGCCGCGCCGGGCGGGTTCGTGGCGGGGAGCATCGGCCGCGGCTGGTCGAGCGTGGTGACGCGGGCGTCCGGCAGGCGGGAGGAGTTCGACGCGATCGAGCGCGTGCGGGAGGCGTTGACGGCGGCCGGGGTGGACGACGTCTCGTTCGTCGTGGAGATCCCGCCGAGCGGGAAGGCGGTGCTGCACGTCTTCGACCCCGGCCCGGCCGTCGACGCCCCGCTCGGCAACGCGCATCCGGGCGCGCTGACGCTGGTGGAGGGCGCCGTCCCCGAGCCCTGGCGTCGGCTGCCCGAGCCGTCGCCGGGCGCGCGGCCGGCCCCGTCGGTGGACCTGGCGCTGCTGGAGCGGACGCTGCGCGAGCGGATACCCGAGGCGATCGGCGCCACCGAGGCGGAGATCGCGGCCGCGGAGGAGCGCCTGGGCGTCGCGCTGCCGGAGGAGTTGAAGGTGCTCTACCGGGTGACCCGGGCGCGCTGGGAGGACTGGGGCGAGGACTACGACGTCGCGGACCGCGTTTTCGACGCCGTCGGATTCGAACTGGGCTCCCTGGACCGCCTTGCGGTGGGCGACAAGTGGCGTCCGTCGTTCCGCTGGGAGCAGGCGGCGACGAAGGCGGTGCAGACCCTGCCCGACGCGGCGGTGCAGGACCTGGTCGACTCACCGGGCTGGATCGTCATCGGCGACTCCGGCGGGGGCGACCGCGTCGCCGTCGACCTGACGCCGGGCCCGCGCGGCCACCTCGGGCAGATCATCGTGCTCGACCACGAACAGAGCATCGGCGCCTGCCTGTTCGCCGAATCCCTCACCGAGCTGGTGACGGGCCCGGAGCGGGACTGGTACGGCGGACACCGTCGGGACAAGCCGCCGGTGACGGCCATGATCCACCACCAGGCGCTGCGGAGCGTCGAGGCCGTGGCCCATCCGGACCTGGAGGTGCTCCAGTTCGGGGTGTGGGACGAGGAGCCGTTCAGCCTCGCCCCCGTCCTCGGCCTGCCCCGCCTGCGCACCCTGACCGCCTACCCCGGCACGCTCGCCGACCCGCTGGAGATCGGCCGGCTGACCGGCCTGGAGTTCCTGCAACTCCCGCCGGCGGACTGGCGGGTGCTGCTCGACGTCGGCGCCGTCCCGCGCAGCCTGGCCGCGGCGGCGATCACGACGCGCGGGGACGAGGACCCGCGCCTGGTGTACGCGCTGGCCAACGAACTCCTCGCGCTCCGGGACCGCCCGCCGGTCACCGAGACCCTCATCGAGGGCGAGCTCGGGCCGCTGCCCGCATGAGGCCGCTGCCGTAAATTGCGGTGCGTCGGCCGTGGATGATCAAGCATGCTGTCCGGATGCTGATCGATCACTGGCCGCTGCACGGCCTGCGCGTCCGAACGGCCCGCCTGGAGCTGCGACTTCCGTCCGAGGACGAACTCGCGGAGGTCGCCGAGGTCGCCGCGCGGGGCGTGCACGCGCCGGACGTCAGGCCGTTCCTCGTCCCCTGGGGCGAGCTGCCGCCCGCCGAGCGCGCCCGGCACGTGCTCCAGCTGCACTGGAAGCGGCTCGGTCGGTGGACCCCGCAGGACTGGGCGCTGAACCTGGTGGTGTTCCTCGACGGGCGGCCGGTGGGCATTCAGGACGTGCGGGCCAAGGAGTTCGGCGTCCGGCGCGAGATCGTCTCCGGCTCCTGGCTCGGCCTGGAGCACCACGGCCGGGGCATCGGCACCGAGATGCGCGTAGGCATGCTGCACCTGGTCTTCGCCGGGCTCGGCGCCGAGTCGGCGACCTCGATGTCGTTCACGGACAACCTCTCCTCGCTGACCGTCTCCCGCCGGCTCGGCTACCAGCCCGACGGCATCACCCGGGACGTCCTCGACGGCAAGGTGGTGGAGTCCCAGCGGCTGCGGCTCTCCCGATCGGACTGGGAGTCGCGGGAGCGCCCGCCCGTCACGGTGACCGGGCTGGCCGGCTATGCGGAGCTGTTCGGGATCGACCCCGGCGCCAGCTGAGTATTTGTACGGGGCTGAGTACTTGTACGGATAGGAAGCGGCCCGCCCATCGCCATAGCCTCCCTGGTGATCGAAGAACGTGTGAGCAGGGAGAATGAATCCGTGGGCCGTCCCAACGTCGGTGCCCGACGCCTCCGCGTCGCCGCCGTGGCGCTCTGCCTGCCGCTCGTCCTCGGCGGGTGCATGTCCTGGAACGATCCCAACTCGCCGTTGCCGGTCAGGGCCCGCGAGGACACCCAGGGCTGGGCCCGGCAGCTGACCGAGTCGATGGCCCGGACCGCCGGTGTCACCCTCGACCCCGGCAGTGCGGAGCCGGAATTCGAGGACTGCGTCGGCGAGAAGGGCGAGGTCGCCACGGACGGCCGGTACACGATGTCGTACGCGGTCTACAGCTCCGCGCCGCTGGACCAGCACCCCGAGGCCGTCCGCAGGATCCGCGCGATGCTCGAACAGCAGAAGTACACGATCAAGGGCTACCGGGAGACCGTGGACGGCAAGGTGGCCGCCCTGATGGACGCCTACCAGCCCTCGGACCGCGACCTGGTCAGCGTCGAGACCACCGTCGGGGGGAAGTTCCTGCTCTTCCGGATCGGCACCCGCTGCCTGATGCCTCCGACTCCTCAGTAGATCAGTAGAACTGCCGCAGCCTCGGCCACAGTTGGGACCAGGGCGCGGTGGTGCCGGTGCAGATCAGGATCGGTGTGTGCTGTTCCTCGTTGCCGACGTCCGCGCCGTTGTCGACCCGGGCGACGACCCGGCAGCCGGTGAACTCCCGTTCCACGGCCGGGTACTTGTCGGGGTGGACGAGCAGGACCGGCCCGTCGGCGGAGTCCGGCGGCGGGCCCCAGTCGGCGAAGCTCATGTGGCCGGAGTAGGGGGCGGGCAGGCCGAGGCCGGGGCCGTACTCGGCGAGGGCGCCGGCCTCGCCGTAGTTGGTGGCGAAGACGACGGTGCGGGACCGGAGTTCGGGCGGGACCGCCCGCCAGCCGTCGGCGGCGGCCGCCGCCAGCCGGGGCCAGCCGAACTGCTCGCCCTGCTCGCGGTAGATCCAGTTGACGGTGGGGATGAGCCGGGGCGGCAGCACGGGCAGGGTGATGACCAGGTTGAGGGCGGCGCCGAAGGCCAGCCAGGCCGCGAACCCGCGCCGCCGCTGCGGGGTCCAGGCCCGTCGCACCACCGGCTCGCAGCCGGCCGCGGTCAGGACCAGCAGCAGCGGCAGCGCGTAGTACGGCTTGCCGCCGCTCGCCAGCACCAGCAGGCAGAGCAGCGGGTAGGCGTAGCCGAAGGCGCGGGCCCAGCGCAGCGCCGGGTCGTCCCGCAGGCGGCGGAACCCGGCCAGCCAGATCGAGACCAGGACGGGCGAGAGGTAGAGGATCTGCATCGGGACGAACATCAGCCGGTTGTCCAGGCCGTCCTGGTCGGAGATGCCGCCCGCGACGGTCAGCTCCGGCCAGCCGTGCGCGGCCTGCCACCACAGGTTCGGTGCCGCGATGACGGAGGCCAGCAGCAGCCCGGCCACCGGCCACCAGCCGCGCAGGACCTGCCGCGGGCCGGTGTACAGCACGGCCGGGACGAGCGCGGCGCCGAGCAGCAGCACCAGGTCCTTGTTCTGCAGGCCGATCCCGGCGCAGGCGCCGACGACCGGCCACCAGCGCCCCTCGCCGGTCCGCAGCAGGCGCAGCGCGGCCAGGCAGACCGCCAGCCAGATCAGCACGTCGACGGTGCTGGTCAGCAGCAGGTGCCCGACCGCCAGGACGTACGCCGACAGCGCCGCGGCGCAGGCGGCGAGCAGTTGCCCGGCCCGTCCGGAGCCGAACTCCCGGGCCAGCAGCGCCACCAGGACGATGCCGGCGGCGGTGAGCAGGGCGGGGATCACGCGCAGCGCGGTCGGTCCGTCCCCGAAGAGCGTCGAGACGCGCGCCAACAGCGGTGTCAGCGGCGGCTGGTCGACGTAGCCCCAGTCCAGGTGCTGCGCGGCGACCCGGAAGTAGAGCTCGTCCCGATGGAACCCGTACCGCCCCGACAGCAGGAGCAGCACCGCGGCGACCCCGCCGGCCACCCCCGCGACCGGGCGCACCGCGAACGCCGGCAGCGCCATGACCGGGTCGGTCCCCGGCTCATCCCCCCGAACGGCCATGGCCCGAGTCTGGCAGCCGCCATGGCATACGGGAAGGGGCGGGGAGACGCGTCACGTCGGGCGGTGGTCCGGGCCAGCGTTCAACTGACGTTCGCCGAACGCACTGTCCAATGTGGTTCTGAAGTCCCGTCCCATCTGCGACTCTCCTGGGCGTTTCTCGGAGCCCAGGAGGCCTCAATGTCACACCTTTCGCGTAGAACGGTCCTTCGGACCGGTACGGCGGCCGGCGCGCTCGCCGCGCTGCCCGCGTCTACCCTGCTGTGGACGCAGCCGGCGCTGGCCGGCACCCCCGGCCCGGAGCAGATCCACCTCCAGTGGGGCAACGAGCCGTCCCGCGAGATGACGGTCTCCTGGGCGACCGGCGCCTCCGTCAGCCGCCCCCGGGTCCGGATCGGCACGCCGCGCGGCGGCGCCGGGCACACCGTGGACGCGGAGACCCGCTCGTACGTGGACGGGCTCAACAAGGTCGAGACGTACACCCACCACGTGCGCCTGGACGGCCTGCGGCCGGACACCACGTACGTCTACGAGGTGCTGCACGACGGCGCCGAGCCGGTGCGCGGCACCTTCAGGACGGCGCCGAAGCGCGGCCGGGCGGCGTTCCGCTTCACCAGCTTCGGTGACCTGGGCACCGGCGACAACGTGTTCAAGAAGTCCTCGATCCACGGCGCCGCGGCCGTGCGCCAGGTGGAGCAGTTCGCCCCGCTGTTCCACCTGCTGAACGGCGACCTCGCGTACGCCAACAACAACCCGCAGCTCCAGCCGCAGGCCTGGAACGCGTTCATGAACAACCTGTCGAAGTCCGCCGCGAACCGCCCGTGGATGCCCGCGCCCGGCAACCACGAGGTGGAGGCCGGCGGCGGGGACCTCGGGTACGCCTCCTACCTGACCCGCTTCGAGCTGCCCGACAACGGCACCCGCGACTACTGCGGCAACTGGTACAGCTTCCAGGTCGGTTCGGTGCTGTTCGTGAGCCTGGACGGCAACGACATCGTGGTCGAGGACGACGCCAGCCTCGACCCGGCCACCGGCCAGTCCATCTACATCAGCGACTACAGCGAGGGCGCCCAGCTGCGCTGGCTGGAGCGGGTGCTGTCGCGGGCCCGGCGCGGCCGCTCGGTGGACTGGATCGTCGCCAACATGCACCAGTTCGCGATGTCCTCCTCCTCCGCCAGCCACGGCGGCGACATGGGCATCCGCGAGAAGCTGCTGCCGCTGCTCGACCGCTACTCCGTCGACCTGGTGCTGGCCGGCCACGACCACGACTACGAGCGCACCCACCCGGTCCGCGGCACCGCCCCGGGCGGCCTGCTCACCCCGGCGGTGGCCGACGACGACCTGAAGCAGATCGACACCTCGCAGGGCACCGTCCACCTGATCCTCGGCGGCGGCGGCACCGCCGGCCACGACGACGTCTACCTGCCCGCCGACGGCGACGGCGTGCGCGAGGCCTTCGTGCGCACCCAGCGGCTCACCTTCAAGGCCGACCCGGACGCCAAGGAGAAGGCCCACTGGTCGGCGGTGACGGACCCGGACACCAAGTACCCCTACGGCGTCGCGGTCTTCGACGTCGACCCGGGTCTGGTCCCCGGCGGCCGCACCACCATCACCGTCAGCTACTACCACTCGGTGCCGGCTACCGCCGCCAACCCGTACCCGACGCCGGTGCTGTTCGACCGCTTCACCCTGTTCCGCGACCGCAGCGACGGCTGGGGCGACGACGAGGACAACGACGAGGACAACGACGCCAAGGTGGCCGCCGGCCGTCGGTAACGCGTCGCATTCTTGAGGGCCCGCCGCGCTCGCGGCGGGCCCTCTCGTGCCCCTCAGGCGGCTTCGGCCCGGTCCAACACGGCGGCACCCGGCTGCGCGAGCCAGACCAGGCGCACGGTGACCCCCGGCGGCCTCGCGAAATGACGCACGGCCCGCTCCGGCGACGCGAGCGTGATCCGCGCCCGCCCGTCCACGCCGATCACATACGTCGGGCCGTCGTTGTCGACGAGCCCCCAGGCCACGACCCACCCATCGGCGTCTTCATGGCCTTCGTCGCACACCTGGACGACGGCGAACAGCCGGGGCGCGGTGTCGAGCACCAGCCCGCACAGCTCCTGGTCGAAGGCCCCGGACGGCGGCTTCTGAGGCGTGATCGGGCAGGGGTTTGGCGAGGGCGCAGCAGTCATGGAAGTCTCCTACGTGAACGGGAGTTGGGCGCCGCGCTGCCGTCACCACAGGCAGCGGTCGCACCTGACGCAGAATCAAAAGTAGCTAGTCGGTAGTATGTAGTCCACCGCCATTGGGGAATCCATTGCGCCACCACTCCAAAGGGTGAACGGCGCCGGCCACGGCGAGCGAGGGAAGGGAGCAGCGGATGCCGCCCAGCAAGACTCCACCGAGCATCCGGCAGCGGCGACTCGGTACGGAGTTGCGTCGGCTGCGAGAGCAGGCAGGGCTGTCGGTCACGCGGGCCGGTGAACTGCACGGCACCCCGCAGTCCCGGATCAGCAACATCGAATCCGGCGGATATCCGGTGAGCGCGGACCGGGTGCGGACCCTGGCCCGTCTCTACGGTTGCACGGATGACGCCCTGATCGAGGCGCTGACCCACATGACCGGCGGCCGCACGCGGGGCTGGTGGGAGGAGTACCGCGAGATCCTCCCGGCCGGAGCACTCGACCTGGCGGAGGTCGAGCACCATTCGCAAGCGATGCGGATCGCCACGGTGATCCACATCCCAGGTCTTCTCCAGACCCCTGAGCACGCTCGCGCGCTCTTCCGGGATGTAGTCCCACCCTTGTCGCCGCCCGAAGTGGAACACCTTGTTTCTCATCGCATCAAGCGACAGGCGGTGCTGTACGGCGAGCAGCCGTGCCCGCTGTCGGCCGTCGTCCATGAGGCCGCCTTGCGCATGGGCTTCGGTGGTCCAGAGGTTGCCCGTGATCAGCTGGAATACCTACTCACCATGAGCGAGTTCCCTCACATCGACCTGCGAGTAATCCCGTTCGGCACCGGTAGCTACCCCAGCTCCGGCGCCGGGATCGTGTACTTCGCCGCAGAGGTCGCACGGTTGGACAGCGTGCAGGTCGACGGGGACCGGTACGACTTCATTGACACCGAGCCGCAGCTGATCAAGTATCGAGCCGTGTTGGACCGGCTGGAGGCGAGCGCGCTCAAGCCTGAGGCGTCCCGCGACCTCATCCGCCGTATCGCCCAGGGCATTTGAGATGGGAACAATCATGGCCGTTCAGAGCTGGCAGAAGTCGTCGTTCAGCGGCGACACCGCCAACTGCATCTACCTCGCCGCAGCCTCCGACGGCAGCATCAAGCTCCGCGAGAGCGATGACCCCGACATCGTCATCACCACATCGCTCGACGGTCTCCGCACATTCCTCCTCGGCGTCAAGGCAGGAGAGTTCGACCACCTGACGAGGTAATTCGCCCCTTCATCAGCGCTGACGGCTCAGCCGAGGTAGGGGTAGGTGCCAGCGAGGTAGTCGCCGATCTGCTGGCGCATGCTGGGGTGGATGCCGGCCTTACGTAATGTTGACGCATCGGTTCCAGCCTCTCACTTGAGAGGCTGGAACCGTGTGGATAGCGAAGAGCGCCCCATCCGGTGGTCGGATGGGGTGCTCTTCGGGACAGTCCTACCGGTTCTTCACATCTTGCGGACTATTGCCGGACGAATGGCTCTTGATCAGCGTCCACGCCAATCATCGTCAGCCACTCCCCGTCCTGCTTCTTGGAGTACTGGAAATACCTCTCACACTTCAGATCGCCCGCAACGGAGGCCAGTTGGACGACCGCACCGCTTCCGGCGTCCTCCTGACTTCCGTACTTCCACGTGCCGGTAAATTTCACCGTCGTTGATGACTTCTGTCCACGGCACATGGCGGGAAGCAGACTCACCTCCCCGAGCTTGCCGCCTTCCAGGAACTGGATCGAAGCTACGGTCGTCTTCCAGGCCCCGATGACAGCCGGGACAGGCTCCTCCGCCACCGTGCACGAAGCCGCCAGCGGCAAAGTGCACGCAAGAGAAACGGTCAGGACCCGCAGCCCTTCCGGAGCGCGTCCCCGGTCCAACCTCAAGAACCTAATCACCCGATACCAGTCTTCAATGAGGCGGTGTCCCTCGCTGCTTGAAGGAGGGGCACCGATCCGGCGAGCTATCTGTCAGTACTGAACCATGACCCGAAAATTCAGGCCTCCAGGTAGATGGCAATAGTGGATCGCATGAACTTTCCAGCCATTGCGCCTTCGGGGTTGAATGGAATATCTGCGAACTTCACCACGGCCCGTCGACCAACGCGGAATAGGCTTGATGGCACTTGAGAGTAGAACTCTTCACGAGTTCCATCATCGGTCAAAACCGTGAAGTCCAAGTCGCCAGCCTCCCCTTCAAGCGATTCGATAAGTCCCGAGAATATCTTTACTTGGCCGCCCTTATCGTCGTCCTTGTTTAGTGACGAGCCGCCTCCAATCATATATGGCTCGCCCGTATCCATCGCAAGTGTGAGTCCAATCGAATCCAGTGTTGCACGTGCCACGCCTAGTTCGGAGAGGTGGCAGTAGATCAACCTCATCAATGTGCTCATTTACCTACCATTGAAGGATTGCGCCATTTGTGTCGGCTCGTACCGCTCCGGGGGTTTCCCAAGGATCCAGTACGTCCCGTTTGGCCTCCTTCAGGCCTTCCTTCCATCCATGTCGCACCTCACTCGCCGTCAGAGACGCCGCACAGATTCATCAGTTTCGGTCACTGACTGCTCCAACATGCGGGAGGATGTTTCCGCGGAAATCCTGCCAGCGATCTCGATCTCAACCAAGTACTGGCCGTACCGGAGCCAGGAATACCGTCGATCACCCCCGCCATCGTCCGAGCGGAGGCAGAAGTATCGCTGATCATCCGCTTCCGGATTGGCATCCGACCTGATTTGACCGATCTCCCCATACTGGGCGTATCGTTTTTCCGGAGATCCATCTCGAAAGGCCAGCCACGCCCATGTTGGAGAATCAAACTCCATGACCGTCTGGATGAATGTTCCTGTCAAGGGGTCTGAATTGTCCTGCTGGAACAATCGTTCCACGCGGCTTTTCAGTCCACGCATGTAGGGCGCACCGGGGTCCTTGTCTGGCTTTCGCTCCCATGGCACTGCCGTCGGCGGAGCCTGGAGCAGCAGCTCCGCGCCTCGACCGCGCGGCTGCCACTGAGTAGCGAGTGGCAAGTTCCAGAGCGAGACTCCGATGAGGATTATCATTCCCAGCCCAACCGCAAGGGCGCGTCCGAGGCGAGACTTCGGCATGAACCGCTTCACTTCAGATCCTTCATCGGCATTTCAGGATTTGAAGTCAGGCCAACCATGGCATTGTGCAACTGGCCTTGCGTGAGGTTTGCATCGTAGTGATCATATAGGTCAATACCAAGCTGCATCGTAATGTGGTCACCTCGATCATCAACCCCCACAAGCCAGCCGCCGCCGAGGTTGACCGTGACCTTGCCGGGGTTGCGGTGGATCAGCTGGTTGCCGTCGGCGTCGTAGACGTAGCTGGTGGTGGCGCCGCCTTGGGTGAGGGTGGCGAGCTTGCCTTCGACGTCCACGCCGACTGGTGAACCAAGCGCAGCTCGGGTAGTTGGGGCCCTCTGCTGGCGCCCTCTTCGCCTCAGCTTGGTCTTCATCCGTGCGCGGCGCGGGTGAAGATCAAGCTCAGTCGGCCGCCGGGGTCGGCTCCGCGCTGCGCGAGAGGCGCCAGATCTGCTCTTCCCCCGTGGCGGCCGGGGTGAGGCGTTCGGCGGGGCGGCGGAGGTGGACGGTGAAGCCGAGGCGGGCGGGGACGGCGGCGCTGCGGTGGTTGCCGGGGTCGTGCCAGATCTCGACGTGGTCGACGCCGGGGAGTCGGAAGGCCTGGGCGGTCATGGCGCGGGTGGCCCGGGTGACGAGGCCGCGGCCGGTGGCGCCGGGGTGTAGCCAGTAGCCGATCTCGCGTACGTCGGGCCCGGATTCCTCGCGCCGGTAGAGGCTGGCGGCGCCGACCATCCGGCCGTCCTGGACGATCAGGTAGGTGTAGCTGTCGCCGCGCTCCCATTTTTCGTCGCGGGTGGCGACGAACTCGGCGGCTGCGGCCGGGGTGTGGTCGGCGATCCAGGACATCCAGGGCCGTACGTGTTCGGCGGACTCCTCGATCAGCCGGAGGAACTCCGGGTAGTCCGCCTCGCCCCGGAAGCGCCTCAGGGTGAGGCCGCCGTCGAGCTCGATCACGTGCAGTGGGAGGTCCATCCTGTGATCATCGGACAGACCGTTCGCACGCGCAAAGCACTTTTGGGAGCAGCGGGCGCGCACCGGGGTCCGCGGCGGGCGATCAGGTGCGGTCGGGGAAGACGCGGGCGAGGTGGTAGTGCAGGACGGCGGTCGCCTCGTCCGCCGTGCGCTGGTTGAGCAGGACGCTGAGGCCGAGGCCGGCGGAGACGGCGAGGAGGACGACGGCTTCCTGGCGGGGGTCGAGGTGGGGGTCGGCGTCGCCGGCCTGTTGGGCGGCGGTCAGCTGGGCGACCAGGAAGGAGTCCATCTCGTCGGGCGCTGCGAGGAAGGGCTGTCCGGCGAGGGCGGGGTCGGTGACGGAGAGCACGGCGTACTCGGTGTAGACGAGGTGGAACGTGCGGCTCTCCTCGTCGGTGGGGACGGCTTCCACCAGCACCGCCTCGATGATGCCGCGGGGATCGGTGGTGCTGCCCGCCGCGCGGACGCGGTGCTGGATGCGCTCTCCCATGCGGAGGGCGAGGCGGGTCATGGCGGCGAGGAGCAGCTGTTCCTTGGTGTCGAAGTAGTACTGCACGAGGCGCACGGAGACGCCCGCCTCGATCGCCACGGAGCGCATGGTGACGGAGTGCAGGCCGCTGCTCGCCGCCGAGCGGAGCAGGGCGTCGATGATGTGGGCGCGCCGCTCCTCGTGATCCACCAGCTTCGGCATCGGGTTCCTTCCGGATGTTTTTGTGGTACAACCGTACCATCAAATCTGGGAGGGATCATGACCAGGACCAGCGTCGGACACTTCGTCAGCGAGGAAGCGCGGACGAGGTTCCTGGCGGCGTACGACCGGGCGATGGGGCTGTGGCCGAGTCCGCGCCGGGAGCTCGATGTCGAGACGACTTACGGCACCGTCCACGTTCACCACTACGGGCCCACGACCGGTGAGCCGATCGTGCTGCTGCACGGTCACGCCGGGCATCCGTCCAACTGGTACCCGCAGGTCGCCGCCCTGGGTGAGCGCCACCCGGTGTACGCCGTCGACACCCTGGACGACCCCGGCCGTAGCGTCCAACGCGCCGTCGCGGCGGGGTCGGCGGAGAACGCGGCCTGGCTGGGGGAGGTGCTCGCCGGTCTGGGGCTGGAGCGGGTGCACCTGGTCGGGCTCTCGTACGGGGGCTGGCTGGCCCTCAACCAGGCCATCCACGCGCCCGATCGCCTCGCCTCGGTCGCGCCGCTGGACCCGGGCGGGATCGAGAAGGTGCCGGCTCGCTTCTACCTCAGCATGATCGGCGGCCTGTTCGGCATGTTGGCCCCGCGCTCGCTGCGCCCGGCGGTCGGTCGGTTGCTCGCCAACCCGGCGCTGAGCGCACCGCCCGAGATGATCGCGCCGCTGATGCTCGGCATGCGCAGCTACAAGCCAGGCAGCCGCCCGCCGGCCCGGCCGTTCACGGACGAGGAGTTGGCGTCGATCCGGCTGCCTGCGTTGGTGCTGGTGGGCAGGCGCAGCGCGCTGCTGCGGCCACGCCAGGTGGTGGCGCGGGTGACGGCGCTGATTCCGGGGGTGCGGGCGGAGATCCTCGAACGGGCGGGCCACGGGCTGAACTTGGAGCAGCCGGAGCTTGTCAACGAACGGCTGTTGAGCTTCATCAACGATGTCGGGCGGGAGTAGCAGGCTGTGTAGTCCGGCCGAGCCCTGCACCAAGCCACTGTCTCCGGCGGGCGGACCGGGTGCATGCCCGTCGTAGGGCGGGGCCCAGAAGCGAAGGTGCGGCCCGGATGGTCATGCCATCCGGGCCGCACCTTCGAGCAAGCGTCAGCGAGGGGAGCCGTGGCGAAGATCCACGAACGCGCCCGCCAGCCCGCCGAGCGTGACGGCGGGTACGATCGCCGCCCAGGGCTGGCCCGCCAGCACTCCTGAGGTCATCACCAGGACGACGACGGTCGAGGCGACCGTCCAGGCCTGAGCCGATCGAGGCAGCAGCGGTAGCGGCTTACCGTTCCGTCGCCGTCGAGTCCACTTGACCGCGAGCAGGATCACCGCAGCCGCAAGGAGCGGCGGCACCATCACGTGCGCGGAACCTCCCATGGCATTCGCCCTTCTGGACGGCTGGTTGCAGTACGCACGACTGTACTCGTAGGCCTGGAAGGTCGGAATCCTGATGGGGGAAAGGGAGCAGCAGGTGGCGTAGTCCGGATGCTCAGGCGGCGGCGAGCAACTGGGACGCGGCGCGGGCCTCGTCGTAGCGGCGCAGCACCAGGTGGGCGACGGTGGGGTGGGCGCCCAGGGGGGTGGTGGTCCAGGTGGCGGGGGTGGTGGTGGCGCGGCGGCCGAAGAAGCCGGGGGAGAGGAGGTAGGTGGCGAGGGCGACGCGGATGTGGTGGCCGGTGCCGAGGAGGAGGGGGACCAGGATCGGTTGCCAGTAGGCCAGTTGGGTGGAGCGGGGCGCTGTCGGCAGCGAAGGTGAGTTTCTGGTTGGCGCCGTGCCAGCAGTTGCGGATGCGCAGGTTAGTGCGCCCCTCCCCCCAACAGCGCGCCTGACGGCGGACCTGCCAGACTCAAGGGCCGCGCGCACGCCTGCGCTACGGGCCTGCCGCTTTGAAGGCCTATCGAGCACACACATCCTGAAAGGCCGTGGCCTTCCCGAGGAGAAACTGGGGAAGGCCACGGCGGGCAGGGTCCCAATGACCCGTGCGGTGCTGGTTCTCAGGCCACCTGGGCCCGGATGAGCCAGCGCTGGTTGGGGTTGCCCGTACAGCCCCAGACCCCCAGCGTGGTGCCGTTGGCGTCCGCCCAGCCGGGCAGTTCGAGGCACTTGTCGGAGATCGGGTTGTAGAGCGTTCCGTCATAGCGGCGGACCCAGGTCTGGGCGTCGTCGTTGGCGCAGGCCTGGAATGAGACCTTGGTTCCGTTGCCCGCCGGCTTGTCGTTGGTGGTGATGCAGCGGTCCGTGCCCGCGATCTTGATCTTGTTGTCGGTGGTCAGGGTGAAGTGCTGCGAGTCACCGTTCCAGCAGTTGTAGAGGGCCGCTGTGGTGCCGATGGTCCCGCCCCAGTTGTCGATGCACTTGTTGGTGTTGTAGACGCTGTGGATCTGGACGCTGGAGCCGGCCGTCGCGAGGGTGTTGGCCTGCTGGTCGGTGAACGCGTACGGGTAGACGCGGACGTCGCTGACCGCGCCGTTGAGCCGGCTGTCGGGTCCGGGGTAGCGGGTGGTGGTCTCGCCGCCGACGTTCAGGCTGCCGGTCGCCTTCCAACTCGCCATGACCTTCGTGGCTCCTGCCGCCCGGCCGTTGACGTACAGCGTGGCGATCTGGGTGTCCTTGTCGAAGGTGCCGACGAGGTGGGTCCAGGCGCCGATCTGCGGCTGTTCGTTGTCCACGGCCGCGTAGTAGGCGCTCGGGTGGATCTGGTCCGACGAGGACAGATTGAAGGCCCACCTGCCGTACGCGGCGCTGTACTGCAGGTAGAACGGGCTGCGCTCGTTGCCGGCCAGGGAGACGGCCGTCTGGTAGCCGTTGGTGTTGTTGATCTTGACCCAGGCTGCGACGGTGTAGCTCTGCGTGGTGTCGATGTCGGCCGGGTTGGTCGTGCGGTAGAGGGTGTTGCCGTCCAGGACGGTGGCCTTGCCCGCTGCACCGTTGTGGTCGGTGGTGCGGGTGAACGCGTTCGGGTAGAGCGCGTTGGAGGCGTTGCTGTCGACGGCGGTGGTGCCGTCGAGCGCCCACCAGAGCGGGTTCACGGAGGTGTCCGCTGCCGGGGTCGGCCCGGCCTGCCAGGTGAAGGCGGCGTTGGGGCTGCCGGGGTTGGTGGTGGCTCCCCACCAGATGTCGATCTGGCCGTTGCCTCGCCTGCCCCAGAGTCCGGGCGCGCCGTTGCCGGTGAGGTCGCCGTCGGAGCCGAGGACCGGCCAGGTCTCCGGGGGGACGGAGCCGATGGTGATCGGGCTGGAGATCTGGGTCAGCGTGGGGGAGGTCAGGACGTTCCCGCTGCTGTCCTTGACGGGCCTTCCGTTGCCGTCGGTGGACGGTACGGTGCCGGTGCTGAAGGTGTAGGCGAGGAGGGCGCCCTTCCCGCCGTCCGCGGCCGATTCGAGGTTGCGCGTCCACAGACCGGGGTGACCCTGCTTGGCCCAGTCCCCGGGGGTGATCAGCTCCTTGTCCTTCCACCCGGAGGGAGCCAGCTGGATGGGCTTGCCCAGGGTGTTGCTGGAGGTCGCCGGGTAGTACCAAAGGGCCGCGTCGGTGCCGTTGTTGGTGCTCTCGATGGTGAGCAGACCAGTCTTGTTCTTGAACTGCAGCCGGTAGTCGAGGTCGGTGTTGACCGGGTCGCCGAGCGCGGCCACGCGAAGGGTATTGGACCAGTCGACGGCGTTGTAACCGGCCGTGGTGAGCCACGAGCAGTCCTCGGTGGCGGTCGTGGCGCATTTCGGCTTTCCGATCACCGCCTTCGAGTCGACCCGGCCGTAGTAGCCGGTGTTGCCCGGGTTCCCGTAGAGGTACAGGTCCTTGCTGCCGGGAGCGTGCGCGATGATGTCGTCGATGTTGTTGCCACCGGTCAGCGTGCCGCGGTGGGCGAACTGGATGTTGCCCCAGCCCTGGCCGGTGGGCGAGTCCTCACGCTTGGCGACGAGGGAGACGGCAGGGCTCTTCGCGAGCGGGTTGCCCGCCACGGTGTAGGCGCGCAGGTCGCCGGCCTGGTCGGGTGTGACGAGGTCGGGCGCGCCGTCGCCGGTGACGTCGCCGAAGACCGGCGGCGGGCCGTCCGGGTTCCACGGGACGTAGAACGCGTACTGGGCCACCGGCGAGACGTTGCGGGCGTTGTCCATCACCTGTAGGTACACGATGTTGGTGCCCCAGCGGCCGGGAAGGACGCTGACGCCGCCCTGTGGGAGGGACGATCCGCACTGCCACTGGGCACCGGAGAGCTGCGGGTCCCAGGACCAGCGGGCACACATGACACCGGAGGCGGTGCCGCCGTTCGGGGCGGTGTCGGTGGCGGTGAACGGGACGATGCCCCACTCCCAGGACTTCTTCCTGGTCACCTGGCCGTTGCCGGACGGCGGGAAGTGATCGGCGAGGGAGGCCTCGGGAAGCGTGGTGTACACGTCGGGGACGGTGACGCTCGGGGGCGTCAGGTCGACACCGAACCGGCATGCGGGGGCGAACCCGGAGGAGGTGTAGTTGTCCGTCGCGACAGAACCCCAGCCGTAGACGTGGCCGTCCTTGATCACGTCGGACCGGACCTGGAAGGCCGCGTTGCCGCCGTTGCCCACCTCACCCGACTGGCCGGAGTCGACGACCGGGACGCCCGGGAGGCTGTAGTCCCAGATCTTCGACCAGGAGTAGAGGGAGTTCTGGACCGGGCTGTGCACGGTCGCGTTGAGGGTCACGGCGCCGTTGAAGTTGGTGCCCGCGCTGAGCCAGCCGATCGAGGATCCGTCGCAGCCCTGGGCCTCGGCCCAGGGTGACGCCGTGCCCGGTGGCGGCCAGACGTAGGTGTTGGTCGGGGTGTCGGGGGCGCGGTCGTACTCGACGACGACGGCGGGGTTGTACGTCAGGCGTTTGAACGCCATCCGGTCGACCTCGTTGCCGCCGAACACACCGAAGGTAAGGTTCGCGTGGGTGGCGGCGCGGTCCCGGTAGACCGCCGTCACGTCGTACTTGAACTCGCGGTTGTCGTAGCAGCCTTGCCCGCCGGAGCCGGCGACGTCGTCGCGGCCGATCCGGTCACCCACCACGACGGGCGGGTTGTCCCAGGTGGTCTGGTTGTCGATCGGTCCGGTGAAGTAGAGGTCCACCGGGTAGGTGGTGGTGCAGGAGAAGTCCGAGGACTCGTACTCCCAGACCGACATGGTGGCCTTGTTGATGACCGTGCCGGCGAAGCCCTGGGTGTCGATCTGGTAGTAGGAGCGCTCGATGCCCTTCTTGACCTGGTAGCCCTGGTACCCGATGCCGGGGCGGGCGTACTGGTCGCCGGAGGCGGTGGTCCTCCCGAAGTTCGCCGTGGACGAGTAGGCCTGCTGGGTCCAGGTCCAGGCGTTGCCGCTGCGGGAGTCGTAGATCCATCCGGGGTCGATGAACCAGGGGCCCTGGCCCTTGCCGAGGACGGACTCGTCGGTGGTCAGTTCGACGGCGCTGTCGGACGCGGTGGCATGCATGGTGGCGACATTGGCGGTGGCGCCCGGCCCGTCAGCGGTGCTCCTGCGGGCGGACTTCTGCGGCGTGGCGGTGGCGTCGTCGTCGGTCTGCTGGGCCGGCGCGGCCAGCGCCACCTTCGGCGCCGGCGTCGGCGTCGGCGCGCTGCCGGAGCTGTCCCACATCTGAGGTGCCGGGGCGTGCCAGCGGACGGCGCCGTCCTTGGTGCTGGCGGTGAGGTTGCTGGCGGCGTCGGCCTTCACCGTGACGCCCTTGGCGCTGGTGCCGAAACGGATCTTCTTGAGGCTCGGGTTCTTGGCGGCTTCGGCGGTCTTGACGATCAGGACGGTGCTGAGGCCGCCGAACTTGTCGGCGGTGACCTTGAGGTCCACGCCCGGAGCGACGTCGGGGTAGACCAGGCCGTCGCCGTCCTCGTCGACGGACGGCTTGGTGAGTGGGAACGGCGAGTCGATGGCGAGCGTTTCGCCGTCGGGACTCGTCAGGGTGCCGAGCGGGCCGGTGCCGCCGCCCGAGAGACGGACCCCGGAGGCGGAGGCCTTGGGCCGGTAGCCACCGGCCGGATCGGCGACGAGCCTGGCGTCCAGTGCGGCCCAGCTGCCGTCGGGCTGCTTCAGGCGCTGCTGCTCGGGGTGCTGGGTGCGGGAGAGGTGACCCTCGGGGGTGGCCACCGTCTCGCTGTACTCGTCCGTCAGGGCCGGTACCGGAACGGACTTGCCGGTGGCCTTGGCCTCAGCGATCGCCTTGTCGGCAGCCGCGACCGCGGGCTTCTCCTTGACCTGCCTGGCGTCGGCGGCGGCCATGGCGGCTGTCAGGTCGGGAGGAAGCGTTCCGGGCGAGGTGGTGGGCGGGGCGGCCGTGGTGCCTGCGAACGCGGCGGGCGCTATGGAGGTCATGGCCAGGACGAGTCCGACGGCTGCGGCGGATGCGCGCGGTGACGGGAATCGCGAACGATGGCGTTCGCCGGAGCGAGCCCCGGGCGGAGCGACAGGCATGTGGTGAGGTTCCCCCCTCGAAAGTGGTGTGATCGCGCCTGGCCCCGTGAGCCGATGTGAAGGTCATGGGCAGGAGTCGCCAGCAAGCTCCCGCAGTGGCAAACCATCGGTCAACTCGATTAAGTGTTCGACTGTCCGGATTGGGGGTAAGCGAACCACTTTGGCTCTCCAGTGACATGAATCACTATCCGTTCACATGATGTAACTCCTCGACCGGATGGTGTTTGATCCCTTACTCTCCGCCACAGTCATCCGTCCACGCTCAAGTTGAGGCGTGGTTACCTATGGGGGGTAGTGGTGTCAGACCGTCGTGTTCGAATGACCTGGCTAGCGGGGAGGGGGGCTCCTCCGCCGGGGGTGAGGAGATCACGTGTTGCCGTCGTGAGCGCACTTGTTCTCCTGGGGGCACTCGTTGCTCCGGCCGCTCCGGCCCTGGCCGCGCCCTTGGCCGACAAGGACAAGGACAAGATCTGGTCGCCGCCGGGTACGCCCTTGCCGAAGACGGCGTCGGTTCCCGGCACGAACGAGAAGCCCAGGTCGGCACCGCCGAAAACGGGTTCGCCGAACTGGGTGCCGTCGAAGAGCGCTCCGCAGGTGCCGACCGGCTCGGCGGTCGCGCTGCTGGACGCGGCGCCGACGGCCGGTACGAAGGCGGCCCGCAAGGGCGCCGACGGCACGGAGGTCCAGGAGCCCGCCGCCGGCGCGTCGAAGCGTGCCGGCGAACTGCCGGTGTGGCTGGCCCCGGTCGCCCCGGACGCTGCGGCCAAGCCTTCGGCTTCCGGCGCCCCGGCAGGTGCGGACGGCGCCCCGATCAGCCCTCCCGTCAAGGTGAGCGTCGCGGACGCCAAGGCCAAAGCTGCGGCCGGTGTTCAGGGCGCCCTGATCTCACTGTCGCGCACCGAGCAGGCCGACCCGGCCAGGGTCCGCGTGGGACTGGACCTCTCCGCTGTCGGCTTCGGCGGCGATTTCGCCGAGCGGGCGCGGCTCGTCGCGCTGCCGGCCTGTTCGTTGACCACCCCCGAGGTGGCGGGCTGCCTGACCCGCACGCCGGTTCCCTCGCACTACGACGCGCGGGCGAAGAAGCTCGTCGCCGACGTCGATCTCCCCGCGGTGGGCGGCGCTCTGACGCCAGACCGTCACGCCGAGGCGAAATCCGCCGACCTCGCACCGTCCGAGGCCCCGTCCGTCGGGGCCGGTGCGTCGGCGCCGATGGTCCTGGCGGCGGAAGGCACGCCGTCGAGCGGTCTCGGCACCTACAGCGCAACCCCGCTCTCGTCCAGCCAGTCGTGGACTGCCGGCAGTTCGTCCGGGTCGTTCACCTACAGCTACTCCATCCAGTCCCCGCCGAATCTCGGCGGCACACCGCCGCAAGTGGCGCTCGGCTACGACTCCGCCTCGGTCGACGGCAAGACCTCGTCGACGAACTCGCAGGCCTCCTGGATCGGCGACGGCTGGGACCTCAGCGCGGGCTTCGTCGAGCGCTCGTACGCCGCGTGCGACAAGGCGGGGATCCCCGGCTCCGCCGACCAGTGCTGGGGTGGCGCCAACCTCACCCTCTCCCTAGGCGGGCACGCCGGTGAGCTGGTACCCGACGACCGGTCCTGCGTGGGCGGCACCGCCCAGGACGAGCAGTCCAGGTGCACCTGGCGGCTGAAGAGCGACGACGGCACCAAGGTCGAGTACCTCACCGGCGCCGCCAACGGCACCTGGAACGGCTCGTACCTCAAGGTCACCGACACCTCCGGCACCGTCTACTACTTCGGGCTCAACCACATCCCGTCCGCCTCCGGCACGCCGACCAGCACCGGACCCGAGAGCAAGTCGGCGTGGACGGTACCGGTGTACTCGCCCGCCTCGGGCGACCCCTGCTACGACGCGGCCAAGGGCAACGGCTCCTGGTGCCAGAGCGCGTGGCGCTGGAACCTCGACTACGTCGTCGACGTCCACGGCAACCTCACCACCTACACCTACGCACCGGAGACCAACTGGTACGCGCGCGGCGGCGGCCAGAACCGGGGCAGCGGCGTGAACACCGAGTACACCCGCGGTGGCACGCTCGCCTCCATCGGCTACGGCCAGCTCCTCTCCGACCAGCTCGGTGCGAACGGGACCTACCAGCCCGCCGCGAAGATCGATTTCGAGACGGGCGAGCGCTGCGTCTCGGGAGCCGCCGCGTGCGACCCCGCGCAGCGCACCTCGGCCAACGCGGCCAACTGGCCCGACGTGCCGCTCGACAAGCAGTGCGCCCAGCAGGGCACCTGCTCCAGCAACGGCCCGAGCTACTGGTCGACGAAGTGGCTGAACACCATCACCACGTCGATCCGTTCCGGCGGCTCGTACCGCCCGGTGGACCGCTACGAGCTCACGCACGTCTTCAAGACGCCGGCCAACTCCGGTGAGAACACCCAGATCCCGTGGCTGCAGACGGTCAAGCGGATCGGCAAGGACACCTTCAACGGGCAGACCGAGCAGGCCCTGCCGGAGGTCACCTTCGCCGACCTGATGCTGCCCAACCGGGTGGACGGCCTCGTCCCGGCCCGGCCGAGCTACAACCGGCCGCGCATCGAACTGATCACCCTTGAGACCGGCGGCACGATCGCCGTCGACTACTACCGCGACTCGTGCATGCGCACCACGGGTAAGATGCCGGCCGCGCCGGACAGCAACACCATGAGCTGCTACAACGTGAAGTGGTACGACACGGGCGTGGCGGCGATGGTGGACGACTGGTTCCTCCGTTACCCGGTCGCGTCGGTGACCGTCGACCCGAACTCCAACCTCATCGCGGGCGCGCCCACCAAGGTGACCTCGTACGAGTACGGCGACGCCGCGTGGCACCGCAACGACGGCCCGCTGGTGGACGAGAAGGCCCGTACCTGGGACCAGTTCCGTGGCTACGCCAACGTGACCGCGGTGACCGGCTCGGGTAAGGACGGCGTCAAGTCCAAGACGTCGAGCAGCTACCACCAGGGGATGGACGGGGACCTCAAGGCCGACGGCTCCACGCGCTCGGTGACCGTCTCCGGCCCGACCAGCGGCGCCAAGACCGACTCCGACTGGCTCTCCGGCCGCGTGCTGGAGAGTGACGTCTACGCCGACGCGGACGCATCCGCCCCCGAGACGTCCACCGTCAACACCAGCAGCGGCCCGGTCACCACGGCCACCCACAAGCGCAACGGCCTGCCGGACCTGGTCGCCCGGTACACGGCCACCAGCTTCACCACCGTTGGCACGGCGAAGACCACAACCGGTACCCGCACGACGTCGACGGTGACCACGACCGACCCCGCGAATGGCAACCGGGTCACGACCAAACTCAGCACCGCCGACGGCATACCCGACATCTGTGCCCGGAACGCCTACGCCACCGGCACCAACCCGCAGATGACCGGGCTGCTGTCGGAGGTCCTGACGGTCTCCGGCAGCAACGCCTGCACCTCGACGGCCACCGCGGACAACACTGTCTCCGGCGCCCGCACGCTCTACGACGGTGCGGCGTTCGGCAGTGCGGGCGCCAAGGGCGAGGCCACCGGCGCGCAGACGCTGGACCGCTACGACGGCTCCGGCGTCGCCCAGTTCGTGACCACCGGCGCGAGTACGTACGATGCGTACGGCCGCGCGGCCACGGTCACCGACCTGACGTCCACCGACAGCGCCAACCCGAACGGCGCCACGGTGATCACCAGCTACGGCTCGGCCAACCCGGGTGAGCTGCCCAACCAGACCGTGACCGGTACCCCGGCTCCGGCGGGCGCGCCCGACGCTGGCGCCAAGCGCAACACCACTGTTTCGCTGAACCCGGCCCGCGCCCTGCCGGTCACCACCACCGACCCGAACTCCCGCACCACCACGCAGAGCTACGACGCGCTCGGCCGGTTGAAGGCGGTCTGGACACCTGGCCGGGCCACCACCTCAAGCGCCAACTACACCTTCGACTACGAGGTCAACGGCACGGCCAGGCCGTCGGCCATCACCAGCCGCACGCTGAGGTCGAACGAGAGCTACGCCGTCTCGACGCAGATCGCGGACGGCCTCGGCCGAACGGTCCAGACCCAGTCCGACCCGGCCATCTCGGCCTACCACGGCCGGCTGGTCACCGACACGTTCTACGACTCGCAGGGCCGCGTCAACCGGGCCTTCAACACGCACTACGACGACACCTCAGGTCCGAACACGGTCCGCTTCAACGCCACCCCCGCGCTGGTCCCCAGCCAGACCTACACCGTCTTCGACGGTATGGGCCGGCCGACGAGCACGCAGTTCACCGCCCTCGGCGTGCCGCAGAACACCACCACCACCTCCTACCCCGGCGCCGACCGGGTCGACGTGACCCCGCCCGCCGGAGCCACCGCGACCAGCACCGTCACCGACGCGCGCGGCCGTACCGCCCAGCTGTGGCAGTACCGCACGCCCGACGCCACCGGCAAGCAGGCCGACGCGGACGTCACCACGTACACCTACACGCCGGGCGGCCAGGCCGCCACGCGGACGGACGCCGTCGGCAACTCCTGGAGCTACCAGTACGACCAGCGCGGCCGCCAGGTCCGAGCCGACGACCCGGACACGGGCGTGTCGACGCGGACCTACGACGGCGCCGGCCGACTGGCCACCAGCACCGACGCACGCAACCAGAGCGTGGTGTTCACCTACGACCTGCTGGGCCGCAAGACCGGCACGTACAACGGCACCGTCGCCCCCGCCAACCAGCTCACCGGCTACACCTACGACACAGTGGCGAAGGGCCAGGCTGCCAGCTCCACCCGGTACGTCGGCGGTGCGGCAGGTGCGAGCTACACCAAGGCCGTGACCGCCATGGACACCGCCTACCGGCCGACGAAGACCATCGTGTCGATCCCCGGTAGCGAGATCGGCAAGACCGGGCAGACGACCTTCGAGTACGAGGCCGTCTACGACCCGATCACCGGAGCGATGACCACCGAGTACCGCGCGGCAGCCGGAGACCTCGCCGACGAGGGGATCGGCTACAAGTACGAGGTCTACGGCCTGCTGTACAACATGGGCGGCGCCGGCGACACCTACCTCCGTCAGTCCGACTGGGACGCCTACGGGCGCAACATCCGCTCCACCGTGAACCCGTTCGGCTGGCAGATCGTCACCACCAATACCTATGACGAGTCCACCGGCCGCCTGCTGACGCAGTACGTCGACAAGCAGACGGCCACCACCGGAACCGTCCAGAACACCACCTACGCCTACAACCAGGCCGGCCAGATCACCGCGATCAGGACGATCCCGGACAACACCCCGGCCTCGACCGACCTGCAGTGCTTCAGCTACGACTACCTGGGCCGCCTCACCACTGCGTGGAGCGACACCGGCCGGCTCAACCAGCCGACGCCCTCCCTCGCGGGGCAGGGCGCCTGTGCCAACGCCACGCCCACCAGCGGGGCGGTCGCGCCGGCCAAGACCACGGTCGGCGGCAGCGCCGCCTACTGGCAGGAGTACACCTACGACCTGACCGGCAACCGTACGAAGCTGATCAACCACGACCCGGCCGGCAACACGGGCAAGGACCTGAGGATCGACCAAACCTTCCCGGCCCCCGGCACCCGCAACACGCCGACCACCGCGGCCGCCACGGGCGGCGGCACCGGCGGTCCGCACGCCCTGGCCACCGGCAAGTACACCTACGGCTGGAGCGCCGCGGCGCAGGGCACTGACGAGTACGACGCGGCTGGCAACACCACGAAGATCAACAACCCCAACGGCATCAAGATCCTCAACGCCGGATACACACTCAAGTCCGGTGAGTCCGTGCGCTCCAACGGCGCCCAGCTCACCATGCAGGCCGACGGCAACCTGGTGCTCAGCTCCCTGCGCACCGGCCAGGTCACCTGGTCGACCAACACCCAGAACCACCCGGGCGCCTGGGCCACCATGCAGGACGACGGCAACTTCGTGGTCTACGACCCGCAGCGAGTCGCACTCTGGTCCTCGCAGACCTACGTCGGCAGCGCCAGCGGCTACTTCGCGACCGTCCAGGACGACGGCAAGTTCATCGTCTACGCACCCGGCTGGAAGTCCAAGTGGTCCACCTCCACCTGGAACGCCGTCGACGCCGCCAACTCCGCCACCCTCACCTGGGACGTCGAAGGCAAGCTCGCCACCCTCACCCAAGGCGGCGCCACCACCAGCTACGTCTACGACGCCGACGGCAACCAGCTCATCCGCCGCAACCCCGGCAAGGTCACGGTCAACCTCGGCGGCGACGAACTCAGCTACGACACCGGCACCAAGACCAGCACCGGCACCCGCTACTACAACATCCCCGGCGGCATCACCCTGGTCCGCCAAGGCCCGACCAAACTCACCTACCAGTTCTCCGACCACCACGGCACCAACAGCCTCTCCATCGACCGCACCACACTCACCGAATCCCGCCGCACCCTCGACCCCTTCGGCACCCCCCGCGGCCCCGGCTCCAACACCACCCCCTGGGCCGGCGACAAGGGCTTCGTCACCGGCCTCAAGGACGACCTCACCGGCTTCACCAACCTCGGCGCCCGCCAATACCAACCCACCACCGGCCGCTTCCTCAGCGCGGACCCAATCCTGGACGCCCGGGACCCGCTCCAGTGGAACGCCTACGCCTACAGCAACAACAACCCGGTCAACCGCTCCGACCCCAACGGCCTCAAATCCGAGGAATGCGGAACGCTCTACAAGTGCGGCCCGGCGGGCACCATCACCATGAAGAACTACGAGGAGACGACGGCGGAGAGGGTTGACGACTCCGCATACAAGCGCCTCGTTTGGAGCGATCCAGGCTTCGAGGAGGAGCGAACGGAGATGAGGCGTCAGAACGGTCTCCGAGCGGGCCGCGAATACCGCGCTAAGACCAGCTACCCGTTCAAGTGGGACAAGGATGGCCTCCACCCATATGACCGGAAGTCCTCCGAGCCAGCGAGCAAGACGGAGATGGCCTACTGCGGCAATCATCCCACCGACTGCTGGGATGCGTACGACATCAAGGAAAAAGCGGTTGAACTCACGGAAGCCAACTACCCGGGTGGGCCGAGGGGGCCGAACTACCCCTACGGCCAGGGCGAGACGCCCCAGACAAATGCTTTCCGGCACACGGTCTGGCAGGCGCTACTGACGTACAAGCTGGGTGAGGAGGAGGCCTGGAACTGGGCGGACGCGCACGAGGCCTACCATGCTCGCGCCCAACAGGATGACCATCTCGCCGACCTAGTGCTCTGACCGCATACGTTCGCCGGGTTGGGGGCGTGGCGGCTTGATGCAACAGGGGGAAGCCGCCTCTGTAGGATCACGGGCCCAG